>CAJVYL010000107.1 GCA_913009265.1 uncultured Methylococcales bacterium
ACACCCACTGAAATAGATCGCGGTATGTACGGCAAATTAGCCTGGTCCTTTTAATTGCCAACCAACATTATGCCCTCTATAAATAAAATGTTTTTTTCAATGCTTTGCATAGCGCTATTCTTTAGCTCTACAAACCAAGCATGGCCGCAATCCATCGAAAAACAAACCGTTTTAGCCGCATTAACCATCAATATTGCCAGGTTTACCACATGGCCTGAACTCGTTTTTAAGGAACCAGAAAGCACTTTTAATCTATGTATTTATGGTGACAATGTAGTTCAACAATCCTTTTCAAATTTAATAAACAACAAACAAGTAAACAAAAGACCAATCCATATCATTAACATCTCAAGACTACGCGAGCTAAATCAATGCCAGTTAATTTACATAAGCGAACTTGAGAGAAATAAATTAATCCCATTATTACTAGAACTAAAAGATAAACCTATATTAACCATAGGAGAAAACAGTGAGTTTCTTAAAGCTGGTGGCCTAGTTGGACTTGAAAACATTAAGGGAAAAATTCAACTCACTATAAACCTAGCTATTATTAAACAGTCTAAATTAGTCATTAGCTCCAGACTTTTAAAACTAGCCACTATTGTTAATTACCCTATACCAAATAATTAGCATATCTTTAGGCAGAAAGACTACAATTATAAATTGTCTGCAGCATAAGAATATAAACACATCACTATGAACCGCTTATACAATGCCTCAATAAAAAACAAATTAAAATTTCTCATAAGTCTGAGTCTTTTATTGATGCTATTAATTGCAGGCAGTGTTTTGCTGATCAATACCATCTTATCTAACAAACAAGTATTACAACACGAACTCAACGCACTAACAGAAGTAACATCTCTAGCCATCACTCCAGCCCTTATTTTTGATAACAATAACGATGCCCAGCAAACTTTAACAACGCTAAAAGCACACAACAATGTTATTTATGCCGCAGTAACAAAAGCTAACCAACAAAAACCCTTTGCCGCTTTTTTGCGCAAAGGTGACTGGCAAATACCTAAGAACTTAACTGCAAACTGTAAACCTAATAGCTTTAGCTTCAAGTTTATGCAAGTTTGTAAACCTTTAATTTTTGACTTAGTCGATTACGGACAAATCACCTTAGTTATTAGCCTTAAGGATATCTACCAACAACTACTCAAAGAAATAGGCTTCGCTTTATTAGGTCTTTCTATTGCCGCATTACTCATTTTCTGGTTTTTAGAAAAAATCGCAAAAAAGCTTTCTGACCCTATTTTAGAATTAGTTGCTATTAGTGAAGACATTAAACATTCTGGAGACTACCAGCAACGTGCAACCATCACCTCAAAAGATGAAATAGGCCAATTAGGCATTGCTTTTAACGACATGTTAGAGCAAGTTGATAACCGAAACAAAGCACTAAACCGACAAAAAGATACACTGGAAGATCAAGTTCAAATAAGAACCCAAGACCTACAGAAAAAAACAGACGAAGCTTACATTCTTGCAGACAAAGCAGAGGCCGCCAGCATTGCTAAAAGTGAATTTCTGGCCACCATGAGCCATGAAATTCGCACACCGATGAATGGTGTATTAGGTATGACAGAGTTACTGCTTAATACCAGCTTAAATAACCACCAAAAAAGACTAGCGGACACGGCTTACCGCTCAGCCGAATCATTACTTGGGATCATCAATAATATTTTAGATTTCTCTAAAATTGAATCGGGTAAATTTCAACTAGCTAACGATGATTTTGATATTCGCCACTTACTCGAAGAAACTGTTGAAATACTCGCATCCCAAGCACATACAAAAGGATTAGAATTCACCCTTAACTTACCGCTAGAATTAAATGGTGCAGTTAAAGGTGATGCCGAACGCCTACGCCAGGTAATTGTTAATTTACTAGGCAATGCAATAAAATTCACCCAAGAGGGTGAAATACAATTAAAAGTCATCTCAAAAAGCCCCCATAAACAAGGCCTCCCAGTTAATTTATTATTTGAAGTTTGCGATACAGGTTGCGGCATTGCTCAAGAACAACAAGAAATAATTTTTGAAAGTTTTACTCAAGCAGACGGCTCTATCACCCGCCAACACGGAGGAACGGGGCTGGGCTTAACTATTTCCAGACAGCTCATTGAATTAATGGGTGGCAAATTAAAACTAAACAGCACTCTAAACCAAGGCTCTTGCTTTAGCTTCAATCTTTGTCTTGAGCAAAGCAAGCAAGCCATACAACAAAAAGCTGACATTTCTTCACTACAAGGTCTCAATATATTAGTAGTTGATGATAACGCAACCAATAGAGATATATTATCTGATCAATTAGAATATTGGGGAGCTAACTGCCACTGCACATCGACTGGCATACAAGCTATCAAGTATTTAAAAGATGCAAAACGACACAATATATCTTACCAAATAGCCTTATTAGATTGGCATATGCCTGAAATGGATGGACTCACACTAGCCAAAGCCCTCCATGAAAACCCACAGCTACAACCTTTATCTCTAGTAATGTTAAGTTCTGATAGCGCTCCCATTGATCCTGAACAAAGTACAAACTGTGGAATCAAATATTTTCTGACCAAACCCATTATTCAGAAAAAACTATTGGACTGTCTGCTTGAGCTTATAGGAACCGCATCATTTCCAAAACCGTCCCTACTACCCACCAAACAAACAATTCTCTCAGGAAATATCTTATTGGCAGAAGATAATTTAGTTAACCAAGAAGTAGGATCATCTATTTTACTGAGTATTGGTTGCCAATCTGAAATCGCAAACAATGGCTTAGAAGCCGTCGAAGCCGTCATAAAAAAACAATACGACCTTATTCTAATGGATTGCCACATGCCGATTATGAACGGCTTTGACGCAACAACTAAGATTCGTGAATATGAAAAAACTTTAAAGAATGATCGACATACACCTATTATCGCCCTCACCGCAGATGTAAAGAAAGGTATTATTGAACAATGCAAAGAGGCTGGAATGGATGAATACCTCAGCAAACCTTTCAACCAAGAAAAATTACAATCCATCTTAGAAAAATGGCTACCCACCACCCAAGAATTAACACCACTATCTCCAGAATCATCCAATAAAGGAACTAATTCAGAATTATTAAATAGTGATGCTTTAAACAATTTAAGACAACATATCACGGCTAATGGAGAAAGCTTACTTAACAAAGCTATCAATATTTTTTCAGACGCTGCACCACAACAAATTGAAAAACTACAATCGGCATTTGACCAACAAGACGCTGCGGCCATAGAACTGAACGCTCATAGTTTTAAATCAGCTTGTGCCAACTTAGGAGTACAATCTTTAGCTAATTATGCAGCATCGATTGAACTAAAAGGAAAACAAGGTGACCTCCAAAACATTCATCTTTTAATAAACAAATTACAAGCCGAGTTACCCTTAGCCATTACAGCATTAAATAAAGAACTTGATAGTACAGAAATCAATGTACATCTTCATCAAGAGGATATTCAATCTCAACCTAAAAGTAGCCACAATAAACGAATTTTATTAGTCGATGATGATAGCGACTTCCGCTCAATCACAAGCTCAGTATTAACAGGATCACACTTCTTAATCGACGAAGCCAGCAATGGAAAGTACGCACTAGAATCAATTCAGCAACATAAACCAGACTTAATCCTATTAGATGCCATTATGGATCAAATGGATGGCTTTGAAACTTGTCGACAAATACGCGAACTACCAGGAATGACAGACCTTCCCATTATCATGACAACAGGTCTTGGGGATGCAGATTCTATTCACCGAGCCTTTGACTCAGGCGCCACTGACTTCATCATCAAACCTGTTAATTATGAACTTTTAATTCACAGTTTAAATTTTATGCTAAGAGTCGCTCACGATTCAGCAGAGCTAAGAAAAAGCCAACATCAACTGACTGCAGCTCAACGTATAGCGAATTTAGGATACTGGATCTGGGATGTAAAAAGGAACCACTTCCAAATATCAGAACAATTAGCAAATATATGTGATGTTGATCTAGATGATTTCGATGAATCCCTTGAAAGTTTTATCTCCCTAGTCTTCTCTGAAGATCAACACAGGGTAAAGAAAATGATTCTAGAGCCACCTTCCTCCAACTCAGCAATAGAGCATATTGAATATCGCTTACAATCCTCTCAAGCTAAACCTATTTTTGTCCACCAAGAAGTTATTAAAGTGATTGAAGATAATAACTTTACAATGACCGGAACAGTTCAGGATATTAGCTTACGAAAAGCCAATGAAAAACAAATTCATACCCTAGCCTACTTTGATCTGTTAACAGGAATTGCAAGCAGGTCCTATTATCACGAACATATTCAATCACTCATACAGTCTGCTAAGCGACATAATGAACAATTTGCATTTTTATTTCTTGACCTTGACGGTTTTAAAGACATCAATGATAGCCTAGGACATAATCAAGGCGACCAATTACTAAAAGAAGTTGCTATACGTTTAAAAAACATAACGCGTGAAAATGATTTTGTTGCACGCTTAGGGGGTGATGAATTTTGCATTTTATTGGACAACACCAATGGTAATAACGAACTAATTACTGAAATTGCAAATCGCTGCCTGAAAAACATAAACACCCCTCTAACTCTAAATAACAAAAAAATAAATCCACGCGTCAGTATCGGTATTGCTATTTTTCCTCAAGATGGAAGAGATGAAACTGCCTTATTGAAAGCGGCAGACACCGCAATGTACGCTGCAAAAAAAGCAGGTAAACAATGCTTTGCCTTCTACTCTCAAGATATGGCTGATCTCGCCTCCTCTCGTTTAGAAAAAGAACAAATGATCCATGAAGCATTTGAAAAGGAACAATTTATCCTTCATTTTCAGCCACAAATTTGCATGGAAACTGGACGCATGATCAGTATGGAAGCTCTAACTCGCTGGCAGCACCCCGAAAAAGGCATGATTCCTCCTAATGATTTTATTCCTGAAATAGAGCGTTTAGGGTTAATTATAGAGCTAGGCAACTGGGTGATTGAAACAGCCTGCGAACAAATTATGCAATGGCATAAATCGGGCTATCCTTATATACAAATTGCCGTTAACCTGTCAGCCATACATTTCCAAGACAAGCGTTTACTTAAAACTATTGAAAAAAGCTTAACTAAAACAGGTATTCCAGCAAAATATCTAGAACTAGAAGTGACAGAAAGCGCAATGCAAGCAGAAGAATGCCTAAGTACTATTAAACAATTAAGACAGCTAGGTATTAAAATATCCATTGATGACTTTGGTACAGGGTATTCCTGTTTAGCATCTTTAAAACAACTACCCTTAGACTCCTTAAAAATTGACAAAATATTTATTGATGATGTCACAACCAACCCAGATACAGCCTTACTTTTAGGAGCCATCATCGGCTTGGCAAATGCTTTAAATTACACAATAATTGCAGAAGGTGTTGAAACCAAAGAACAAGCCCTAATTATGCATGGTTTAGGGTGCCAGCTCATACAAGGTTACTTCTTTAGTCGCCCAGTTCCCAGCGATAAGATACCTGCATTAATCGATATAGACTTTACACTTCATACTTAAATAGAAGCCATTAACACTGTGCCCACTGGTAGTGGGTTAAATTTGTAATTTTAACAAATATATTATCATTAGTAATTACCTTTTGGGGCGCAGGTTTTAACCTGCATTCTTGAGCGTAAGAGCAGGCGAAAGCCTGCGCCCCAAATAATCACCAAGCTTATATTTAGTATGAAAAACAAACAAACAGCCTTACAACAAAAACTGTCCCAGCCAGCACAGTTACCAGCGATAGCCAAAAACATACATGTTTTAATGCAAGCTTTAGCTAATGATGATTTAAACTTTCTACAACTAACGGAAATTATAAAACATTACCCTGAAATTACAGCACGCTTAATCTTTTTGGCTAATTCTTCCTGGTCTGCACCTATATCACCCATCAACAATATCGAACACGCTATCTCAAGACTCGGCGTTTCAATCGTCAAAAGTGTTAGCATCGCAATTTCCATCGCCTCGTCTTTTGATACCAGACGCTGCCCTTGTTTTGATACTGTTCATTTTTGGACATCTTCCATGCTTGCTGCAGAAGGCGCTGGTTTGCTTGCCTCAAAACTACCACAGCATAATGTCGATATTGAATTAGAACAAACCGCTCAAACAGCCGGCTTATTACACAATCTCGGTTTATTATGGTTAGCGGATAACTTACCATCTGAAACAGATACAGCACTTCAAAGGATTTATACCGAGCCATCACTTAGCGTTAACGAATCCCTTAGGCTCTCTATTGACACTGACTATTGTAAAATAGGAGGCTGGATTGCAAATCAACTAAAGCTACCCAAAGTTTTAATTGCAGCAATGGAATACCACCGCACTCCTCATTATCAAGAATCATCAAAAGAAATTGTATTAATCGTGGGAGAAGCAACAAGAATAGCTTCGGCTTTACACAAACAGGCGGTTGAAATATCAAGCAATACTGATCTAGAAAATTTAGGAATAGATTCATCAGCTCAAGCTATCATTTTTCAACAACTTGCTGACAAATTTGAGAATACTCAGCAATTAGCTCAATCGTTATTTAAAGGCTAGGAGCTTGTCCTAGGATAATACTTGCTGATCTTATACTAATAAGGCAGAATAGAATGTTTGACTATTCTCTGGCAACTTATCAATAAGTTGTTAACTGAACTAATTTTATAACCAAAATAGAGGCAAAGATGGCAGGTCGCAATCACTTATTTATTCCAGGTCCTACTAACACTCCACATGAAGTTCTAAGTGCAATGCATGTGCCAATGGAAGATCACCGTTCACCTATCTTCCCTAAGTTACTTAAACCTGTTTTAGAAGATCTAAAAAAGATTTTCAAAACAGAAACTGGTCAAGCTTTTATATTCCCTGCTACAGGAACAGCGGGCTGGGAAGTTGCTATCACTAACACTTTAAACCCAGGTGATAAAGTATTAATCTATCGTTTTGGTCAATTCAGCCACTTATGGATCAATATGGCTGAACGTCTAGGTTTAGACGTTGAAGTACATGAGATTGAATGGGGCAAAGGTATTCCTCTTGACCATTTAGAAGCACGCTTAAAAGAAGACAGCAATCACGAAATTAAAGCTGTTTTAGCAACTCATAACGAAACATCAACAGGTGTTACCAGTGATATTGGCGGCGTTCGTAAAGCAATGGATGCATCAAGCCACCCAGCTTTATTATTCGTTGACGGCGTAAGCTCAATTGCTAGTATTGAATTCCGCATGGATGATTGGGGCATTGATGCTGCAATTAGTGGATCACAAAAAGGTTTTATGCTTCCAGCTGGTTTAGCTGTTTTAGCATTCAGCCAAAAAGCAATTAAGCTAACAGAAACTGCGACTTTCCCACGTTGTTTCTTAGATCTTAAAGATCAAATGGC
>CAJVYL010000108.1 GCA_913009265.1 uncultured Methylococcales bacterium
ACCTTGACATGGTAGGGGTCGGTGATTCGAATTCACTCGTGCCTACCATCTAAACTCTTGTTTTAGATGGTAATTTCAGTAAAAATAAAACCTCCTGTTTTTTATTCCCAAAACTAATGGCTAATTCTATCGAATTCTAGGGTATAACAAATATACTATCTGAATAATCAGTTATAGTTTTGTAATACTTAGGGATAGCCAATGACCATTCAAGACGATCAACCTATTAATTTACGTGATGCCTTAGATAAGCATTTAAATGCTCGTTCATTAAGTAAAAGTGTTAGTACTCTTCTACAAAATACCCGCAAAAAAATTAATTATAAGCCAGATTATCAGCGTAATTATGTCTGGGATAATGATAAAGCCACCTATTTTATCGAAAGTATTTTGTTAGGTATCGAAATTCCTCCCTTGATTATGTTTATACCTGCAAATAATAAAAGGTCATATGAGGTTATTGATGGGCGACAGCGTTTTGAAACATTAAAACGTTTTTTTGATGGAGATTTTAAACTAACTAAAAGAGGCTTGCGTAGTTTAAGTAAACTGACAGGAAAAAACTTCCAAAGTCTTGATCCAAAAATTCAACGTGTCTTCCTAAATACGACTATTCGTATTATTGAGTTTTCAACAATTGGTGAACACCCACAGCAAAGTAACTTAGAAGATCGTATTAAAAAAGAAATTTTTTGGCGATATAATTCGGGTATTACTCCTCTAAAAACATTAGAAGTACAACGAGCTAAGCATTTAGGGGATAAATTTACGGCAATTCTGGAGTCAGAATTTGCCAATCAACCCGTTTGGCTAGAGCAATTTCAACAAGTTTTTTTTGCTAAACCCTCCTCTAAAGAATTAACTAATGCGGAATGCCAAGCTAAACTCCGTGAATTATTAGTTTTACAGCATTTCCCTATTAATAGTTATGCTAGTTCCTCAACTAGACCCGATACGGTTGAGTGGCTATATGATTTATATATTGAAAGAGCTGATAATCAAGATGAAATTTTACAAGATTTTATAAAAAAAATGGCTCTTTTAAAGCAGTTATTTAATGTTTTAAATGAAAGCCAATGGATGATATACCAAGGTGTTTATTGGGCTTTAGTGATTTTAGAGCAAAATAGGATAGATATTGAAGCCTTTTTTAATAAACAAATAATTGCTGAATTAGCCCTTGCGATCCATAACAATATTGAAATTTTTACAGGAGATGAGCGAGGTTTTTCGACCATAACTAATCAACGATTTCAATGTTTGGCAAGTTTTTTTAATGTAGTACTGGAAAAACAGGGTGAAAATAAAGTAGATTTTTCACTGTATTTAAAAAATCAATTAAAGTCTAGACAAGAGACTCAGCCTGCTGAAGGTATTGAAGAATCAATTAGCCAATTGGATGGTATGCGTTTAAATCGTCCTGATGCAGTGACTAAAACAATTGAAGATTTAACTGATGACATGAGGAGTGATAGTTTTTTGATACGCCCCGCTTATCAGCGACAAGAAGTCATTAATAATAAAAAATCTTCAGGTATTATTGAAAGTATGTTGTTAGGTATTCCGTTACCCACTATTTTTATTTGCCGCCGTGTAGATGGCGTTTGTGAAGTGGTTGATGGGCAGCAGCGCCTATTATCAATTTTAGCTTTTACAGGAAAATCATATAAAGATAGTAAAAATGAGGAGGTTTGGTCGCAAAAAAATAAGTACAAACTTTCTAAAAAGATAACAATATTAAATAAAGAGGTTGGTGGTCGAGCATTTGATGATTTGAATGAGGACTGGCAAGACCGAATTTTAGATTTTGAATTATCGGTTGTTTACATTGATGCTAAGCTAAATAGCCACTTTGACCCTATTGATTTATTTATTCGTCTTAATAATAAGCCTTACCCCATAAAAGATCACAGTTTTGAAATGTGGAACTCTTATTTTGATCGTATTATTATCAATAAAATAAAAGAGATAGCAGATAATTATAAAGATTGGTTTTATTATCGCCAAGATAATAAACGCATGGATAATGAAGAGCTATTAACTATCTTTGCCTACTTAAGTTACCAGTCAGCTCAAAGCAGGGATGCAGTTTTTGATATAGTCGATATTTATAATTGGGCACCCCGTTCGGTTACTTTTCGGTTATCTAAGCAGTTAATTACCGATTGGTTGATTGTAGTTGATTGTTCGCAGGAATTAGAGCAACGTGATCAAATATTATTGAGTATTGATGAGGTTGATAACTTTATTCAAAAGGTTGAAGTTTTAGCTCGTAGTCTGCATAAAGAAACCTATTGTGATAATGCAGATTTGCAAATGTTATTTAATGAATTATTAAATATAAAAAAAGGAACGGTTCGTAGATTAAATATTTTTTATATACTTTGGTTTTTATTGTTAGGGGTTAAAGAATCAGTGATTGATAAACAAGCTGCTATTATTTCTCAAGAACTGATGCGATTTTTTACAGAGAATCAGAGTATTCCTAAAGGTACTGATGATGCAGTGAAAGTAAAAGAAATTTTTAAGCAAAATATTGAAGGTTTTTGGGCTAAATTTCCCTCTAGTTAAATTTTAATTCTCTAGTAAAGCTTTGACGTGTGGATATTGTTGACATAAAGTTTGGTAGCTTGCTTGTAGTAAAAAATAGAATTCTGGGCTATTTTTTATCTCTAAAATACTAGCTGAATCCTGAGTAATCTTTTTCTGTAGGTTATCGATTACAACTACATTAATTGATGATAATAAGTCTATATTTTTAATATTCGTTGAAATTGACTCAAAGTTCTTACGTAAGGTACTTACCTTTAATTGTCGTTTTTGACGTATTTCTACGCAGTTCAACATCGTTTTTTGTTCGCTATACTGCAACCTTTTTTGCCAGAAATGATCTTTGTTTGCACGCTCTTCAAGTGCGTATTGCCCCGTACTTTCAATAAATACCAGCTTCGAGCAGTCTTCTTTGTTACAAGGGTGTAATAAAGGAAAATCAATACTATGAAATTCTTTTTTCACTTGGTTACAAGGTTTACATGACCAAATATAATTTTCCCATTGATAAACCTGTTCAGGGTAAATTGCTTTAGGTAAAAAATGATCTACATCACCTTTACTGGCATCCCTTCCTAGAGGTGTCGGTAGAACGTCGCCACAATAACCACAGTTATTATGAAAATCCTGAATTAATAATAAGCGAATATCATTATGTAGCCAGTGATTATCAGATGGTTTTTTGGGTTGCTTAGTTCCTGTCTTAATATCAGCTTGCCAACGATAATGGGCAATCCATGAAGCAGTCCATTGTGTTTGATTTTGTTCTAATAATATAGGGCAAGAACTACGTTTAATAAACTGCATTATTTACGTTTGGCTTAATTGTTCAATCAATATAGCGAGCTCCTTTTCTCTAATACGTAGTTTTTGCTGCTCGGCATAAAGCTCATCAACAAAAGCACGGCTTTTTTGTACTTTTTCTAATTGTATTTCTAGCTTTTCTAATTCTTTTTGTTGAGTATCATCTAGCTCTTCGGTTTGTGAAGTGAGTAATTCAATCTCGGCAACTAATTGTTGCTCTTGTAACTGTGGCTTTTGGGGGGATACTTCAAATAAATGCTGCACAATATCACCATATTGCCATAACCATAAATCAACCGTATTAGGCTCAGCGACTAATTGCCCATCACGCTGGTGCAGTTGAATAACTTGTCCTTTATCTAAGCCTGTTACAACCATCGGGGAATGTGTGGTTATTATCCACTGGGTATTGGGAAAAAATTCCTTAGCTAAAACATTGATAATCGTTTGTTGCCATTTTATATGCAGTAACTGATCTATTTCATCAATGATAATAATCGCAGGTTGCTGCAAGGGCTGTAAAGCTTCCGAATAAGCTTCAAACATGCGTTGAATAATATGACCAACCCAGCCCATGACCGCTTGATAGCCTTGGCTAACTAAGCGTAATGGTACAACTTGTTTGGGGTCTTGATGTTCAACCCATAGTTCTAATGGGTCAACGCTGGTTAAGCCAGAAAACTGAATAGGCTCTTGCATTAGCTCTGAAAAAATAAGGAAACTGGTATCAATTTTATCAAACTCATCAATATGCCCTTGTTTACTCCATAAATATAAATTTCCTAGCCACGTTGAAAACTGAGTGATACAGGCTTGCTCTTCGCCACTAATGATCGCCAATAAATCCTTTACCTTGGCTTTAGTTTCTTTATGCCCCGAGGTATAGGACTTTTTTAAATTGGTATTGCGTTGCTCACTAATCCCTAATATTAAATTAAGTAAATGTCCATCATCATTGAATAGTGCGGAAAAACGAGCTCCTTCAATGTCTACGCTTTCAGTATTGGTATTGTAAATTAAGCGAATTGTATTTTCATACATCTGTCCATTGATACTTGCCGATAAGCAAATAGTTCCCTCGGTTTGCCAGTGTGTTTTTTCTGCTTGTTTACCTGTGATACGTAATAAGTTTGCTGCTGTTTGTGCATCAATGCCAGCATTTTCAGCCCCTAATGTTGCTAATGCGATGGCTTTAAGAATGGTTGTTTTACCTGCGCCATTTAAACCAATAAGTACGGTTAAATCTGAATTAAAAGCGATGTCTAATTGTTTATAAACCCCAATATTATTTAAAATCAAACGCTCAAACTTGACGAAGGGTAGCTGGTTTTGAAAAATAATTTGTTGGTGTATGTGATTATATACAGCAAAAAACCACTCTCGGTCAAATGTAGAGTTTTGCTTATCATTAAGGCATTTAACTACAAATTTAGAGGGGGGAAGGTGTTCCGCTAAGCGGTTTTCAATGACTGTTTGTTGTTCACTTGTTAACGGTTGATTAAATACGATGAGTAAATGAAATAGTTGCTTAGGTAAGAAAGTATCAATTTGAGCAATTAGGTAATCAGGACAGCTATTTTCAGTGATATAAGTCAGGCTGAACAGGTGAGTGTAGGGTTTTATTTCAGTAAGGCAAGCTGATGTGCTGCTTATAATAACAACATCCGAGGGTTCTATTGTTTCACGAAACCTATCAATCGTATAGAAGCTATTTTGTGTTTGTTTGTCGATGACAATAATAAAAATATTAGCTTGCAGTAGAAAATTTTTATACGCTTCAAGTGTCCCGTCTTGCACTAAGCTTAGCTGTGATGACAGGGGGTTATTTAGGTAGCGTAGTTTTTTTAAGTTGTCTAATGAAGCAATAATACCAGGAATATGGGTTAAAAAATTATGGCTAATATCAAGATGTTCAAGTTGCTGTAAAAGAATAATTTGGCTAGAAATATGCTTAATTTGGTTATGACTGATATTTAATTCAGTGAGCCAAGTATATTCAAATACTTCATCAGGAACCTCTCTTAAATTAAGGTTTGATAAATCCAAGTGTGTTGCTTTATTTTGCTTGTTAAGGGCGAGGCGTTCTTGTAGTTTATTATTAGTTTCTGGGTATAAGTAATCTTTAGCCAGTTGTTCTAATTCAAATTGGCTGTTGACTGAGTCATTAAACACATTGGCAGAGACTTCAAAATAGTAATAGCAAAGCTGAATGGATTGCTCAGGAACGCCAGTATGTTCCCACTCTCTTAAGATATCGGAGGAGATCTGTAGTTCTTCTGCTAATTCAGCAGTAGATAAACCTTGCAGCTCGCGCAATTTCTGTAGACGTTTGCCTGTATGAAATAAGGGCTTAATATTGGAATCAGTCATAAGAAAATATATGCTTGGGGGGGAAATATATTGAATGGAAGCAATGTTATATTTTCAATTCCTTGTTTCATAAATGAAAAAATGCTTTTAGAGGTTTTTTCGCCCTAGAATAAAGCTAATTGAATAGCAGTACCTATAGAGGGTAAGTTGTTAGATAATTATACAAAAGATATTTTTAATTGCAATACAACCAATGAGGCAGATACTGTTCGCATTTGGAGGCATTATTAGGGAGGGGTAGGCGCCCGCGATTTTTTATAATCAAGGTCTCGTATCAAACGTCAACTAACTTGTCCGGTTCGCGTCAATTTATAATATTCTGAATCCAATAAACACTTCCGTCTAAGGTATATTCGTTCCTGCAGTGAAAATCAATCAAGCAGGGAACGAGGCCGCCTTTCAGCCGCTAAGCCTAGACTGGTCAAGTGATTATAATTTATTGGCTAGTTTTTTATCCAGCGTAAGCAGCTCTATTTGATGGCTTAATGCGGTTGCAAGAATAATGGCATCGGGTAGCTTTATGCGGTGTTGCTGTTTTAAATTAATCGTTTTGTCTTCTATGGCGTATTGAATGTTTAGTTGCCTCATCTGACTAAGTAATGAAGAGATTATTTTAATTTCAGTAGCTGATATTTCAGGAAAGCCTAACAGCTCCATTCGTGTAATTGAGCTATAAGCGCATTCATTAATAGTTACCTGTTTGCTTTTAAATAGCTCTATAACGGCTGGGCTTCGCTCATACATGCCAATAATAATATTGGTGTCTAATAAGTATTTAATCCCACTCATTGCGCATAGTCCGTTGTATTTCTACTGGATCGCCTTTAAATGCTGATATTTCAGGGAGTTCGTTAATAATATCAGTGAGTAAGGTGGGGGGCTTTTCTTCAATAATATATTTACTGATTAATTGTTCGATTAAATCACCTGCTGAGACATGCGCCTGTTCTGCTGCTTGTTTTAGCTGGGTGGCGACATCATCTTTTAGTTCTAGTGTTTGCATGGCGTTAGCTCCAATAATGTTTTAGGTGATTCTAGCTTGCTTGCCTAATGTACGTCACGTTAGATTGTGGGTTGATATGCAAGTTTACAAATTCGTTCCAGCGTTCTAAGGCTTCGCGCCTTTCATCAAGGTAAGAGTTTTTGTTATACACGACATTAATCGCGCCTAATGAATGATTAAGACATTTTTCGGCTTACATTCAACTTTTCTAAATGCGTTCTGACTGTGCGCCTAAAGTCATGAGGCATTACTTTGTCTATAGTTAGCGCGCCGGATTCAAATAGCCGACTCATGGCGCGTCCTGTCACTTTGTCGTATAGCATCCCATTAATACCGCAAAATACATAGTTAGGGATGTACCCCCCCCCATTATTAACGTCAGCCAAAAATAGAGAGTCATTGTTATTCCTGCAATTGCTGAGTGGGGGCGATAGTTATTGTAAGTCCATTGCCACTGCGTGGCTAATATTTGAGCCTGTTCAATATCTTCAAATAGATTTAGCTCTAACCATTCTTGCCTAGCCGTTCGATTAAATCGTTCTAGATAGGCATTCTGGTTGGGTTTTCCTGGCTGTCTGTTTATTATTTCAGTAGTTTAACGCTATTTACTAAAAATAGTACAACACAATTTACTATAAATAATACGGCATGATAT
>CAJVYL010000109.1 GCA_913009265.1 uncultured Methylococcales bacterium
TTACCAATACTAGAAACAATACCTAAACCTGTTACAACAACTCTTTTCATTATTATTCCTCTAGAAATCTTTAGTGGATGTAAACAATCCAACTTTTAAGTCAGTTGCTTGATAAATAACGTTACCATCGACTTCCATAGTGGCATCAGCAATTCCCATTACCAATTTACGCATAATTACACGTTTTAAATCTAATTTGTAGGTTACTTTCTTAGCAGTAGGTAGGACTTGTCCAGTAAATTTAACTTCACCACAACCTAATGCACGACCTTTACCTGGGCCACCAGCCCAACAAAGCCAAAAGCCAATTAACTGCCACATAGCATCTAGCCCTAAACAGCCAGGCATAACAGGGTCGCCTTGAAAATGGCAATCAAAAAACCATAAATCAGGTGTTATATCAAGTTCAGCAATGATTTCACCTTTACCATATTTACCACCCTCATCAGTAATCTTGATGACACGATCCATCATCAACATGGGTGGAAGTGGTAACTGTGCATTATCAGGGCCGTAAAGCTCCCCTCTGCCAGATTTTAGTAATTCTTCACGCGTAAAACTATGCGGTTTATCCATCAAATTTCTACCTAGTTAATTCTTCTTATAAATTTGCCGAGTATTATACCTTAGCATCAGCATATTCTCACTACGGAAATTTTTGCACCTTAAGAAATAACTATTATTTCATTTAGGCAAAACATCACGCATAAAATCTTTCATGCTTAAAATATTTTTTTTCAATTGTTTCTGATAAATCAAAGCATACGTTAATACAGCAGATACATAGGCTCTCGTTTCTTTAAAGGGTATCGTTTCAATCCAGATATCAGCAGCTAAAGAACCATCATTAGGCAACCATCTATTAACCCGATGCGGCCCAGCATTATAGGCAGCAGCAGCTAATGCATAATGACCATTAAATTGATTTAATAATTGTTTGTAATAATATGAACCATATTTAAGATTGGTTACAGGGTTAAATAGCCCATCTTTTCCTCTCCACTTCTCTTTTAACTCTCTCGCAATTTGCTGTCCTGTTCTAGGCATTATTTGCATAAGCCCTCGCGCCCCAACAGGTGAATAAGCATTTACCTTAAACGCACTCTCTCTGCGAATGAGCCCAAAAATTATCGCTGGGTTTAATCGTTGCTTTTTAGCGTTTTGATGGACTTGTGTTTTATAAGCCATGGGGAATCTTACAGCCACATCATCCCAATACTTTGCTCTTGCCAAAGTAAAAATAGCGACCTGCTTCCAATTAAGTTCTTCAGCATATTTTGCAGCCATCAATATTTGTTTTTTATCCAACCTTTTAATCGCATACCACCATTGACGTTCAGCCTCTCTGGGCTTTTCAACAGCGATTAATTCAGCTACCACTAAAAAAGGTTTTTTATTCTTAAACCTTTCATACATTGCAGGTGCAACTTGAATAGGATTATTTGATAATTGATATTCTTTATTTAATTTTTCAGCTGAAAGATACCCATAAAAGCTCCTTTCCTCTGCCAAATTTGAATAAATAAATTTAGCCACTTTGGGTTTTTCAATATTTTCAGCGGCTCTTGCTAACCAATAGCGCCATTTTTCCTTTTTCTTGTATTCCTTACTTAAAGCTGAAATTGACTCTTCTACACCTGACCAATTTTGTGCTCTTAATGCAGTTCTAACGCGCCATTCTTTCGCCACATCATCAGGTCTGGCCAGCAAACTTAAACGTTCGTATGCCTTGTCATCCCGATTATAAGCCAACGACATAGCCAAACGTTGCTCAATCCGTCTAATCGTCGCTTGGTTTATAGTAAATTCAGCTTTTCTCTTATCCCAAAGAGCTATTGCTTTTTCAAGATTTTTTCTGGCTAAACGATCTATTCCATGAGCAAAAATCAAACCAGACTGAGCCTGCTTGTTATTTAAAAGCTTTTTGTTATTAATAAGTGAAGGTTTTGAATGAACGTTTAACCAAAGCTGAGCAACTTTTCGGTCTTTTTTAGACATTAAACCTTGAACATATTTGGCAACTGAAAATTTGCCTTTTGTTACAGCCGAATCGAATCGCTGCCAAAGCATATCTTGAGTAAGATATTTCGACTTTAACAATACTTTAAAAACAGGATCACACTGACTAGGCTGCGACTGACCCACAACCCATAGTTTTTTAGCGCCTATTAGCGCTTGTTTTTTGGCCCCTAAATTATATTGAGCTCGATAGTAATAACATTGCAGGATTGTATTTTTGGTTTTTTTATATTGAGCTGCATATTCAGACCAATTTTTATGTTTAGCTAAATAAATTTGCCATTTATGCCTTAACAAACCTGCATAACGAGTATCTTTGTAATATTTTAAGAAGTTTTTAATTTGTACCGTTTTATCAAGGTTTTTCACCATCCATTGATATTGAATATAAGGATATAGCGGATAGCCTGCAAGCACATCATCCCGACTAAAAGATAAGGGGGAGCCCCCTTTTTCTATACTGCGTTGTGCTAATAAAAATTCTTTTCTTTGCTCTTCCAAAGACAAAACAGAAGCCATTGCACCCTGTATTGAAAAAACAAAAATCAAATAAAATAGTATTTTTTGCATCATAAATTTAACTTTAAACAAAAATGTAATTTCCTATTACCCATCAGACCGTTATAATTCTCGACTTGATTTCGTTTATATAAATAAAAAAAGTGCCTCGCAACAATCGTTCATTGCCAAAACAATCACAATATTCATGGAACACTATCTATGAAATAGCCCTAGAGCACAAGAAAGAACTTTTTAATGCTCATTGGATAGCTATTTTAGCAACAATTGCCAGTGTACCCGTTCCACTACTAATGCCATTACTGGTTGATGAAGTATTACTAAACAACCCAGGCAGAATTACTGCGACACTCAACCTTGCTATCCCTTCAGAGTGGCAACAACCCATTATTTATATTGCTGCTGTTTTAAGTTTTAGCTTACTTCTTAGGCTTGTCGCAATTATTTTTAATATCATTCAAGGCCGCCAATTCACTTTTATCTCTAAAGATATTGTTTTTCGTATTCGAAAAGACCTTATCAGTCGTCTACAGAGTATTTCCATGTCTGAATATGAAAGCCTAGGGACTGGGTCTGTAGTAACACACATGGTAACTGACCTCGACACTATAGATAATTTTATCGGTACAACAATTAGTAAATTACTGGTTGCCAGCCTCACTATTATTGGAACAGCTACCATCCTTTTATGGATGCATTGGCAGTTAGGGCTATTTATTTTATTACTCAATCCTTTAGTTATTTATTTTGCTAAAAAGATTGGCTCACGCATAAAAAATCTTAAAGCCAAAGAAAACTCAGCTTATGGTATCTTTCAACAATCATTAACTGAGACTTTGGAATCCATACACCAAATTCGCGCAAGTAATAGAGAAAAACATTATTGTCAGCAACTTATTGATTCAGCCCGAACCGTTAAATCACATTCAACCGCATTTGCTTGGAAAAGCGATGCTGCGACACGCTTAAGTTTTTTAATATTCCTATTTGGCTTTGATATATTTAGAGCAACAGCCATGCTCATGGTTTTTTACTCAGATTTGAGTATAGGCCAAATGTTAGCCGTTTTTGGCTATTTATGGTTTATGATGGCACCTGTACAAGAAATCCTCAGTATTCAACATGCTTTTTTTGCAGCTAAAGCAGCCTTAAATAGAATCAACACCTTATTTGCACTAGAACAAGAACCTCAATACCCTCACCTTGAAGATCCTTTTAAAAATAATAAGACCGTTTCAATTACTATTAAGGATCTACATTTCAGCTATAAAGACGATCCCATTTTAAATGGCATTAATCTATCTATAGCAGCAGGTGAAAAAGTTGCATTGGTTGGTGCAAGTGGTGGTGGAAAATCGACTCTTGCACAGACAATTATTGGCTTATACCCACCCAATACAGGGATGATTTATTTTAATAACAAACCTATTAATAAAATTGGCCTTGAAGTAGTACGTGAGCATGTAGCCACTGTGCTACAACATCCAGCTCTATTTAATGATTCAATCCGAGCCAATTTAACTTTAGGTCGGGATATCTCTGATCAAGCATTATGGGATGCCTTAGATATTGCTCAATTAAAGCATACCGTTGCTGATCTTGAAAAAGGCTTAGATACTATTGTAGGAAGACAAGGGATGCGGCTTTCAGGGGGGCAGCGTCAACGTCTTGCCATTGCTCGTATGATTGTAGCAAACCCTAGCGTGGTTATTTTAGACGAAGCCACTTCAGCATTAGACACTGAAACAGAACAAAAATTACATAAAGCTTTAGCTAGCTTTTTGAAAGGAAGAACAACTATTATCATTGCTCACCGTCTTAGCGCTGTTAAACAAGCAGACCACGTTTATGTATTTGAAGAAGGTAGAATATGTGAGCAGGGTCAACATGCAACTTTAATTAACAATAACGGCCTTTATTCAAAACTTTATGGCGAATATCAATAATGACTGAAAAGTATGACTTACATTGTCACTCAACGGCCTCTGATGGCTCATTATCGCCAACAGAAGTTATAGAGCGTGCTCAACAGCAAGGTGTAACATCACTTGCTTTAACAGATCACGATACTATTAATGGACAGGCAGAAGCCGCTGAGGCTGCACGCAAGAACAATATAAACTTTATACCTGGAATAGAAATATCCACAACATGGGAAAATAAATGCTTCCATATTGTTGGTCTAAATATTGACCCAGAAAACCAAGCATTAGTTTCAAACATCAGTAAGTTACAAGAGTTGCGTACAGAACGTGCAAAAAAAATAGCACACAAATTAGAAAAAAGACGTGTTCCCAACGCCTATGAGGCTGTTGTTAAAATGGCAAAAGGCGGCATGATCACTCGCGCTCACTTTGCAAACTTCTTGCTTGAAAATAATTATGTAACCACAAACCAACAAGCCTTTGATCGTTATTTGGGTAAAGGGAAAACAGCCTTTGTTTCTACCGTGTGGGCTGACTTAGATGAAACGGTTGGCTGGATTAATCAAGCTGGCGGTACAGCCGTAGTTGCTCATCCTTTACGTTATAAATTAACAGCCAGTTGGATGCGCCGTTTTTTAAGCGCATTTAAAGAGGTCGGCGGACAAGGAATTGAAGTGATTACAGGCCGCAGTTCTGCCGAAGAAATTAGACGCTCTCTAACATTTGCTAATCAATATCAACTATCTGCTTCAGTAGGTTCTGATTTTCACACGCCAGCTAATCCATGGGTAGAACTAGGGCGTTTAGCACCATTACCTGAAAACATCCAGCCTGTTTGGGAGCTATTTTAAGGTTAAAAACCCTTCTTTATATCTATTTTTAATAGCTTTAATCCCTCCTTCGCTTAATCAAATAATTTACATTTTGACCCATTTGGGTCATTAGTTAATTACTTCAATAATATAAACTAGTAATAATACTTAAATTACTTGAACCTAACTAGCTTTTAGAAAGCTATCGATTAAGTAGCTTTTATTATTCCGCATTGCAAAAAGAATCTTTCTCTTTGTTACTACATGGCCAAGTAATCAATACCCTAAATATCAAGCAAAGGATTAGTTATGTCTCAATCAACAGAAAAAATAGGTTTAGCTCTGTCAGGTGGAGGACTTAGAGCCTCTTTTTTTCATATTGGTCTTTTGGCTCAGATGGCAGAACAAGGGTTATTAAAATCAGTATCCGTCATTTCAACCGTATCTGGCGGTTCTATTATTGGTGCTTTATATTATTTACATTTAAAAAAACTTCTAGAAACTAAAGAAGATACAGAGATTACAGACCAAGATTACATAGAAATCATTCAAACAATTGAAGTGGATTTTTTAGAAGCGACTGAGAAGAACATTAGGATGAATGTTCTTTCAAGCATTAAAAACAACTTCAGAATGAAAGATGCCAATTATTCACGAAGTGACCGAATAGCAGAACTTTACAATGATTTTCTATACAAATCAGTTATAGAAAGTTTAGGCAACCCAATAGAAATGCAAAACCTAAAGATTCAGCCATTAGGTGAGCCTGATAATTTCGATCCTGAAGAAGGTAACAATAAGAGATCAGCAAAAGTACCGATACTAATCCTTAATGCTACAACCCTTAATGGAGGACGAAACTGGCAATTTACTGCACGAACAATGGGTGAAGCACCCAGCCGTGAAACAAGTATAGATGTTGATAGCAAGCCTATTCGATTGCGTAGAGCAACGACAGAAGAAGGCTATAAAAAAATGCTTAAACCTCAACAAAACTTTAAATTAGGGCATGCTGTGGCCGCTTCTGCTTGCGTCCCTGGTTTATTTGATCCTTTATCGATTAGCGAACTTTATTACGATAGAGACAAAAATGAAAAGATCACCCCTCAACTTGTTGATGGTGGCGTTTTTGATAACCAAGGAATAGAAAGTCTAATATCCAAGAACTGTACTCAATATATTATCAGTGATGCTTCTGGCCAAATGGGAATGCAAAACGAGGTTGATACCAGTCCTATTTCAGTTATATTACGTGTCAGCTCTGTGTTGCAAGACCGTGTTCGTTCTGAAAGTATCATGCATTTATTAGATAGCAAAAAAGAAAAAAATATTGTTTTTATCGATTTACGTAAAGGCCTAGGTTCCAGAGAAGTTAGCTGGAACATTGAAGAAGATGTTCCTGCAGAAAAGGATATTATTATTCCGTCCAATTGTAGCGATTTTGGAGTTAATGCAGAAGTGCAAGAAAAGCTATCCTTAATGCGAACTGATTTAGATGCCTTTACTGAAGTTGAAGCTTACTCCTTAATGCTAGATGCGTATCAAATGAGTAAATCAGATTTAACAAAATTTAAACAAGCTAAACAACAAGCTGAATCTTCATGGCATTTTAATGAAATTTCCGATTTGATGAAGAACCCAACGCCAGAATACTTAAAGCAACTAGATATCTCTCAATTACTTTTTGGAAAAATGCTCCATATTTTCCCATGGCTTTGGGCTCCAATCTTATTAGTTATAACGACTACCCTCTTTTATACATGGACTCCCTTTATCAAACCCGCTCTAGACAGCTCTTATACTGTTTACGCAATGCTTTTCAGTTTGTTCTTATGGCTAGCCACTATTTTTGCACCAAAATTTGAAAAAATGCTGTCTATTTTAAATTACCTGCGTCCACATGCATTGTTATTACAGAGACTTGGAAAAGCAGCGTTACTTGTTGCTGGAACAGTATTTATAATCTTTTATCTTAAAGTTATAAA
>CAJVYL010000110.1 GCA_913009265.1 uncultured Methylococcales bacterium
GATTGACCAGGCAGGTAATGGTGATAGCACTTATGCTTATACCCAAGTTTCCGTAAAGTTTTAAAGAAAAGGAAAAACCCTGAAGACTATGAAATATATACTAATACTGGCAGCTTTATTAATGACAAGCCAGCAACAAGTGAGTGCAGAGCAAAGGTTGCGTCTGTCTACAACAACCAGTACAGAGAACTCAGGATTGCTTGCGATTTTACATCCTGCATTTGAAAAACAAACAGATATTAAAGTTAGTGTAATTGCAGTAGGAACGGGGAAGGCGCTTAAAATAGGCAGTAATGGTGATGTAGATGTGGTTTTTGTTCATGCCCCTGCTGCTGAATTAAAGTACGTTGCCAGTGGTGATTTTATTGATCGTACCGCAGTAATGCATAATGATTTTGTTGTTATTGGACCAGAGAATGATCCTGCTGGAATTGCTTCAGCAAAAACAGTGGCTGAAGCATTGATAAAAATTGCTAAAAGTGAATCACCTTTTATCTCAAGAGGTGATGATTCTGGTACGCATAAAAAAGAATTACAGCTATGGAGGCAGGCAAAAGTTGAACATAAAGGTTCATGGTATATAGCTGCAGGTCAAGGAATGGGAGCTGTATTACGTATTGCTGATAACAAACAGGGTTATACGTTAACTGATCGAGGTACACAAATAGCATTTGCTGATAAAATAATGCTAAAAGTACTATTCGAAGGAGAGAAGTCACTATTTAATCCTTATCATATAATGGCTGTAAACCCAAAAAAGGGTTCACACGTTCGTTATAACCTAGCAAAAAAATATATTGACTTTGTAACCAGTAAACAAGGACAGGAAATAATTGCTGGTTTTACAAAAGGTGGAGAGCAGTTGTTTTCCCCAGATGTAAAGTAATTGCTCTACTAAATAATTAGTTTTCTAGTCCTTTTTTTGTTATGTAACAAAGCTGATAAAAGAGTTTTTACCTGCTTTGAAGGCCGGCTGCAATGGGTCGTCAGTGATCATTGGTGCCACTACTTTTCAATTACATTCTTACTAATCCTTATGCTCACTTACAACCAAAACCAGCCAGTCAGAAATAACAAAAAAATAGTTTCGGTAATTCAAATGTGAATTAAATTACAGCATTCTTTTGTTCAGGTTGCCCCAACAGACTAATTAAATTATCTACAGCCTGGTTAATATCCTTAAGCCCATCTCTTGCATTTGTAATATCACCTGCATGATATTTTTTGAATAAATCATCTGCAATATCATGCATAGCATTATGTACATCTTCTAACTTTATTAACCAGCTTTCTTCAAAGAGCTGTTCCTGCCTTGCTCGTTTAATCCAAATACCACAATGACATTTTGTTCTTTTTAGTATGGGCCATTGGGCACCATCGCCAGGTTCAGCATAAATATTTTTTTCAAAATATTTAGCCCATTGAGCTAAAGTCAGCCTGAATAACTTAATTTTCTTTTCTTTTTCTGACCGATGTTTGTTTGCGTAGTTAAGCCATTGTTGATTGGGTGTATAGTTTGTTAGCCAATCTTGAAAATCAAGTACTGACATAGGTCGGGCAATACCATACCCTTGAGCGTCATTACAGCCGATAACAAGTAACATTAAGCCATGGGCTGTTGTTTCTACACCTTCTGCAATTACGTTACGATTAAAGGAATTTGCCAGCCCAATAACACCATCAATAATGACATGATCATTTGGGTCATCCAGTAGACCCTTTACGAAGGATTGGTCAATTTTAATCGTCTTAGCAGGTAAGTTTCTCAAATGCGTTAATGATGAATAGCCTGTACCAAAATCATCTAATGCAATATTGACACCCAACGCTTCAATGCATGTTTTTATAATGGTTCTAACTGAGTGAAGGTCGCCTAAGGCACTACTTTCCAATATTTCCAATTGTAAATTTTTTGAATGTACCCTTGGATATAAAGCGAGTGATTTATCAAGATCAGTAATAAAGGAAGCTGATTGCAAATGGCAAGAAGAAATGTTGACACTCAATTCAAGGTCAATACCTTGCATATTCCAGTTATCAAGTTGTTTTAAAGCATTGTTAATGACCCAGTTACCAACTATCAATTCTAATTCAGTACCTTCGATAATAGGTAAAAAATCAAGTGGTGGAATCAAACCTTTTTCTGGATGGATCCAACGAATTAACGCTTCTGCTCCAAATGCTTCCCCTGTCGACATATTCACTTTAGGCTGATAATACAAACACATCTCATTGTTCTCCAATGCGGTTTGTATTTCAGTGAGTCGAATAGTTTTTTTAATGCTGCGTTGATCTTGTTCTGTATTAAATAGCTGGTAACGGTTTCTACCTGCTATCTTTGCTTCATACATGGCTTGATCAGCATGTCTCATTAAAGTATCTAAATCTGAATCATCCGTTGGGTATAAAGTAACTCCAATAGAGGCACTGATAATAAGAGGTCGGTCATCAATCAAATAGGGTTGAGCAAGTAAGTTAATAATGCGTTTTAGCATTTGTTCGCAGTGAGGAAATGAATCGATATCACCTAGCAATAATGCAAACTCATCGCCACCTTGCCGTGAAACGGTATCTTCATCTCTGATAATTGTTTTGAGGCGGTTTGCTACTTCAACAAGTAACTGGTCGCCTGTTTTATGACCATAAAGGTCATTGATGGGTTTAAAATCATCCAAATCAAGGAAACAAACAGCAAGTGTGTTTTGTTTTTGTTTACTATGAGCGAGAGCTTGAGTAAAGCGGTTTTCAAGAAGTGTTCGATTAGGTAGCTGGGTTAGCACATCGTAATGTGCCATATGTTCAAGTGATTCTTGTTGTTTTTTGCTGTGAGTAATATCTGTAAAGATTCCGACATATTGTAATACTTTTCCTTCTCCATTTCGTATTGATGAGATAGATAACAACTCAGCATAGAGTGCACCATCTTTCTTACGATTCCAAATTTCACCTTGCCAGTAACCTAGTTTAATAATAGTCTTCCACATGTTTGCGTAAAACTCTGGACTTTGTCTATCCGAATTTAAAATATTGGGATTACGGTTGACTACTTCATCGCGACTGAAACCTGATATTTCACAAAATGCAGGGTTTACTTCAATAATAATACCCTGAGCATTAGTAATCATAATACCTTCATTAGTTTCATTGAAAACTTTTGCAGAGAGCTGGAGTTTTTCTTCTGCTATTTTTTGATCGGTTATTTCTTGTACTGTCCCCAGCAATTTTATTGCTTTGCCATTAGCATCAAATTCGGCTTTTCCAGCAGAGGCCATCCATCGTATCTTTCTTTGCGTATCTACAATTCGATATTCAACATTAAATTCTTTATTTTCATTGATATGCTGATTAGTTGCATCAACAACATGGTCTCGATCATTTGGGTGTATTGTTGCTAAAAAGTCTTCCCATTTTGGTTCAGCAATGTTGGGAAACCCCAGTTCTTCAATCACTACTTCTGACCAAGCTTGTTGGTTTGTAATTAAATTAGCCTCCCATGTTCCAATTTTTCCATAAAGCTGACTTTGTCGAAGATGCTTCTCGCTTTTTTGAAGAGCCTCCTCTGATTGCTTACGTTCACTCAATAAAGCGCTAAGCAGCAGCATTGGGATGGATACAGCCAGCATAAACAATTGCAATGAGAAAACATTCTCGGCAGCTGAAAAGCTACTAAAGGGCCCTTGACCATTAACAGTATTCCAAGTCGCAACAATGGTGATAACAAAAAGTGTACTGTACACGCCGAGAGACCCAAAGCGGATTATGGCCCAAAGAATTACGGGTATAGGGCTGTAGAGTAAAGCAGGTGAAATGTGTGAATAACTTGATTCTCCCCCAAATGAGAAAAAACTGGCTGTAAATAAACAGAATATAAAAAATATTAACTCCGTTACACGGCTTAGCGATACTGTCCTATGTAAAGGAAGCTCGCTTGAAAGGTAGGTAAACCATAAAATTAATACAGGCGTGAGGGTTAGATGTCCTAACGCATCACATAGAAACCAAAATCGCCAAGCCGACCAATAACTTATTTCTGAGTCATAAATTGTTGTAAAAGATGCTATAGATGCTGAGATAGCAGGTGAAATTAAAACAGCAGCCAGTAAAAAAACAATGACTTCATTAAAATGATTAAATTTAATTCGCTGTTTCTTTAAAAAAGACGTTATAGCAAATGCCGCTACTAAAACCTCAGTACAATTGGCTATAAAATAAATTATTACCCGATGTATTGAAACATCTGCATCTATAGCAGCATAAAGATTAGCGGGAATCATTGCCAGAATGAAGACCCACCACCGCTGATGATTTGATAAGAGTATAGCAGCGAGTATAACGGTATTGGGCGGCCAAAAAGCAGAGATACCATTGGGTGGAATACTAAGGCTAATCCCTAATTTTGCACCTAGGTAATAGGCAATACCAACAAAAAATACAGTTAGTAAGGTTTGTGGTCTAGTGGGTATAAAACGAGTTGTTGCAATAACACTATTCATTACAATGTCCTAAGCGATTATAAACAGCTATTAAATTATGGCGATTAGTTTAATAGCTAACTTAACGACACTTCAAAATAGGGAAGATTTGATGACCTACATTATTAACCTGACAAATAACATTACATGTATTATGGATTATAAGGGGTAGCTGTTTTTTATTCTATGGGCAATAACCCTAAAAATTCCTCCATTGATTTTTAATCAGGTAGCTTGTACTTGATTCTACCGCCTTATTTCAGTCACTAGCACCTATTGAATATGATCTAAGAAAGTCGTTTTTGGTTGGTCTTGAATGAGTGTAGTCAGGCATAATCAGACCTTTGGCTATTAGGGGGGGGCGCCTAGATTGCATGTATTTCATCACCCTTCAACAGAGAGCCGAACCTGGTTGCGTCCAGCCTCTTTAGCTTCATACATGGAGTCATCAGCCCATTTAATAATGTCTTTTTGTGTGCCTTCAGTACCATTAAATACGATGACACCAATGCTACCAGTACAACAATGTTCTACAGTGTTATCTTGCTTTCCAGTATGGTGAACCTTAAATACGTAAGGTTCGGATAAAGCCGTACGAATTTTCTCTGCAATGATTACCGATTCGGATGTTGATACGGTTTTATCTGTATTTAGTTTATTTAGCAACACAACAAACTCATCACCACCAAGTCGTGCAACAGTATCTATTTCACGTACGCAACTTGTGAGGCGGTTAGCGGTCTCTATTAGCAACATATCACCCACCTCATGACCATGTTTATCGTTGAGGGGTTTGAAGTTATCTAAATCCATAAACATCAATGCACCATAGATATGACTACGCTTACTTGCAGCAATCGTTTGGCTTAATCGGTCATTGAGCAGTCGCCTATTCGGTAGTTTAGTGAGTTCGTCGTAGAGTGCTTGCTGATGTAATGCAGCTTCCAATTTCTTACGCTCTGTAATATCTCGTGCCGCTGCAAACACGCCCAATGCTTTTCCATTAGTATCATGATATACAGTGGAGTTATATAGTACGTTAGTGATTTTTCCTGACACATGACGTATCGCTAACGAATAGTCAGTGACAGAACCTTGTGAGAATGCTTGTTGGTAGCTTTTTCTTGCTTCTTCAGGGTTGGTGAAGTAATTAGCAAAATCACTACCAATCAAACTATCTCTGTCTACCCCCGTCACTTTTTCTGTGGCAGTGTTAGCATCAGTAATTTTACCTTCGGCACTAATGGTAATTAATGGGTCTAAGCTGGCTTCAATCAGACTACGAGAGTATTGTGAGGCAGCTTTTGCAGATTCTTCTGAAAGCTTTAGTTTTGTGATGTCACGCGCGATACCAAATAAGCTAATAATTTCACCATCGTCATTTCTTATAGGATATTTTCGATTATCAACCCAGCCTTTATTACCATCGTTATCCAGTATTTCTTGTACTTCATGTGCAACGAGGATTCCAGCAAACACTTGTTTCTCTAAACTATAGTAAGTGTCAGCTAAGGCTTCGGAAAATACATCATAATCAGTCTGACCAATCAAATCCGTCCAATGCTCTGAAGGGGCGGTAATAGAGACTAAAGTTTGACTAGCCCCAGTGAATACATGATTTATGTCTTTGAAGTAAATATAATCATCGGAATTCTCCATCATGGCTTTAAAATTAACCATCATGGTTTGGTTACCTTGCTGTTGCGATAGGCTTTTAGCATCGAGCAGCAGTAAATTAAGTGTAATGGTGTTGCTAATACTATTTATCGTTTTAGCGTACTGCCCCTTTACACAGCGAATGCGACCATCTGCATGTCTGAGCCTGATATTAAATCTACCTGAGGCTGGCTCAATTTCTGTGGAAAACAATACTTCAGCAATATCTTGGTCATGGGCGTGAATACGGCTTGGTAAGGTTATTTTTCCGCTAAGGAAGTCATCTGCTGCAAAGCCCAGCAAGTCATAAAAGCTATCTGTTACTGACAGAACCGACATCGGGCTAGGCAAGGAGATACAAATATTGGGCTGAAATTGTACGCTACTTCCTGGGTCGTTCATTCACATCACCTTTAAGTAGTGAGAAAATCGATTGCACTAATATTTAAGTAAGTTATTTTATCAGACTAACCTTTGGCTGGCATACTAAGGTTTACTGGGGAGTTATTAAATTCCCCAGTATCAATGACCGTTTTATCTAATACACGGATAAGCTAAATTATTCTTTATAATATCAATTTCTCGACTGGCTGTTGTGGGTCGTTATGTATAGATCATAACTATACATAGGGGGCGATGGCAGTCTTTAGGTGTACGATTTTATTGAGATTAAAGCTTAAAAATTACCAGGTTATGTCCTGTCTTTTCTCTGGTACAGGAGACGGAATCAAACGACTTTCGTTTGCATCTGTTGAAATGCTAGATCTAAGAGTAGTGAGTTTATTGGGTTGGTGGTATGTTTTTGCGTTTTATCAATGCACATTTTTTAATTTTAAGGAGGGGTAAAGTAAATTTATGGCTCTAAAAACTAAATTCTATATTATCTTGGGTATTCAGCTTTAAGGTTGGGCGGTGTTGTCAGTGACGAGAGTTATAGTTGAATTTGAGATGTTTTGTTTATACGGGGAGATAGCGGGTTGTTTTTTTAGTTTACAGAGAAGGTTAGAGGCTTGTAGGGGGTGAAACTAAAGTAAGTTGGTAAAGGTGAATGCTGAAATTAACTATATGGCAAAAATTAATAGGTAAA
>CAJVYL010000111.1 GCA_913009265.1 uncultured Methylococcales bacterium
TTGGAATGAACTCCAGCATATATGACTAAAGACTCAATATCCGATAGAAGAGAATCCCAGAAATACTCACCGACACCTTACTCTTTGCTTTCATAGAAAATTTTTCCATCTTCATGGTCAGTTTCTGCCTCTGATAATATCTAAATATTCATTTTCCATGCTTTGATTTTAATTCTTCTAGGGATATAAAACCGGCATCACCTCTTTCTATTTTTTCTTTTCTATCAGAGAGTATATCTTCATGCCATGAATGTGATTTAATTCCAGCTGGTTCACAAGTGAGTGATTCCCACAATGCCTCCATTATTTGAAACCGTTCAAGAACACTCATTTTTGAAATTTCAGTAATAGTCATTTATATTTCCTCTGTCACTACAGAATACATTTTAGCAGACGCCATAAATAGGAAGCATTGTTCTGCATTTTCTAATAAGTGTCTCTATAGCGGACTGAAGTCCGCTCTACAATTTGTTAACTACAACTCATTTAATTCATCCTCATCTTCTCCATTTGAAGCAGGTTGAATATCAATATTTTTTTGTTGCATAACCAGCTGTCTAACTTTTTCTTGTTCTTTATTTTCTTGTTTAATCATTGGAAATATACCACCTTCTTGCTTTCCTTTGATGACATCTAACATGATATCAAGATTGATTTGTTTTAAGCCCTCAGAAAACCCAAACACTAATGCAAAATCACTTAAAGTATTAATCAACCTTGGAATTCCACCACTGTGATAAAAAATAGCTGCAATAGCATATTTGTCAATAATATCTTTGTGTCCACCTGCAACGACTAAACGATGTTTAATATAAGCGACCGTTTCTTTATAGCCAAGTGCTTTAAGCTTATAATCAATAGAGACTCGCTGGGCTAACTGCCTTAATTCATGGCGTTGCATTAACGCTAACAACTCTGGCTGACCCACTAATATTAACTGCAAAACTAGATGTTTATCTGCATTGATATTTGAGATTAAACGCAGCTCTTCTAGTGTGTCTGCATCCATATTTTGGGCTTCATCTATTATTAATATAGTTTTCTTATTATTAGCATAATTACTAATTAAGAAATCCATTAACACTTGATATCGTTCTGCTTTATCTTTAGCTTCAGTGGTGATATTAAATGCCATTAATACCCACTGCAGTAGATCGCCAAAACTACTATGTGCATTTGAGATAAGCCCAACTTCTGAATTTTCCTCCAGATTATCTAACATTTCTCTAATCAACGTAGTTTTACCAGCACCCACTTCACCAGTAATGACGGAAATACCCGCTTCACTTTGTAAACCATAATTCAACATGGTTAAAGCCATTTCATGCTGTTTGCTTAAATATAAAAAAGCTGGATCAGGTGTCAGAGTAAAGGGCTTTTCTTTAAATCCATAAAATGATTGATACATACTTTCTAATACTCGTCATTTGCTGAGTTATCTTCAGCCGACTTATTAAGAACTGTCCCTATATATTTCTTTTCATCAATCATTACAATGCTTTGCTTAACATCATCCTCACTACTTTCGCCTTCTGCGACTACCAGCATACAGGCATCCACATTCGGCATATAAATCATGGCATCATCTGTTTGTAAAAGTGGTGGTAAATCTACCACTACAATTCTGTCGGGGTAGCGTTGCTTTAACTCGCTTGCCAATTCCAACATTTTTGGCATAGACAGAAGATCAGAAGATCTTTTTATTGCTCGTCCCGCAGGTAAAACCACCATTTTTTCCAATCCAGGATGAACCAATAGCTCTGATATAGTTTTATCACCTGAAAAATAATCACTTAAACCAAGTTCAGCAGATATACCTAGGTAACTATGAATACTTGGCCGCCTTAAGTCTAAATCAACTAATAACACTGAATAGTTTGCATCCATCGCAATGCTTATCGCTAAATTGATTGCTGTTATTGATTTACCTTCACCTCTATTTGGACTTGTAATAGCCAGCACATTACCTTTATTAGCCTGCATTTTTTGCAATACTTTGGTTCTAAGTATTTTATATAAATCAGATCTAGGATCATCATCTAATCCTGCAATAATTCTATTCTTTTTTAATACTGTTTCAGAAATCTCTATATTTCGTGTATTTGAGTATTTAATCTGCTCGGTTTTTTTAGCTACGCCAGCAGTTTTATGACTAGAAACTTGTTGCACCTCTGTTTCTTGCCTTTGCTGCTGTGCTTTTTCTAAAGCTTTTTTAATACGTTCCATTTTATATTTTATTTTTATATTGCTAAATCAGTTCAGGAAGTGAAGGTTTAGGCGAGACTAAAGCCCCACTTCCAAATGTTAGAATAAATCAAACAGAAAATACTAGCCTGCTTGATTAAGTCCTACTTTTCTAAAAAGCACGTACCATAGAACATCTAACGGCATAATAAAGAAGTGAAAGCCGATAATACAAAGAACGCCCCCTACTATTGAAAAAGATAACACTTTTATTTTTAGTTTTTTACTTGCAATAATATCCTCATCATTTTCAATATACGGAATAACAACCAGTGGTGCCTCACCTATTACTGTTGTAATACCTCTTGCTCCATAAATAGCTGAGTTTAATGTTTCTTTAACAATAGCAAAGCCAACAGCTAGCCCTAAAGATAAAATAAAACCTAAAAATACAATGGCTTTACGATTAGGCTTAAATGGCTCTTCTGGTAAAATAGGCGGTTCAATTAATGAAAACCTTTCAGCCTTACGATCTTTTTCCATTGCTTGTGCCATATCTGCTGACATTTGCTTGGCTTTAACTTCACGATATTTTAATAAAGTATTGTCATATTCTCGAGTAATTTCCAAATACTTCCTTTCTACTTGAGGCGCTTTTAATAAGTCTTGTTCAAATTTATCCAGCTTAGTAAGCAATTTATTTTTTAACTCTAATGTTGTCGAGCGCTCAACTTTTGCAACGTTTAACTGGGCTAACAATTGAATATAGGCAGGATTATCTGGTCTAGCATTAATTGCCTTTTTAGCTTTAGTGGGCTGACTTATTGCCTCTTCTAGATTTGTAATTTGTTGTTTAAGGTCTTTTACATCAGGATGTCCTGAAGAATATCGATCAGACAGTAAAGCTAATTCTGCTTGCTTACCTTTTAACTGTTTAACTAGTTCTAACTTATCCACCCCACCTACTTCATTTTCTAAAGAGGCTATTTCCTTTTGCATTTTAATTAAATCAGGGTGGTTAGCCCCATACTTAGATTTTAAAGTCACTAATTGTGATTCTAATGTTTTAAGCCTATCTCTAGAGCCATATATTCTTTGACCTGTTTCTGAAAAAGTGGTCATATTTGGTTCTATCTGTGACAACTCAGCTTCTAAAAATACGATTCTGTCATTTGCGGCTGCAAGCTGACGATTAGTTTCCATTAACTGTTGCTCTGTTCTATCCATCATTTGCACATTTAAAGCCTGTAACTCTGGCAAACTGCCTTCATTTTCTTCTTTAAATGTTGCTAATTTTTTTTCTAAAACATCCATTAATTCACTTAACTTTTTAGATTCAATGGCTAAAAAGCTGGTTGCTTCAGTAGCAATTTCTGAGCGCCTTTTTAAGTTCTCATTCAAGTATAAATTAACTAATTCATTAGCAACTTGCTGTGCTTTCCTTGCTGATTCATTTTCAAATGAAAGAGTAAATGCAATAGTTGCTTGGGTAGGTCGGCCACTAACAGGGTCAATCACATCAGCACTAACCATTTCTAAACTAATATCTTCCCTCATATCTTCTAAAACAATACTGATAGGGTCTGTTTTTTGTTCCTCCTTATACAGTTCAAACTTATCGACAATCTTTTTCAGGTTCATCGAGCTCATTACTCGCTGACTAATTATTTGAATTCGCTGATCTGCATAACTAGTAACCGTTGAGCGTACTAAGTCTTGTGGAATCTCTTGCTGTTCGATTAAAATCGTTGCTGTTGATTTGTATGTAGCAGGCCATTTAACGGCAATGATAACTGTTAAAAAAAAGGCAACAAAACCAATAATTAACATTTTATTTTTATTGCGTTTTAATATATCGAGATAATCCTGCATCCCTTTTTCGTCTTGATCTTCCACCACATACCCTCTATAAATCTAAATTGTTATTTTTATCGCTGTTTTCAATACTGTTGAGTCGAAACTTTATCCCAGCGATAATTAAAATTTAATGTTACTGAATTTGAAACAGCTTCCTCGTCATCACGCTCATAACTCTGCGCTCTATATCGATACCCTGCTGTTAAGTTTAGCTGCTTATCAAAACTCCATCTAATAGTGGGTCTAATATCAAAATAAGTTCTACCATTATTATCATCTTCGCGCCCTGAAATTGTAATTTTATTAAAACTACTATTTAATGAAAGGTTTAATTTTTGGGTAAATCTATGATTAAAATTAGCATTCACAGTGTCTCTCACTTCCAGCTGGCCTCGTCCTTGTGGGTTTGTCGATCGAGAATAACTTATATTGGCATTTCCTACTTCAAATTGCTTATCTAAATCGAATGAGAATACAAAACCCTGTACATCAGTTGATGTTGTTACTTTATCAAAAGTTAAAGTATTAAAATTAGGCTGTTGAAAAGTAATTTCAGTTGTCGTAAATCGCTCACCAACCGTTACTGATGCCGACCATGTTGGTGATAATTGATATTGTGAACCAATATATATACTATATTCAGTAGTTTCTGTATCAGTTTCAAAAATACCTTCTCCCCTTTCAGGTATTTTAAAAGACATCGCTGAAAAGCTTAAGAAATTACTCCATAAGGGTGTCCATTGCTGTGTAAAACTAGTTGAAAACATATCAATAGTGTAATCAGCAAAAGAGTTTAGCTTAGACTCTGCATACATATGCTCTGAATGCTCATAACTAGCTTGTATAAATTGAGTATTAGATAAAGAATAACTCCACGTAGGTGCAATAGACCATTGCTCATGCATAACATTGTCTTGGACTAGACCTGTACCAAGACCAAGATCTCCAAGTTCACTCGTTAATGTTGTATCTCTTTTAAAACTTGCACTCAAGCCAAATTGGTGTTTCTCTGTTAATTGATAATCTGAAGATAAATTAAAATTAAAATCATCACTGTCTAAATCAAAATCACTTTTATACCGATTAAGTATAAATTGGTTATCAATGGCCACATCATATCGATCAGAACGCACACCTACGATTGCATTTACTCGAGTAATAATGCCATAAGCAGACTTATCAATAGTATTGAACCTATCTGTCTTTAACATTTTATTATCATCATATTCAGCTTGAATACTAATGGATGGCTTAAAATATATTTCTTTTGCTACAACGGAATCTACTGACTCAGCTAGAGACACTAAAGATAGATAAAAGCCTAGTTGTTTTTTAAAAAAACTATATTTCATATGATTTGGTTAGCCTTATATTATTCACCCAAGAATAACCATCCATTAAGGTACTACAACCACATCACCTGCTTGCATCATAATATTTTGTTCTAACATTTCGCCATTTGCTAATTCTCCATATTCAAACTTTATCGCTTGCTGCTTTCCTGAAGCATCTCTACGAAGAATAATAATATTATTTACTGCCGCAAAAGGTGTCATTCCACCTGCCATGCTAAGCACTTGCATTACATCAACATACTTATTAACAATGTATTCTCCAGGTTTATTCACCTGCCCAATCACATATATTTTATTGCCTAATAACTGCTTAGCCGAAACAGTTACTACAGGGTCAGACAAATATTGACTTAACTTTTCAGTCACTGCTTTTTCAATATCGACTAAGCTTAAATTTTGTACGGTTAAATCACCCACTAAAGGAAATGATATTCCCCCATCAGGTCTAACTAAAACTTCTAGTAGCATGCCCTCTTCTTTCCAGACATTAATTTCAATAATATCGCCGGGATTTACTTTATAGCTCTTTTTTTCTGCATAACTACTGCCAACAGAAAATATCATTATTCCTGTAAAGGCTAAAAAAAATACTACACTCTTAATCTTGACCATTTAATTTCCTGTTACTTGGATAAACAATTACATTCACAAAAACATTTTACAAGGCAATCATTAAGCTTCTTAAATGTAGCAAAGCTTATGAATAATTTTACAACGGATTAGGCTACAGAATAATTACTTTAGAGTCCAGATACAATAAAGTTCAACAACATGTCTTCCGCTCACAAAAACGCCTTTACAGATAAGCACAATTTAAGCCATAGTTACCAGACCTTAAATCAATACCATTCGACGGAAGTTAGTATGATAGAAATACGTCATATGATATAAAACAGGTCATATGACACACTTAACTATCCTTAGCTTTTTAAAACACCCAACATTAAAAGGCCGGAAGTGAAATATCTAAAAACATTTTCTGCCTTGCTTTTAAATCACTACATTCAATGGCCTGCTTAATTAATATTTGAGTTAAATGTGGCGCAAACATTTCTATAAAAGAATAGACATAAGGCTTTATATTTCGATCCTTTTTTATCGCAATTTGACTGGTACTAATACCAAACAAATGCTCAACACTTAAAGCATGTAAGTCACTATCCTGTTCTGGGCTAAAAGCCATATTGGCAATAATTCCTATACCCAACCCTAAGCGAACATAGGTTTTTATAACATCAGCATCTACTGCTGTTAATACTATATTGGGCTCCATCTGGTACTGTTTAAACACTTCATCTTGTTTATAACGCCCAGTAAACCCTTGCACATAAGTAATAATGGGATATTTCACTATATCTGCCATCGTTAATTTATTCTTTCCTGCTAAGGCATGGTCTTTCTTAACAATAATGCTCCGACTCCATTGATAGCATGGTAAAGCAACTAAAGCTTCTCTATCGGCTAATACTTCTGTTGCTATGGCAATATCTACTTCATTATTTTCCAATAAAGTTGCAACTTGTTCGGGAGTCCCTTGTTGTAGGTTTAAGTTAATATTAGGGTTTAAACTTAAAAATCTTTCTACGATAACAGGTAACACATAGCGCGCCTGGGTATGAGTGGTTGCAATACTTATAGATTTTGGCTCATTAGTAAATTCTGCAGCTACTTGCTTAATATCATCAACTTTATTTAAAACTTTTTTAGCCAAGACAACAATACGCTCTCCAGCTATTGTTAATGCCGTTAGTTTTCTACTATTACGTTCAAATAACTCGACTCCAAGCTCATCCTCTAATAACTTGATTTGT
>CAJVYL010000112.1 GCA_913009265.1 uncultured Methylococcales bacterium
CGCAGCTGTTTTATGCGAATTAAACGTATTGAACATAGCTTTATTTCTTTTGTCGGTATGTTTTCAATGTTAGTTGCGGTTATCGCAATTTGTACGCTATTGGTCAGTTTAGCAATTGGGGGTAATCAATATACTAGCTCTGTTAATAAGACGATTTCTGAGCCTGATATTGATTACCAAGATTATAAGGATGCAAAACAGGATGCTTATAATCAAAGCTATGAATCTGAAGACCCGATGGTGTCAGATACGGATAAAAAAGCGGCTAAGTTGGCAGATGCAGAGGCTAAGTTAAATTTAGATAAGAAATTTAATAGTTTTTATACGCCTATCGCTCAAAACTTTAATGTGTATGCTAAGGAAACGGGTGATAATCCTGTTTCTAACTTCCCAAATTTACGCGGTGATTTGTTCCGATTGTTAATTGACAACGAAGACGGTAGTTTTCATTTAATGCAGCCTTTACTTGATTTTTCTATCGACCTTAAAGACAGTGCTGCTGATATTAAAAAATTACCGGAAAATGACTCTCGAAAAGTAAAATGGATAGACTCGCTTAATTGGTTTTTAGAACAAAAAGATTCACATTTACACCGCGAAAATATGCGTATTGAAAATGAATATCAACGGGTAAAACATGATAAGGCAGAGGCAGCACAATTTATGATGCTGGCGGGTGGTGCTTTTTTAGTGTTTATCTTTTTTGTGCTGTTATTGGTGCTATTAAGAATAGAACGTAATACGCGGGTTAACGTGTAGAAAAACCTTTTCGGTTTGATTTGGTCTTTTTCCATTAACTTAATGCTATTTAATAAAATATAGGATCTTAGTTTAGGCTAGTGACATAATCTGTCGATCATTGCATAAAATAACTTAGTAACTATAGTGGAATGTATGTAACTTTTAGAGGTTGTTACTGGCCAATTATACTGAGTCAAAATTGGCCATTAGATTTGAGCCACTTTATAAAATTTACTTGCTTTCGCTGTGTTTTTAGTTGACGTATACATTGTAAAATTACATATATGAATTTATATTTATTAAAAAAATTGGAACTATCCCTATTTAAGGAGAGATTAAGAAAAATGAAGAGTGTTAGCTATGAAGTATTAGGAAAAGAGGCTGGTCGGTTATTAAGACAGCAAAAATCACTATTAAATAAATCTTTAAAGACACCTGATTTATTTGATAAGAATAGAGATGACAAGCAAGAAAGCTATAACTTTAAGGAAGTAGAGGAATCAATTAAAGAGATTGATAATGAACTTCATAAGTTAGAGACAATGGAGACGATTATAGCGGTTGTTGGTACGATGAAGGCTGGAAAGTCTACGACAATCAATGCCATTGTGGGTAAAGAAATTTTACCTAACCGCAATGATCCTATGACAACTTTGCCTACATTGATTAGGAATAAACACAAACAAGTAGAGCCATTATTAACACTAGCTAAAACGTCTACATTAATTAATTTATCTAAAAAAGTAGCTAAAAAGTTAAGTCTTATAAAAGTAACAGGTCTTGCTATGAATGGTACTGATGATGGGAAAGAGCTCATCTCAATGCTAATGAAAAATAAGGGCTATGATTTTAAATCAAGCTATTTGGGGCAAAAGGAAATTTTTCATTTCTTAAGGCACTTAAATGACATCATGCGCCTCGCCAAAGAATTAGAGATTTCAGTTGATGATGTATATGAGGGCTATCAAGAAAGCAAAGACTTACCCTTGATCGAAGTGGAGTTCTGTCATTTACAGGCAATGGAGCAATCAGCGAGTGGTAATTTATCGATTCTGGATACGCCAGGACCAAATGAAATTGGGCAAAGTGAAGCATTAAAAACTGTTTTTCTTAAACAATTGAAGAGAGCAACTTCAATTATGTTAGTGATTGATTACACGCAAATGCGATCAGAAGCTGACGCGAGTGTGCGTGAAGAGATTAAGAAGATAAGTAATGAGCTGGATAAAGATCGCTTATCTATATTAGTTAATAAGTTTGATCAGACAAATGAACATTCTATGGATAAAGAAGATGTGCAAGATTATGTTGCTAGCTCATTAATGAAGGACTCATCTTTAAAATCAAGAGTATTTCCTGTTTCATCTGCGAAAGCCTACCTTGCAAACAGGGCATTAAATTACTTAAGTGTTAATAATGAAATACCAGAAGTAAAGGAGAATGAAAACTCATGGATTTCAGATTTTGGGAGAAAAGCATTTGGTGATATGTGGCTATTATCAATAAACAATACTGAGCTAGTGAAGAAGGCTGCTGGGATTACATGGGATAATAGCTTTTTTCAAGAACCACTTAATAATGTGATTAAGGACTCTCACGCTAATGCAGCCAAGCTTTGTGTTACGGCATCAGTTGCCAAATTAAGCGGGATTCATGAAAGATTTGGTAATACGATTAATATTAGAAGTACTGCTTTAAATAAAGAAATAAAGCAAATTCAAAGAGCAATTGAAACAATAGAAGAAAATATAAAAGATATTTCTAAGTTATCTGATGACATTAAGCAAACAGCTAACCAAGGAATTAAGAGCTTTTCTTCTAAACTTGAATTAACCATAGAGGGCAGTAATACTGCTTTGCAAAAAGAAGTAGATAGTGTCTTCGAAGAGGGTAATAATCTAGCAACTAAAGGTTCAGAGGCGGTAGGAAAGAGATTGGCAGCGGCTGTTAAGTCAGATATCCGTTCAGAATTAGCTAGTATCTTTTCACTTGGGAATACCGACCATGTAAAGAAGAAACAAGATAACATAAGAAAAAAATACAAATACGAGCCCAAGGATGACATTGTATCATTTGAAAATGAGAATGAAGCTAAGTCGTATTTACGCAAAGTAAATACAAGGTTAAATAGCTTAATTACAGAGGCACGAAATGTATTAGAAAAACAGTTTACAGAAAATATAGTGCACTTATCTGAAGCAATAGATAGCCAAATTAGCCAGAAAGCACAGGAAGTCTTACACAGTGCAAAAAATAAGCTTAAAGATGATGGTTTTAACCTCACATTAACACCGCCTCAGATTACTGCAAGTTCTCATGAAATTCGCTTGGAAATCATATTAAACAAGGGGTATCAAGAGGAGGTAACCAGTGAGACAAAAAACAGAAGATCGGACTCTATGTGGGGAGGTCTATGTAAAATGTTTTCTACAGATGACTGGGGGTGGGAAAGTTATATAAAAAACACCACAGAATACTCAGTTAATGTTGAGAAAATTCGTGCTGGAATTCAAAAGGAAATTGATCAATCAAATACACAATATGAGGCATCTTTTTCTGAGTACCTACAGACAACATATCAACCTGTCATAGAAGATTATTTATCTGGGTTAGCAAAGTACCTAAGTTCTTATAAAGGAGTTTTAATTGATGGCGAGAAGTCTAATCAAGAACTTGAAGAAAGTAGGGCTGAAAATTTAAAGCTTAGTTTAAAAGAGCTAGGCAAACAAGGAACTGTGCAAACTCAAGATTTAAAGGTTATTAATGCTTCTCTAAAAAATACAGTGGGGGGTAGTTAGTGAGTAATGAGCTAGATGTTTTATATGATGAAATTCCACAGTTAAGAGAAAAAGCAATCATTGATTTCATTAATGGAATTGAGGTTAATGATGATATTATTCGCCTTAGAGATAGTGTTAATTCAAGTTTTAAGTCACGACTTTTACAGGATTTAACAGGAGAAGCACATGATAGGCAGCAGCAAATTGATCAAAACCTACAGGGTGGGTTGAGTGCTGTAGCTGACTGGTTAGAAGTACTTCAAAATTATCAAATACAAAGTGACCTAGCGATAGAATCTGTCAGTATTAAGCTGGCAGAGACTCGTCAGGGTGTTATGAAGCTACAGTCTAAGCACATTGAGCTGAAGGGGAAAGTTGAAGATTTAGTTAGTCGCTTTGATAATTTAGATAATAAATTTTCTAAATTAGAGCAAAAGTTGCATGAGTGTGACTCAGGCCGTCTAGCAACACAGCAAATGGAGGCTGTATTCGACAAATGGATGGCTGGTGGCTTTGATGAGTATCCTTGGTTAATACGACTCTATTTAGCTTTAGATGAGCTATATTGGGGAGACTTTGGACGTTTCTGTCGCACGTTCACTGATAATAAGATTGAAATCGAGCGGTTATTAGATCAAGTAAAGAATAAGGCAATTATTCACTTAAAAGAGAATATGAAGGTGCTCAATATGCAATCTGACCAAGTATTTTCTTGGCAGGAAGAGGTGGAAAGTGGTTTGAATCATTTAAGTAATGATAGAAAAAAAGCATTAGCTTTTCTAACAGATTCTTCTGACCAGAGATCTACTCCAGTTTTTTGGGCATTACATAATTATCTAACTAATCAATCGGAAAAATATTCTAGTTTAGATAATATGCCATATATTTTTAATGCAGAAAATGTTGTTGAGCACATCACGGAAAACTTTAGAGTGAGGTCTGGTATATGAGCAATAAAGTAGGATTGGTGTTATCTGGTGGCGGTGCAAAAGGAGCATATCAAGTTGGGGTTATGCGATATCTCGCAGAATCTGGAATGGAAGTTCAGGCTGTTGCAGGCGCAAGTATTGGTGCATTAAATGGTGCTGTTATTGCAGGGTCAAAGAGTTCAAAGGAAGCCTATTTAAAATTATATGATTTATGGATGGAGCTAGCGAATGAACCACCGCTTAAAATAAATGGCACTAATGTTGGTTCTTATTTGGCTTATTTATTATTAATGGGTTCAAGTAGGTTGACTCCTACAGGGGCTTTAATTTTTAAACTGTTAAAAGAGCAAGGCTATAAATACGGAAAAGAGTATGATTTTAGTTTAGTGAAACAGGAGCCGATTAGAATGTTAATTGATAAGTACACATCTTATCAATCCTTATCAAAGGGGAAGCCTTTGTATGTATCGACTTATCAAACTGAAGGACATTTTTCGGATATAGTGAGTGCGGTACGAGGAATTATTGGTTTTTCAGAGACTAAAGAATCAAATTTTTTCCATGTCCAATCATTTACTGAGAATAAGCAACAAGATGTTATCTTTGCTTCTGCTGCGTTACCATTATTATTTGAACCTCAAGAAATTGAGGGTGAATTATACTCAGATGGTGGTTTAGGTGGGTGGAAAAAATCACAAGGAAACACTCCTATTACGCCACTCATTGAAGATTGTGGTTGCTCACATATTATTGTGACTCACCTCACTGATGGTAGTGCGTGGGATAGATATGATTTTCCTAATACTACGATTATTGAAGTTAGACCTAAAATACCGATTAGTACAGAATCTCAAATTAAAGATTTATTGAATTTTAAAGCATCAAAAATAAATCAATTAATTGAACAAGGTTATGAGGATGCAAAACGCTGTATTGGAAATGTTGAGATAGCCATTAATTTGCAAGAAAAAAGTAAGGTGGCTATTAATCGTAGAGATTCAACTATAGCAATGTTAGATGATGGATTTAATATTGGAGATTAGGTGCGTGTAGGAGAGATAATATATGCTACTACCCTGTTAGGGTTAATGGTTTTCGGTCGTAATTTTCACATCGAGAGTATGATAAACAGGGTGAAATAACAACTTTTTATATGCCTTCACATAGGTATTAGAGGAAAGTAAATTTTTAGTTAAAAAACTGAAATTTGATACGGCTAAGGGAAGTTAAGAAAGAAAAAGCGACATGGTAAATAAAATTAAAAAAGGTCCCCCGCTAAATGAACATACCTGAAATTCTTCCTGTAATTATAAGTACAAGCGTCGTTGTAGCTTTAATATCGGCAACGTTCACTAAACTGTCAGCAGATAAAAAGATAAAAATTGATAATGTCACCAAAGAACGTAAAGAGTGGAGAGATAGGTTAAGGAAGTTAGTTGTGAAAACAGCAATTGCTTTTCAAAAAAGTGATACAAAAAAGCTTCAAAAAATAGAGGTGGAGCTAATTGTAAGACTTAACCCTGAAGATAAGTGTGATATGGCAATTGTAGAGTCATTAAAAAAATTATCAAGGTCATTGGACGAAAAGGATTTAATTGAGTTCAGCGATAGAGTTTCATATTTACTAAAACATGATTGGGAGCGAGTTAAGAAAGAATCAGAAACAAATATCTCTTCGCAAACACTCGCAATTGCTACATTTTTTGCAACAATATTATTCGTGCCTATTACATATATTACCGGAAATTATTATTTTTTATATTCTTGTTTAAGTGTTTTAGTATTCCTCTCTGTACCATCATTGTTCAATTATTTTGTTAATTATAGACCCAATGATAATAATGACGGCGGGGAATTAAAAAAACTGATGATATTTACCATTAATGGAAATCCAAGGATTAAGTATAAAACAAGAGATAAGCGATATAACAATGCTAATGAAGCCAATTGCATAGACTTGTTCTTCGCTCCGAAGATCCAAATAATGCGACGCTCAATAGAACAAGTCAAACGAAAAATACATCACCTGAAAAACTAAACAGTCAAAGTATAGAAATAATAAAGGCACAACTAGCTTGATTAATATGAACCACCATACCATTTGATAAATAATCTTAAGTAACACAATAGAAAAAATGGTGTCAGGTCTTGTCTTTTGCCCTTATTAAATTGCTGAAATCATAAAGGAAAAAAAGGGTGTCAGTGATACCTTGATGGTGGGCAAAAAAAACTGCCCACCCTACTTTTGCATGAATATTTGCCCCGCTTTAAGTTGGTCGCCAATACGTTCACCGCTTCTTTAGCCTCACCTGACACCTTTGTTTTTGGGGGAATCACCACCGAAAACAATCGCTCAGTGACTGTGACAGCTCAAGTTGAGGTAATGAATGGCTATGTTATGCAGCTTAGAATTTTAGGTACTGAGGGTCAGACTGTCTATTTAAATGAAATGATGCTGTATGTGGGGACGACGCTTTGGGATGGATATAGTGAGTGGTACAACTGTTAGATTTAAGTTATCTTTTGCACGCTGGAAAGGCTTAATTATTAAGTTAAACTGGACTGGGGCGCAGTCTTTAGACTGCTTTTGATGTGTAATAGAAGGCTGAAGCCTTCGCTCCAATGCCCTTTTAAAGGGGCATTGGCTTAGGAGCGTGCACGAAACAAGTTCCCGATTTCTAACTTGTCTTTTTACT
>CAJVYL010000113.1 GCA_913009265.1 uncultured Methylococcales bacterium
AGGACTTCAGAGCGGAACCCATCATTTTTCGCTTAGTACTTACATTCTTTATTACAAAAAAAAGGAGAGACATTTAGCCTCTCCTTTTTCTGCTTTGTATAACGTTAGCTTTGCTCAGTAGCACCATCTATTGAGGAATCACCTTTTCCATCCTCTTTTTTATCAGCCTCATCTTTTTCGGATTTAGCTTCATTATCATTTGATGGTGGTGGAGTATCATCCCAACCTTGAGGGTCTCTAACAGGTTTTCTATCCATTAGATCTTCTAACTGATATTTATCAATAGTTTCATACTTCATCAAAGCATCAGACATAGTATGTAAAATATCTTCATTATCTTTCAATATTTGCTCAGCTCGCTGGTAATTTTGATCAATGATTTTTCTTACTTCTTCATTAATAGTTACCGCTGTACCTTCAGCAATAGATTTGTTTTGGGTAACAGAGTGACCAAGAAATACTTCGCCATCTTCTTCACCATAAGCCAAAGGCCCTAAACGACGAGATAAGCCCCATTTAGTTACCATGTTTCTAGCTAACTCAGTTGCTCTTTCAATATCATTTGAAGCACCTGTTGAAACTTGTTCCCAGCCAAATATTTGCTCTTCGGCAATACGACCACCGTACAAACTAGAAATCATGCTATCTAATTTTTGCTTACTAGCACTGTATTGGTCTTTTTCTGGTAAGAACATTGTTACACCTAATGCTCTTCCTCGCGGCATGATACTTACTTTATAAACAGGATCATGCTCTGGTACTAATTTACCAACAATCGCATGACCGGCTTCATGATAAGCAGTCATTCTTTTTTCTTTTTCGTCCATCACCATAGAATGCTTTTCAACACCCATGATCAATTTATCTTTGGCTTTTTCTAGATCAGCCATAGTGACAGTACGTTTATTTTTTCTTGCTGCAAACAGCGCTGCTTCATTAATTAAGTTAGCTAAATCTGCACCAGAAAACCCTGGTGTACCTTGTGCGATGTATTTAACAATTACATCATCAGCAGCAGGTACTTTTTTCATATGAACATTTAAAATCTGTTCACGTCCTTTAATATCTGGCAAGCCAACATTAACTTGTCTATCAAAACGACCCGGACGTAATAAAGCACTATCTAATACATCTGCACGGTTTGTTGCGGCAACGACAATAATACCTTCATGCCCTTCAAAACCATCCATTTCAACCAATAATTGGTTTAATGTTTGCTCACGCTCATCATTACCACCACCTAAACCAGCACCACGAGAACGACCAACCGCATCAATCTCATCAATAAAGATAATACAAGGTGCATGTTTTTTAGCTTGTTCGAACATATCACGTACACGCGATGCACCAACACCAACAAACATTTCTACAAAATCAGAACCAGAGATTGTGAAGAATGGTACTTTTGCTTCACCAGCAATGGCTCTAGCTAATAAAGTTTTACCTGTTCCTGGAGGCCCTACCATTAACGCACCACGAGGAACACTACCGCCAAGTTTTTGGTATTTAGCTGGATCTTTTAAGAAGTCGACCATTTCTTCAACTTCTTCTTTAGCTTCATCACAACCGGCAACATCAGCAAAAGTGACTTTGTTTTGATCTTGCTCAAGCATTCTGGCTTTACTTTTACCAAAACCCATAGCACCACCACGACCACCGCCGCCACCGCCTTGCATTTGACGCATGAAGAAAATCCACACGGCAATCAACAATAATATAGGACCAAATGACATTAATAACGTCATCAATAATGAAGGTTCTTCAGGAGGTTGAGCTTTAATTTCAACAGCATTTTGCAATAAATCATCAATTAAATGATTATCATCAGGTGCATAAGTTCTAAACTTCTCACCTGTTTGCATTCTTCCCTTAATATTATGCTCATCAATTGTTACTTGCTGAACCTGCCCCGCTTTGACTGAATCAAGAAACTGGGAATAAGAGATTGAACCATCACTACGTGCAGTTCGAGAACCAAAATTATTAAAGACTGACATCAGCACAACTGCGATGACAACCCACAAAACTACATTTTTAACCATATCGTTCAAGATACACGCCCTAGACCACTACGGCCCTAAATTATAAAAAACTAAATGATTATATCAGGATTAAGCCATCCGAATAATCGCAATTATTTTACTGATATAGAGTCAAATCTTATTTTTTAAACCCTTTAGCCAAAATATATACTTCTTTACTTCTTGGTCTTGATGATTTTGGCTTTCTTATCACTACAGTTGTGAAGCATTTTGTCACATCTTTCTTATATTCATCAAATCCTGCTCCTTGGAACATTTTAATCAGAAAAGTTCCACCTTTTGTCAAAACTGTTTGAGCTGTATCTAAAGCTAACTCTGCTAGATAGATTGATCTTGGCTGATCCATAGCCTTATTTCCACTAATATTTGGTGCCATATCTGACATAACAAGATCAACAGGTGCTCCATCTAAAACTCGCATCAATTCATCCAATACATCGTTTTCTCTAAAATCACCTTGAATAAAGTCAACGCCCTCAATAGGATCAATAGCTAACAAGTCCAGTCCAATGACTTTATTTTTTTTACCTACAATTTTTCTAGCATAATCAGACCATCCGCCAGGCGCTGCTCCCAAATCAATTACATTCATTCCTGTCTTGATGATTTTATCTTTTTCCTGAATCTCAACCAGTTTAAAAGTAGAGCGTGAGCGATAGCCCAGTGTCTGTGCTTTTTTTACATATTCATCATCAAAATGCTCTTGCATCCATTGATTACTGCTTTTGCTACGCGCCATATCGTTTGTAGTGTAGAATTATATTATTTTTATTAATTAGGACAACAGTGTGAATTCTGTCAGAAAAAAGCAATTTAAGGCCCAGGCCCATACATTAAAACCCGTTATTATAGTTGGTCAAGCAGGCTTAACAGAATCTGTACTCAAAGAGATTGAAATCACTTTAGATACTCACGAATTAATAAAAATCAAAATTCGTGCTGAAAGAGATGATAGAAAGGTCATCCAAGAGCAAATTGTTGCTGAAACTAAAGCAGAGCTTATTCAGAGTATAGGTCAGATTATCGTTATTTATCGCAAAAAACCAGAGCCTAAAGTAGAAAAGAAAACTGGTCCTAGAAGAAGCTAACAGCGATCAATTTAAATATGCCCTTACATACCTGCAATTAAATTGAGTTAGGGCAAAAGAGTTTATTTTAATTTCTCCTCTCCCAACCCTCTCCATCAGGAGAGGGTTCCAAGCTCTCCCTTTAGCCTTGAACCTTTCACCTGCTTTTCTATATATATTGTATAGATAATATTTCGTATTCTTTTTTACCACTTGGTGTCTTAATAGTCACCACATCTTCAACTTCTTTACCTATAAGACCTCTTGCTATTGGTGAACTTACTGAAATCCGTCCTTCTTTGATCTCAGCCTCATCCACTCCCACAATTTGATAAGTAACAACATCTTCTGTATCAATATCTTCAATCTCTACCGTTGCACCAAAAATGACTTTACCGCCTGCATCTATAGTAGTGACATCTATAATTTGGGCATTTGATAGCTTGCCTTCAATATCGCTAATACGCCCTTCAGTAAAACTTTGCTGCTCTTTTGCTGCATGATACTCAGCATTTTCTTTCAAATCACCATGTGCTCTAGCTTCTGAAATAGCTTTCACAATCCTAGGTCTAACGACTGATTTTAATTCTTTTAATTCATCTCGCAACTTATCTGCGCCAACTACGGTAAGGGGTACTTTATCCACCATATCTCTATCTCCAATCTTCTTAGTCCATTACTGAGGACAAATAAAAATAAAGGCTGACAAAAGCCAGCCTTTTTAATATTAATAATAAGACGAACTCAATAAGCCCGTCTCTATAATTACTTTAAACTACCATGCAAATCCTGCAAGCAATTAACATCACCAGCATTTAACTCACCCAATGCATAACACGCTGCTTTTGCACCTGCCATAGTTGTGTAATACGTGACATGATGCTGCAAAGCTTCTCTTCGCATTGTAAACGAATCTTTAATCGCCTTAACACCATCAGTTGTATTTATAATTAATTGAATTTCATCATTCTTAATCATATCAACGGTATTAGGACGGCCTTCGTTAACTTTATATACAGTTTCACAAACTAAGCCAGCCGCTTCAATTATCTTTGCTGTTCCTTTTGTTGCTACAACTTGATAGTTATTTTCAATTAACATACGAGCCACTTCAACTACTTTGGGTTTATCAGCCTCACGAATACTAATAAGCGCTTTACCACCAGCACTCAAGTCAACACCCGCTGCTCGTTGTGATTTAGCAAAGGCTTCACCAAAAGTTTTACCTACACCCATCACTTCGCCTGTTGATTTCATTTCAGGCCCTAATAATGGATCAACACCAGGAAATTTAACAAAAGGGAATACAGCTTCTTTTACTGAATAATAATCAGGCACACACTCTTCTGTAATACCTTGTTCTTTAAGTGACTTACCTGCCATACACAAGGCAGCAATTTTTGCTAATGGATAGCCTGTTGCTTTAGATACAAAAGGTGCAGTTCTTGATGCTCTAGGATTAACCTCTAACACATAAATATTTTCACCTTGTATTGCAAACTGAGTATTCATTAAACCTCGAACACCCAATGCTTCAGCCATTTGGCCTACTTGTACACGTAATTTATCTTGTATATGTTTTGGTAAATCATAAGGGGGAATAGAGCATGCCGAGTCACCTGAATGTACACCAGCCTGTTCAACGTGCTGCATTAAACCGCCAATTAATAATGTTTCACCATCATAAATAGCATCAACATCCATTTCAATCGCATCATCTAAAAAGCGATCTAACAAGACAGGCGCATCATTTGAAACACCAATGGCACCTTTCATATAACGTGTTAAAGCTTCTTCGTTATATACGATTTCCATTCCACGCCCACCTAAAACATAAGAAGGTCGGACAACTAAAGGATAACCGAGATCTTTAGCAACACTGACAGCTTGCTCAACTGAACGAGCTGTACCATTAGGCGGCTGTTTTAAATCTAATTTATTCAATAATGCTTGAAATCTTTCACGATCTTCAGCTAAATCAATTGCATCAGGTGATGTACCAATAATAGGTGCGCCTGCCGCTTCTAGATCACGTGCTAATTTAAGCGGTGTTTGACCGCCATACTGCACAATCACACCTTTAGGTTTTTCTAGATGGATAATTTCTAATACATCTTCAAAGGTTAATGATTCAAAATAAAGGCGATCAGAGGTATCAAAATCAGTAGACACTGTTTCAGGATTACAATTCACCATAATGGTTTCGTAACCATCTTCACGCAAAGCTAATGCTGCATGAACACAGCAGTAATCAAATTCAATACCTTGACCGATACGGTTTGGACCACCACCTAAAATAATGATTTTTTCTTTATCTGAAACGCGCGCTTCACATTCTTCTTCATAAGTAGAATATAAATATGCTGTATCTGATGAAAACTCTGCCGCACAAGAATCAATACGCTTATAAACAGGTCGAACATTCTGTTTGTGTCTTAATTTACGAACTTCCGATTGTTTAGCGCCTAATAATTTAGCTAAGCGAGCATCCGAGAAACCTTTTTGCTTCAACTTAAACAGCTCATTACCTTTTAAGGTAGCTAAAGTTTTCGTCGCCAAACTTTTTTCAGTTAAAACTAAATCTTCTACTTGAGCTAAAAACCAAGGATCAATTCGACTTGCTTCATGAATATCATCAAAAGACATGCCACTACGGAAAGCATCTGCTACATACCATAAGCGCTCTGGCCCTGGGTGACGCATTTCACGCTGCATGATATCGGCTGAATCAGGATCAGAAAAATCAACAATTTCATCTAAGCCATCAACACCAATTTCTAAACCACGTAAGGATTTCTGCAATGATTCTTGAAAAGTACGCCCAATCGCCATCACTTCACCCACAGACTTCATCTGTGTGGTTAATCTATCATCGGCTTGTGGAAATTTTTCAAAGGTAAATCTAGGTACTTTAGTTACCACATAATCAATTGATGGTTCAAATGAAGCCGGAGTAGCGCCGCCTGTAATTTCATTCTTCAATTCATCCAGTGTGTAACCAATGGCTAATTTTGCAGCCACTTTAGCAATAGGAAAACCTGTTGCTTTTGATGCCAATGCAGATGAACGAGAAACCCTTGGGTTCATCTCAATCACTACCATACGACCATCTTCTGGATTAATCGCAACTTGTACGTTTGAACCACCAGTATCAACACCAATCTCACGCAATACGGCTAACGAGACATTTCGTAAGATTTGGTATTCTTTATCTGTTAATGTTTGAGCAGGGGCAACAGTAATTGAATCACCAGTATGCACACCCATTGGGTCAAAATTTTCAATGGAACAGATAATGATACAGTTATCGTTAGTATCACGTACCACTTCCATTTCGTATTCTTTCCAACCTAATACTGATTCTTCAACCAGCAATTCATTAGTTGGCGATAAATACAAACCACGCTCACAAATTTCAACAAACTCTTCTTTATTGTAAGCAATCCCACCACCACTTCCACCCATCGTAAATGAAGGACGAACAACAGTCGGGTAACCTACTTCAGCTTGTGCAGCAAAAGCTTCTTCCATTGTATGAGCAGTTTTAGATCTAGCAACTTCAAAACCTAATCGACCCATTGCTTGATTAAACAAGTCTCTGTCTTCAGCCATATTAATGGCTTCTTTGGTTGCTCCGATCATTTCCACGCCATATTTTTCTAATACGCCATGTTTATCTAAATCTAAAGCACAGTTTAATGCTGTTTGGCCGCCCATTGTAGGTAAGACTGCATCTGGCTTTTCTTTTGCAATAATTTTTTCAACTGTTTGCCAGTCAATAGGCTCTATATAAATTGCATCAGCCATATCTGGGTCAGTCATAATCGTTGCTGGATTAGAGTTAACCAGAATTACGCGATAACCTTCTTCTCTTAATGCTTTACACGCTTGAGTTCCTGAGTAGTCAAATTCACATGCTTGGCCTATCACGATAGGGCCTGCACCTAATAATAAAATCGATTTTATGTCGGTTCTTTTTGGCATAGTTCGTTAAATCTACTCTGTTATTTGTTAGCTGAATG
>CAJVYL010000114.1 GCA_913009265.1 uncultured Methylococcales bacterium
ATTACCACCCAATTACGATCAAGTACTGCCGCTTTTGGTGATGTTGATAAATACAGTGAATTGGCATCGCAAGTTGATGATATTGTGGCTGACCCTTCAGTTGGAATGGAACCCGCGATTAAGAATTTTTTTAATGCGGTAAATGATGCAACAGATGACCCAACATCAATACCAGCAAGACAAGTGTTGTTATCTGAGACTGAGATTCTAAGCAGTCGCTTTGATACCATGAATTCAAGGTTCGGTGAGATACGTGATCAAATCAATACCGATATGGTGGTGATGGCTGATGAAATTACTTCATTCGCCAAAGAAATAGCCAACTTAAATGTACAAATTGCAACGGCTCAAGGTCAAGCAAATGCCGAGCAACAACCTAATGATTTATTAGATAAGCGAGATACCGCACTTAATCAGTTGGCAGAATTGGTTGATATTTCTGTTGTTCCCAGCAATAGCAATATGATTAACGTGTTTATGGGAAAGGGGCAGATTTTAGTACTAGATACTAATGCTAATGCGGTTATTACTCAGCCGACTAAATTTGATCCGTCAAAACTCGATGTATTGATTAGAACACCCTCAGGGACAGAAGGCATTGTGACTAATCAAGTAACAGGTGGTGCATTAGCTGGCACATTAAGATTTAGAGATGAAGTGTTAGACCCAGCTCAACAAAAGTTAGGCAGTGTAGCAGCCAGTATTGCCATGGAATTTAATAATATCCATGAAACCGGCTATGACCTAGATGGTGTCAGTGGTGACTTGTTCTTTAAAGGGCAGGGAATGGGAACAGAAGTGATTCCTGTTGCCGTAAGTACTACAAACTCTACAGGTTCATCTATTACTGTTATGTTTGATAAAAACAATATTAAAAACATTGATTCCAGTGATTACATGTTAGAGGTGAGTAATGGGCCTAGCTATAAACTCACCAGAGTATCAGATAATAGTTTTATAACATTAACTGATTCAGGTGGTGGTACTTTAGTTGCAACAGATCCAGCTACATTACCAGGCATAACTATTAATTCAACAGGATTAACAGCAGGTGATTCCTTTTTAATTCGACCTACCTTTACAGCGGCTAGTACTATTGAGCAAAATATTACAGATACAAGAAAGGTCGCTTTAGCAACAAACAAAGCACTTGATAGTAATGGTGTTGAATATGATGTAAAAGGCCCAATGCCAGGGGATAACAGAAATGGTTTGTTATTAGCAGGATTAGAAAGTAGCCAGGGTATGCTAGGAGGCACTGCAACATTTCAAGGTGGTTATGGATTGATTGTTTCTGAAGTTGGTGTTTTAACCAGTTCAGCAAAAATAGCAACAGCAGCACAAGAGACTTTGTTAAATAATGCTAAAGATGCATGGGGTAATGTGTCAGGGGTCAACCTAGATGAAGAAGCCGCTAAATTAATTCAGTTTCAACAATCTTATCAAGCAGCCGCACAAATGATTTCAGTTAGTAATGTATTATTTGATTCGCTACTTGGCGCGGTAAATTAGGAGATAACTGATGAGAATTTCAACATCTTGGGCACAGCAGTTAGGCGTTAATGCCATGAATGCCCAGCAAGTTAAAATGTCTAAAACTCAGATGCAATTATCTGCAGGGCTAACAAATTTAACACCAAGTGATGATCCAGCTGCGGCTGTAAAAGCATTAAGTTTACAAGAGTCTATTGATAAAACCACACAATACCAAGAAAATATTGAAGTAACCCGCGCTCGCTTAAGTATTGAAGAAGGTGGCTTGCAGACAGCTGAAAATGTTATTTTTAGAGCTAAGGAATTAACTGTTCAAGCACTTAATTCCACATTAACCTTGCAAGATAGAGAGGCAATAAAATCTGAGATAGATCAGTTATTGCAAGAAATGGTTGGGGTGGCTAATACTAAAAATGCAAATGGAGAATATATATTCTCAGGTGATCTATCAACTACACCGGCTGTTGCATGGGATGCGGAAGTGGGCTCTTATGTTTATCAGGGTGGGGTAAATCAACGTGTATTGGATATTGCACCAGAAAGAAGAGTAGCAGATGGTGATTTAGGTTCTAATATTTTTAGTAATATTACTTCGGTTAGTCAAGAAGCAAATACGACAGTAAATGGTGTTGAAATTAATCAACGTAGTGTCTTTGATACTTTGCAGTCCTTATCAAAAGCTTTATCTCAAGAGTATGAAGTACCTGAAGCAGCATTAACGGGTGATCGTTTTGTTAGGTTTGGAATGGATTATAGTACGCCTTTGACAGATCCAATCACTCCATCATTAGAAACGACATTTACTTTAACCAGTGATGTTGGGCGTACAATAGAAGGCTCTTCACCCATTGAGTTCCCTTTAAATTATGATATTGCTACAGGGGGAGAAAATGAAGCCTTTGATTTAAAGGTCACCTATACAGATGCTGACACTGGTTCACTAGTAGATACTACAGAAACAATAACCCTAGCGAGTGATTATGCTGATCAGAACGCATTAGTTGATGATATTCAAGCACAAATAAATAGTTCTACGCTATCAGGTTTTGTTGAAGTCGATGCTACTGCTAATCCCTTGCAATTTAAGACAATTAGTACAGAAGCAAACCCAATATTAGAAATTTTTGAGAGTGCAGCTGTAACAGCTACACCAACTAATGAGGACGCTGTGACTGATATGGTTTTTTCAAACCTTCAGGCTGGGGTTTTTACTTTAGGTGGTGGGAGTACATTAGCATTTCCTGCTCTTGATTACAGTGGTGCAAATTCAAATGCAGTATTTGATTTAGTTGTTGATGGTAATACTGAAACAATTACTCTAACAGGGAGTTATGACAACATAGGTGACTTGCAGGCAGATATTCAACTCCAAATAGATGATCCTGGGTCTTCAATCTCAGGATTGGTGGATATGAGTTCATCTGCTAACCCTATAGAGTTTAAGTATGATGGAGATGCTAGCAATCCACGTTTAAGTATTGCTCAAAGTTCAGCCTATAGTTTTGGGACAAATATTGATTTTACAGATGCTGCAGAAGCAAATTTTACTAGTCTGCAAGGTAATCTACAAGGTGTGCCAATATTAACGGCTAATAGTGCTACTGACTTTACTTCTCCTCTAAACTACGATATTGCTTTGGGTGGTAAAAATGCAGTATTTGATTTAGTCATTGATGGAATTACTGAGTCAATTACCTTAACAGGAAGTTATTCGGATGCTAACCAATTAACCTTAGCTATTCAAGCAGAAATTAATTTGCTTCCTGCTATATCTATGTTGGTTGATGTTTCTATTGGAGAAAACCCTGTCCAATTTAATTATATAGGCGGTGCTACCAATCCAAGTATGAGTATTGTTCAAAATACGACAGCACTTGCCCCTAAGAATTTTTTAAGCAGTTCTGGCTTTACGGAAGGAGATATAGCACAACCAGTTACGGTAACACTAAATCAAGATTATGCAGATTTAGATGCAGTTGTTAAAGCCATTAATTCGGACTCAGCATTATCTGATATTAATATTGAAGCGCGTAGTAATGGAAATCAAATTGAATTTGTATCTACCACAGAAGGTAAAGATTCTTCTGTTTCAATTTATAAAGGGACGGGTACATTTCTTACCGATTTTGGCTTTGCTACTGGGTCGACTGGAAAAGGAATTGATTTAGGCGGTTCTATTTCGGGTAAAAACACACTTACTTTTTCTACACCTCTTGATTATAGTGTGACAAGTGCTGTTTTTGAATTGGCAGATGAGAGTGGCAATAGTCAAATTATAACTCTGGATGCTAGTTATGCTGATCATGCTTCGCTGGTAAAAGCTATTCAGGACCAGATTAATGGCTCACCAATTGAAGGAAAAATAGAAGTTGATCCCTCGGCTAATCCCATTACCTTTAAGTCAATTAGTTCAGGTACTAGTGCCGCAGTGCAAATAAATCAAGTTAGCGGAGATTTTCTAAAAGATAATGGTTTTACTTCAGGTGACACGGGGCGTGTTTTTAGTAAGACTGGAAATGATGTGCTAGCTGACTTAGATACAGCACTAGATAACTTTTTAAGAGTTAGAACAACAGTGGGTGCAAGAATGCACGCATTGGATGATCAAGAAAATCAAAATGAGAAATTTATTGTGGATATTCAAACCACACTCTCAAATGTACAAGATTTAGATTATGCTGAAGCAATTAGTCGATTTAATCTTGAGCAAACAGCATTAGAGGCAGCACAACAAGCTTACTCGCGAGTGCAGAACTTATCTTTATTTAATTTCTTGTAAATCTATTATGGAGCGGACAAAAAGCCCGCACCACAATCAAATTAGTATTTGAATGAATTAAGGATAAATAACCTTAGGTTCAAAGTTAGCCGCTGGGTATTTAGGGTCAAATGAAGATTTTTCAGCTGTTGAGGTGTTGCTTATTGCTGCTGATGGGTCAACAAAAAGCACTGTGGGTTTAAAATTAGCTGCTGGGTAAGCCGAATCAAATGAAGACTTTTCTGCGCTAGCTGTCGACTGAGCTGAATCATCAGCAAAAATAACAGTAGGTTGAAAATTTGTAGCTGGATATTGGCTGTCATCACCTTGAGCAAAAGCAGAAAGTGGGCTAGCGATAATACCTGCGATTAACATTCCTAAGATCTTGTTTTTCATTGTTTAATAGTTCCAGTAGTTAAACAGTATGCGAGGTGCATTAGAGTTACAGCAAATAGCTCACTAATAATCAATCAGCAAACTTGTTATAGCCCGAAGTATATTTTAGGCAAAAACCTCAATAAGTATCGTGTATTTTTTTTAACTCTGCAACTATTTTATATACCCCAAATTACCACATAGAGTCTGGCCAATAAATTTTATAGATAAAAGCTATTGGGCGAGAACTTGAATTACCTTCTCGTGTTGTGTAAAAACAATGTTAAATAAACGGTAATTACTGAGTCAACAGAATTCTTAGCCATTTGATAAAACGCCTTATAAACAGCTTGATATGGCAATTAATAGTCATGGACAACTAGACAGATGAACGTCGTAAAGCGATTTTCATCGCTTCGGATAAAGCTCTGGAAGCTGTAATTCAAACAACATCTATTCTCTAAACTGTGAGTTAACGCCGGGCGTTGCGCCAGGCACGCTACTCGGTTGCGCGCTCGGCTGAAATGGTTTGGGTGAACGCTCGGTATAAGCAGCGGCTTTCGATGCCGGAGATTCCGTCATACACGCATTGACTGCGAGCCTCTCAATCCTCTCGCACTCATCCTTATTTGCCATCTCCTTGTCACATCGGGTTCGCTCTTTCGCACCCTGCGCTTCGCAACAACTCCACAATGCATCTCTATCGTTGGGCGCTACGATATTGTCGGCTGTTTTACAGTCGACTGGCCAATTGCACTCGGATCTATGGCAGTAAAGCCATCTGTTCTGTTTTAGACCGTTTTCGTTGAATTGCTTGCATGAAGAACAGTCTTCTGCCGCAATCGCTTCGGGGCTATAGCCGGCCTTCTCACAGCAGCTCTTGAACTTGGCTTTTAATCTAATTTTACATGACTCGAACTCTCTGGCACTTTCTTTCGCGCAGCTGTCCAGAAACTCCGTTTTCGATTTCTCACATTGCAGCTCTGTAATGCAAATCCCCTGATATGCAGCAGGCTTAACGATTTCTGGCCCTCGCTCGGGTGTTGCCGACCTAGGGCTGGAAGGGTAATGCACACCACAACCCGCAATGATTAATGTCATGGACAAGACTAGTATTGAACACAGGCTACCAAGCATTTTCGAGCTGAATAAATATGCTGGTTTTTGTTCGAGGCTTCCGCGGAACCGAAACTTGAATGTCATATTCTTTATCCTTATTTGGCTGGTGTATCTACAGGTATCTGTATTTCCCCCCTGAGTCAGAATAGTTTTTAGGCGAAAACTATTCTGACTCAGGGGGATAGGAACGTTCTAAATAAATGTGAAATCTCTGTCCCATAGCTCTAAAAATCAAGCTGACCCTTGAGTGAGAGTCGGTAAGGCTGTTCCTTTTTCAATTGTTCAATATATCTTGACTTTATGGCTTGAAATTCCTACTCTTGAACTTAAATAATACCTTATTAAGGAATTCACAGTGAAGAGTTTAAAGTTTTTTATAGCGATCATCATGTTCTCAGCAATTTTTCTACAAGGTTGCGCTACACCCCAATATGACACTTTTCACTCTTATGTGCCGCCCAAAGGCGCAGAGGCAAAATCGTGTCTTTTCCAATGCACGATGACAGAGTCTCAGTGCGAACAGTTATCGCAAATGCGTTTGGATAATTGTGTAGCAAGAAGTCAGAACAAATATGACGCCTGCGAAAACAGAGAGCAAGCCATCTACGACAGATGTGTTAACAGTGGCAGACAGGATTGCTATAAAGGTTGGTGTTCTGAAGATCAATGTACAGCATCAACTACATGTAAAACCAAATACAACAGCTGTTACTCAATTTGCGGTGGAATCGTAAGATCCGAAACCCGCTGCGTTGCCAATTGTGAAAAAGAAGTACCGAAATAAATAACGTCCTAAGCCTATATCACTGATTGTCACAAGTCGATGAATCGGTGGCAGGGGCCAGAAAGTATACTTTCATAGTCTCTAATGCTCTTATAAATAGCGCTAAGTTAGAGCTAATTATCTTTTGGAGCTTAAATATATGACACTAGCCACTGCTTCATCGAGGTTTAGCCTCTTAAAACGTATTATTTTCATCCTGCTCGGGCTTTATCTCGGCATCCTTCTGTTTCAGGGTCTTGCGATTATATTAAATCCTGAGACTTACTCAAAATCTGTTGATATTGATCAGCGCTTATCGAAGGCACAAGAGACCTTAAGGCAACAGAAAATAGAAAGCCCTTCAGATGAAAAAGCATTGGAAAAGGCACAGCTTCGCTTACTTGAAACCACAGCCGAACACTTTCGAGTACATGCTGTCATCGCAGCCAAAGCAGTCGATATCAGCCAATTTAAACAGGTCAAATTTGGGGCAATGCAAGGGCTATTGGATGGCGAAGTCTCACAAAACTACCCGTACATTTGGTCATATTTTCTAGCGGGATCATTCCCCATATTCGGCCATGCGCTCAGCGATAGCCCAATCA
>CAJVYL010000115.1 GCA_913009265.1 uncultured Methylococcales bacterium
ATAAGTGGTTATCATGGGTTAACTGCATTAACCAATGTAAATGATCTGGCATAACTACAAAGGCTAGTGTTTCAGATGTTCCCTTTTTTTGCTCTTCTCTTAAAGTGTTTATAATAATTCTTGCTGCAAATAAATCTGTAAAAAAAGGTTGTCGCTGTTCGGTAACCGTTGTGATCAGGTATATTTGATTGTTCTGTGAGTATCTACCTTTTCTTAAGTTTTTCGCATGAGGTTTAATCATAATAAATTGTAGGAGCGTCCGCGCCTCGGCGCGAATAAAATAAGTTGTTTTAAAGATTTAGTGCTTAAAAGTATTTTTTTAAATCGCGCCGAGGGCGGACGCTCCTACGGGAATTTTTTTGGTGGGGGTATGGTATCTCCCGCCTGCGCCGTCTCGTACCTTCGTCCTTGAACCGGAGGTTCAAGTGGAGACTTCATCAGTTGATCAGGCTTCCCGTATAAAACAGGCATGCACACCACAAACTAGAATCAGCTTCCGGGGTAAAAACAGGTTCAGGAAACACCCAGCACTAATCGAACGCTGCAGGAGATACCGGTGGGTATTCTAACTGTATTTATGTATTTTCTAAAACGTTTTCTATCTTGTGACGCAAATTAGCCAATTGATTAGAAAGATACCCGCTTGGCGATGTGTTTTGAGTTTGTGCCTGACGCAATTCATGCGTTAAATTTAATGCAGCCATCACTGCTATTCTATCCGCACCATTTACCGTACCAGAGTCTCTAATTTCACGCATTTGACTATCAAGCTCATGAGCTGCTTGACGTAAGGTTTCTTGCTCATCCTCAGTACAAGCGACTCGATAATCTTTACCTAGAATATTAATGGAAACAGGAAATAATTTATCTTTAGTAGTCATGATCCATGTTCCATTGATTTTAAGCGAGTAATCATTGCTTCAACACGTGTTCTAGCAATAGTTGTTTTTTCTAGTAGCTTGGCTTTTTCCTTAACTAGAGAGTCTTGTTTGGTTTTTAAACTACTATTTTCACTTTTAACTAAATTATATTTTTCGATTAGCGCATCTAGCTTCTCTTCTAAGTCTTTTAGTTCTGTTGATGTGTCGTTTTCTATATCTGACATTGGGTGGTTTTATGTGGTTAAAGCAATAGACAATCTATTCTTATTTCTGGCATATTTTCATGAAATTAATGCACTGTTATAATAACGGCATAAAATTCCTGTTAATTATCTAATAATGGTAGCATAAGCAGGATATTTTTTTAAAACATGAACAGGTTTTTTTGCATACTTTATGGCATATCAGACAATTAATAAAATTTTTCAGCGAAATGAATCAGACCTAACCTCAGCAGAGGCCCATGGATTAGCAACAGGTATGTTGTGCATTGAAAACAAGATGGAAGCTAGTGGTTGGATCTCTCAATTACTGGAAGATGATATGGATTTGCTTGATGAGGATAAAACCACACTCATCTCCTTATTTGAACAAACCCGTAAATTATTAAGCGGAGAAGATGATGGTTTTAGGTTTGATCTCTTCTTACCTGGCGACGATGAACCGTTAACAGAACAACTAGAAGCAATACGCTCATGGTGTGAAGGCTTTTTATTTGGCATAGGTTATAGCCGTTCAGAATCTACCTGGCCAGGAGATACAGGGGAAATAATCAAAGATATTGTAGAATTTACTAAGCTAGATTCAGAAATTGATGAGGATATAACTCAAGATGAAATTGATGAACTTGAAGGTGCATTAATTGAAATCCAAGAATACTTAAGAGTGGCTGTGATGATGATTAGAGATCAATTCATGGAAGAAAGTAATACACAAACCCATTAAAAATGAAGCAAAACGAATTTAAAAAACGTCGCCAACTATTAATGCAACAAATTGGTAATGGTAATATAGCCATTGTTGCTAGCGCATCAAGCCATACTCGTAATAGAGATGTAGAATTCCCTTTTAGACAAGACAGTGACTTTTATTATTTAACCGGCTTTAATGAAGCGGATTCTCTTGCCGTTTTTATCCCTGGACGAGAACAAGGTGAATATATTTTATTTTGCCAGGAATTTGATGAGAAAAAAGCTTTATGGGAAGGTGCACATGCTGGTTTAGAAGGTGCAACAGAACATTATGAGGCAGATGACTCATTCCCTATTGATGATATGGATGAGATTCTACCTGGGATGCTAGAAAATAAAGGGAAGGTTTTTTACCCTATGGGACGTGCCCCTGACCTTGATCATCAGCTTCTGGAATGGATAACCAAAATTAGAAAGCAATCCAGAAACGGGATTAATGCACCAGGTGAATTAGTTTCCTTGGAGCATCTTTTACATGAAATGCGCTTGTTTAAAAGTGCTGAAGAACTTAAGTTAATGCGAAAGGCTGCTGAAGTTTCTTGTCAGGCACATGTGAGAGCAATGCAACAATGTCAGCCTGGTTTGTATGAATATCAAATAGAATCTGAAGTGATTCATCAGTTTATGCAACAAGGTTTAAGATATGTTGCTTACCCTTCTATTGTTGCTGGCGGTAAAAATGCCTGTGTTTTACATTATGTCGAAAATAAAGACAAATTAAAGAAGAGCGATTTATTACTGATTGATGCAGGAGCTGAGTGTGATCATTACGCAGCTGATATTACCCGAACTTTCCCTGTATCAGGAAAATTTAGCTCAGCTCAAAAACAACTATATCAATTAGTTTTAGATGCACAATATGCAGCAATTGAACAGGTACAACCTGGTCAACCTTGGAATAAAGCCCACGATGTATCAGTTAAAGTTTTAACGACGGGACTTGTAAAATTAGGCTTGTTAGAAGGGGATATTGATAAGTTAATTGAGGATGAAACTTATAAACAGTTTTATATGCACCGAATCGGACACTGGTTAGGAATGGATGTTCATGATGTGGGTGATTATAAAATCAATGATGAATGGCGTTTATTAGAGCCGGGAATGGTTTTAACTATTGAACCTGGTTTGTATATTCCTGAAAACTGCGAAACAGTTGATAAAAAATGGCGTGGTATTGGGATCAGGATTGAAGATGATGTTGTTGTGACTAAAGAAGGGCATGAAGTTTTAACACATGCGGCTCCTAAAGAAATTGATGAAATTGAAAGCTTAATGCAGGCAAATTAAATGCAGCATGATTACGATATATTAATAGTGGGTGGAGGTTTAGCGGGAAACTGTTTAGCCCTAGCCCTTAAAGATTCAGGTTTACGCTTAGCAATTATAGAAGCAAATACCCGAGAGCAATTACAAAAATCACCAGCAGGTGATAGAGCGCTGGCTTTATCTGCAGGTACCATTAAATTATTACAAGCCCTTAATATTTGGGATGGCATTGTATCTCATGCAGCTGCCATAAAAAATATTCATATTTCTGATCGTGGACACTTTGGTAAAGCGCGATTATCGGCTAAAAAGCAAGGTGTGGATGCTTTAGGCTATGTCATCAGTGCCAGAGATATTGAAGGTCATGTTGCTAAATTAGTTGAACAAGCTGGAATAAAGCAAATCTGCCCTGCACGTGTTGTTGGTTTGATGTCTGGGTTAGATACCGTTAATGTCAGCTTAAAGCAGAATGACGAATCGATTAACTTAAGCGCTAAATTATTAGTGGGTGCGGATGGAGGGCAATCTTCAGTTCGCAAACTGTTAGATATTTCTCAACAAGTAACAGAATATGGTCAAACGGCATTAGTCACTACGATTAAATCTTCTGTTCCACATAATAATGTTGCTTTTGAACGATTTACAAAGTCTGGCCCTTTGGCTATGTTACCTATAAATGATAAAGAGTGTTCGGTGGTGTGGACACGCACGCATGAAGAAGCTGATGATTTAATGAAAGGCAGTGAAGCAGAGTTTATTGCTAGTTTACAGGATTGTTTTGGCTATCAATTAGGTGCTTTAACATTAACCGCGCCCAGAAGAGCTTTTCCATTAAGCTTAATCCGCGCAGATAATATGGTTGTTGGGCGTACAGTGATTATTGGTAATGCTGTTCATCAATTACACCCCGTTGCAGGTCAAGGTTTTAACTTAGGTATTCGTGATGTCGTCCAATTGGCAGAAATGGTATTAGAGCAACATCAACAAAATGAAGACTTTGGCGATAAAGCATTGTTAAATAAGTATGCTGAAAGCCGACAGAAAGACCATGATAACACCATTGGTTTTACTGACAATGTGGTTAAAATATTTTCTTCTGACTGGTTGCCAATGGCCGCTGCAAGAAGTATTAGTTTGGCAGTAATGGATCATATCCCAAGCGCAAAATCAGTGTTGGCAAAACATGCAATGGGTCTAGCGGGTCGATTGCCTAGAGTTGGGAATAGAGGGTAAAGTGATGCAAGACAGTCAACAAAAGTTTGAAGTTATTATTGTCGGTGGAGGCATTGTTGGGGCAACCACTGCTTGTGCACTTGCTCATGCAGGAATTAATGTCGCTTTATTGGATATGTTTAATCCACAAAGACAATGGACGGATGATTCCGTCGATATCAGAGTTTCTGCTTTAACCCGAGCGTCTCAGAATATATTAGAAACAGTGGGTGCATGGGAAGGTATCGTACAACGCGGTGTATGTGGTTATAAAGATATGCGCGTTTGGGATGCAAAAGCCGATGGTGAATTGCACTTTGATTGTGCGGACACTGAGTTTAATGAATTAGGCCATATTGTAGAAAATAGATTTACCGTTGCAGCTTTATGGGATCAGCTAGAAACTTTAGAATCAGCAACTTGTATTAGTGATGCTAAAGTTTCAGGCATGCAATTAATAGACAACGGCAGAGCACTAACATTAGAAGATGGTCGTCAATTTGAAGCTGATTTAATCATTGCAGCAGATGGTCGGGACTCTAAGTTAAGGTCAATGGCTGGTATCGATGTAACAGGTTGGCCATATAATCAAGATGGTTTAGTTGCAACGATTCGGACAGAAAATAGCCATCAATTTACTGCATGGCAACGTTTTTTAGATGAAGGCCCTCTAGCCTTTTTACCATTACGAACAGGTGAATGCTCTATTGTCTGGACATTAAAAACAGAAACAGCCAAAGCTTATGTCCAATTAAGTGATGATGATTTCTTAGAAAAGCTAGAACAAGCCTCAGGTGGTATTTTAGGACGAATGTTAGCAACGGGACCAAGGGCTTCTTTTCCGTTGAGGTTTCAGTATGCCAATAGTTATACAGATAAAAGCTTCGCATTAATGGGCGATGCAGCACATGCAATGCATCCTTTAGCGGGGCAAGGTGCAAATGCAGGCTTATTAGATGCAGCAGCACTGGCAGAATTAGTGATAAAAACTAAGCAAGCAGGGCGGCCGCTATCAAGTCATAAATTTTTACGCCAATATGAGCGCTGGAGAAAAGGTGATAATTTATTAATGATGTCTAGTATGGATGTGATTAATAAAACCTTTGCAGCAACGGGCGTATCAGCGATTTCATTGCGCTCAACAGGCATGAATTTAATTAATAAAACGCCTTTTGTAAAAGATATATTTAATAATCATGCCATGGGTTTAAGAGATGATTTACCCGAATTAGCCAAGAAAGAAGTTTGTTGGTAGTATTAGCTCTTATGAAACAAGCTTTTAAATATTCTTAAAGTGACAATTTCCAGGTATTAGTTTTTATATCAATAATAATAAAATGAGGAAGGGCTATGGCAGAAGTATTATTTGTTTTACTGATAGTGTATGTAGTTTATGTCGTTCAAAGCGCTGTTTGTAAAAAAGACACAAAACAAGAAGCGCCGCCAGAAGTAAAACCAACAGTTGTGGCTGAAACTGTTGAAAAGCCAGAGCAAAAAGTTGTTATTGAAAAAGCAAAACCAACACCTAAAAAAGCTGCTAAACCTGTAAAAAAAGTAGCCGCAGCTAAAACTAAAGCAAAACCTGTTAGTGGCAATTTACGAAACCCTGAAACGGGTGATGTAGATAAAATAGCAAGTAGCTATCGAATGACTAAGCGATGGATTAAAGAAGCTTTGGTCACAGAGGGCTTGTTACCTAAAATCTATAAGACAGCAGAGCTGAATGATGCTGCAAAGTTAAAGATTAATAAGGCTCTTGTTAAGTTAGCTAAGATGGATAAATATCAATAACTGCTAGCTTGACTTTATTCCCCCTTTTTTGAAAAATAAGAGGGGAATAACAAAGCCCCTCCAAACAAGTTTTTATTTGTTAGTCTTATCATTTAATTGAAGCATTAAGGCATCAATTGAGGTTAACAAATGTACTACACGAGGTGTCTTGGTCATTAAAGGGATAATTTCAGCGGAATTTTTAAAGCGTTTAGTCCAGTAAGAATATTTTTTGAACAAGAAAGCATCATTAACATATTCAAGAAAACGCAAGCGAACATATATATCGGGTAAGTCTTTAGTTATATGCTGCCCCATACTTGTCCCTCCTACATGTACTGTCTTTGATGGGACTTTTAGATCCATATAGTGAACCTGTAGTTTTTCTGTAAAAGCCATAGCTAAAATTAAATTCAGAGTATCAAAAAAGTTGTGATAATCTTTCAGATATATGCCATCAGTGAGACCAATGCCGCTCAATTTATCCTTTAATCGAGCAGGTACTTTTTTATATAAGTTAGCATCTATTTTATATCGACTCATTAAGCTTGAAATAAGGGATACATTAAAAAATAAAAAACAGGTATGCGGGTAAATAAAGCCAGTTTTATCACTCTGTTCAGCATAGATTGCTAAAAGGCATTCATCTGTTTCAAATTCAAGATTAGTAAATACCTCTTTATCAAAAAGATATAAGTCATGATCAAGAATACCAAAATTTTTGTTATTGTTTTTTAATAATAAAGTGATGACATCGCCATGAGCTAAGCAGGAAGCAGGTAAAGTTTTAAGCCTTAATCCAGGGATATCAGGAAAGTGTTTATTAAGGTATTGAATTTCCCATTCTTTTGTTCCATTGAATAATAAAAATAATGGGATTTTTTTAGGAATAAG
>CAJVYL010000116.1 GCA_913009265.1 uncultured Methylococcales bacterium
AAAAAATGTAGCCTTGATGTAGTGAAACGAAATCAAGGGATATTTCAGCTAAACCTTGATTCCACGTTGTTTCATCAAGGCTACAAAAGCTAAATCTAATAGCCATTGCCTCTTACCGATAAAAATAGCTTAGTAATTTACTGGTTTTTATAACCCTGTGGTTTGTATATTTAATGTGCTTAAAAACATCCTTGTTTTATTTTAGCAGTCTTTATACTTTATTTTCACCGCCAAATATTTCCAACAATCGAGGTAGGAAATTAGATAACTCTAAAGACATAATAGAAAAATCCACATCAAATCGAGCAACTTCATCTTCAGCATCGGTATCAGACACCTGATCTTGAATTAAATCTAAAAACTTCAGCCGCTTAATCGCTAGGTTTTCATCAACAATAAACGACAATCTATCCGTCCAGTTTACAGCCAGTTTTATGACCTGTTTACCTGTATCTAAGTGATTGATAATTTCAGGTAAAGCAAGGTTATGTTTCTTACAGCGAATAATGCTTCCTTCCTCTTCAGGTGAGCGTAATTCACATTCATCTTCAACCACTAAATCTTTTGGTGTTGTTGCAGTATCAAGCAACCATTGAGTCATTACAGTGACAGGCTTATCAACGGTATTAACTGGCACAACAGGCAAAGACCCTAAACATTTACGCAGATGGCTTAACAAGTCCTCTGCTTTTTTAGCAGAAGCCGCATCAACAATCATCCAGCCACCTTTTGGATCAATATACGCAAAAGTTTTTTTAGAAAAAGAAAAAGCTCTAGGCAATAGCTCAAAAATCAATTCATCTTTTAACGCAGTACGCTCTTTTTTACTTAATTTTCTAGCTTCTTGCTCTTCTTTTTCAGCAATTTTTTCTTCTAGCATTTCATTAATAACGCCAGCAGGAATAACTTTTTCTTCTTTTTTAAGGCATAACATCATAAAGCCATTTGAAGCATGAATAAGCTGCTCTACTGATCCACCAACTGGAGAAGTCCAGCCCATGCTAAATTCATCCTGTTTACCACAAGGTGCAAACCGTTTATCAGCAAGCTTTTCCTCAAGCTCATCAGCGGCTAAAGAAAAAGGTTCGGTAAAACGGTAAAGGGCAAGATTTTTAAACCACATGGCTATTCTTCATCAATAAAAAAGTCGTGCATTATCTCAAATTTATAGCTAGGGTAGGGTTTATTTTTTAAACTAAATCGAATCGTGAATTCTATTTCAGGCTTTATGCCTATCAGCGATAAATCAGCTAAAATATTAATTCTAGGCTCAATGCCTAGTGACACATCATTAGATAAACAGCAATACTATGGCCACCCTCGTAATGCATTTTGGCCCATTATGCTAACGATGTTTAATAAACCATTGAATATATCTTATAAACAGCGGCAACAGTTATTAATCCAAAATAATATTGCTGTTTGGGATGTGCTACAAAGCTGCAATAGAGAAGGCAGTTTAGATGCTGCGATTAAAATGGACTCAATCAAAGTAAATGACTTTCATCGTTTTTTAACAGTCCACCAAAAAATAACAACAATCTGCTTTAATGGCGCTAAAGCTCAAGCTATTTTTAATAAATATGTACTGCCACAAATTAAAAATGAATTTAGCCATTTAAGCTATTTCAAGCTCCCTTCTACTAGCCCAGCTTATGCCGCTATGAATCTACAACAAAAAATGAGTATTTGGTCTAATTCTCTGCAGTATAATACTACCTAATAGTTAGAGTTGAGGTAACAGAGTGGAATTTTCAATTTGGGAAAACCTTTTATTAGGTGTAATGGTTCTTGGTGTTATCTTATGGATGCGCCCTGGCATTAAAACATCAATGCAACAATCCCGAGAAGCTAAGTCTGACTGGATGTCAGCATTATTACCCATAGGTTTTGTGGTTATGTTTGTAGTATTTCTAATAGCAATGGTTTAAAGATGATAGATAATAATGAAGTCGCATACGGTGGCGATGAAATTGAATATGATGAAAATGGGGATGTAATAGAATATTATGCGATTCGTCCCAATAAAGAACAAATTAAACGTGATATTGCTGAAGTAGCCAAATTAGCTGAAGAACTTACTCATTTATCTGAAAGTCAGCTGGCTTCAATGAAAATGCCAGAGCAACTTGAAAGCGCTATTGTTGCCGCAAAAAAAATGCCTACAACAAAACCCGCTAGAAAACGCCAACTTAAATTTATTACTGCAAAATTAAGAGATATTGACCTAGAAAAAGTTACCGAAGTGCTTGAGCGTATACAAACAAAAAGTGCGCATGGAGTAAGAGAGCATCATCAAGCAGAACAATGGCGAGATAATCTAATAGCTTGTGAAAATAATGATGCACTGACGAACCTTTTAAATGAGCACCCAACAGCTGATCGCCAGCATATAAGACAATTACAACGAAATGCTCAAAAAGAAGCTAAGGCAGAAAAGCCACCTAAATCGGCTCGCTTGTTATACCAATCATTAAAGGAATTAGTTTCTGAGTAAAATTGAGACTATAAGGGCCAAGGATGGCTGTATTTTTAACCTTATTCACCTCACGTTTATCCTATTATTAAAGCATTCGTAAGTAACGCTCCGCTATATAACCTTCCGTATTGTCTGATACAACCTTGATGTAAACCCAGCCACCATTTGCTTCCTGCATTCTGAAAACCTCGGTTCCTTTAAGCAGCTTTTTCACAACATTGTTATCTGCAATATAAGGGTCTGCACGTAGATTTAGACTAGAGGCTGTAACTTGGTATAAATCATCACCGCCTGATAAACCTTCATCTTTTGCACCAAGCAACTGTTTGGCCAAATCCAACAATTTCCCACGATGTTCCAAGCCATTATAACCACCATTAATACGCTTAGTCAGAGCTCGCAAGTCATCCTTATCTGCATATTTATTAAGGCTGTTAGTATTCCAATAAAATAGAGCAGAGAGTAGGGGGAACTCTTCTGCAACTCTTACTGGCGCATCAACCACATCTTTCTCGGCCCAATCTGAAAATTTCTGGTAATTATTCTTACCTGTAAGTTGAATTAAACCCCGTCCACGGTAATGATAACCCTCTCCACTAGCCTCATCGCCATTCCCCATTCTATTTGCATAAACTCGGGCACCTATTCGATCTGGTTGGTATTCGTATTCAGAGGCAATTCCATCATCAGGGAAATATTTAGCAAAGACACTGCGAAGCGCTTTAGCTGAATATTTCAGGTTTTCTTTAGTGTACCGACACATACCAGATTCATGAAGGATTTGCGCCAAGAAATGCACCTGCCGCAGGTCTGTATTAATACTATATTCAGGCAGTTCCTTTGTAAAAGAGGCCCCAAATCGCTGCGCTCTATCTCTCCGAACCCCCATCTTTTCAAGGAACCTAGTATTAATATCCATTTTGTTACTCCTCACTTTATTTTATTTATAAAAAATAAACCTCATTATTAACAACTAAATAGAGTGCCTTGGAATCTGTCCGAGAATAGTAACCTGTTAAGGTTATAACTCAATTACTTTGATAGATAAGCCCTCAGCCCTCATTTTCTCTGTCCTCTACCCACTCTTCCATACTTTCATTTAAAATAGAGTTAATTTTGTTTTTATATTCATCGAGTTTTTCTTCATTCAGCAGATTGTCTAAGGCTTCATACTCAAAATTCCTTTCTAAATCTTTAAGCGCAGACAATACTTTTGTTTCTCGAACCCAAAGCTTCTTCGGTCTAAAAAATGCCTCATAAGTAGCAATTACAGTTATCAAAGCATTTATACTCAGCGCTAAGTTTTGAAAAATTACAGAAGGAGATGACGACTGCCAGCCCAACAGCACAGTAGCTATAGCAGCAAGAAATGCTGTAGATAGCTTTAAACCTAAAGCAGTTATTTTATGGCGCTGCCTATCAGCCAAAAAAGTTTTTTTAACTTTAGCGATAGTTGACCTTACATATAAGACCTTTTTATTATCCACACTGTCCATAATTCCCCAACCTGTCCTGTAGATAGCACATTAACTAATTTAACCAGATTAATATTTATTCCCTATCAATAGGTGTTGTAGAAACAGCTATTAAATCACTGATAAATTTAACAATTCGTAGTCCCCAAATATCATTATGATCTTTGATCAGTTCTTTATCGACCTGAATATTTAGATAAGGGTTCAAAGGATTAGAGCGCTTTAAAGATAGCAACTGACTACCAACAAAATTTAGGGCAACATCATTTGTATGCTCTGCCCAGCTTGTCTGTAGCTGTTTAATTTCGAAATCATTTTTACGCTGCTCTTCCTCAGCCAAGGGGTTTAACCGGTGAGTAATGTAAGGAATAAAATGCCCCACAGTATTTCTATCTGCCGCACCTTCATCAATTTGCATTGCTTGAATCCCATTTTTACCCGGCTGACTACAGAAATGACGATCTAAAGTCACATGTGATTCAAAGAATGTAGAAAAAAACCGGCCTGCAGGGAATGCTAACTTAGTTGCGTAATCAGCCTCAGAAGTAAGAATAGCTAGCTTAGGAAGTTGAGTATTAAAATACCCTCTACAACCTTCTTGCGAAAGATCATAAAGCGCTCCAAAACGCATTGCCTCAAATGCAGGATTCATCAGAATAACTAAATCACCAAAGCCTTTAGCATCACCTTGGTAAGCCTTACCCTCTCGACTATCAACAAACCGATCCGCTATAATTTTTTGCAGTGAAGAATATACAACAGCGCCTCCGAAACTGTGACCAATCACCACCAATCGGCTAGTCCTTGGAGCGGGAATACCTTGCTCCATTGCTCGTTTTACATTGACAATTTCTTCCAGTTTTAACAATACCCCTGTAACGCCTTGCTGACCAACATCATGCGCGGTATTCTTACGATCCCAAAAGGTTACATCATTAATATATGGCACATCAATGGAATCACCTCGCCAGCCTACATATAAACCAATTACTTTTCTTTTAGCTCTTTTCTGCTGCTTGCTACCAACGCCCTCCATTCTAGAGACTTCTCTTAACATTTTACGAAAGGATGCAATATTCCCATCCTCTGGTTTGGCACTGTGATGCCAGCCATGAACAAATGTTATCAATAACACATCATCAGAAACAGCTAAACGCTGGTATTCTTCAAGCACCTCTTTTACTTGTTCTGGGTCTCGTAATTGACCTTGATCATCATATTCCACAAAACTCAAATGGTACTCAACATCTTCACCAGCTGCATGAACTTGCAGAGCATTCTTTACACAATCGCCAGAAACACTGTAATTACAAATATTATAATCATTGCGATAAATGCTATTACTAGAACATGCCGTTAATAATAGACTTAGCATTAGAAAAAAAAGGTGACGAAAAATGCGATGATTCATAGTGATGATCTCCATTTTGTATTTTTTATATGTATTAATTGTTAGCTACATAAATTTTTTTAGCCATTATGAATATAACTTACCATTATTGAACTACAAAATACATGATCCATATGGTTCAAAACCATGAATATTCCACAATTAGCCCCTTAAAGGTAAACAAGCTCAGTTCTAGCGTGCCATTCCCCATAATTAGTGATTACTAGAATTTTTCTGCCCCAATAAAAGCAAGATACCAATATTAATAAAGCATCCACACGGCACGAAAAGCATAAGACTATCTAACTCACACCATAAGTTACAAAGGAACCTTTAGGACGCTGATTGACAGTTGAAGAGGCATCAATAGCCAGTGATTACACACTCAAAACTTCAGTTAATGCAGGTCAGCAATTTCATCATCCAACGTAACGGGAGACATACGGCTAAACCTTTCATTACTTATATCAACTCCTGGAACCAAATTGGGCAAGAATAGGTTTTAGTAAACTCAATGAGTGGCGCCACAATAGGTATAATGTAGATATTTACTTAGATATCTTAAGCGGACATTATCATGAACAATGAGAGTATTTACAAGAACAACCCGCTACATGGTGTTGGGTTGAAACAATTATTAGTTGAAATAGTTAATCATTACGATTTTGAGATTCTCTTTGCCTATTTGAATATTAATTGTTTTAAAACCAACCCGAGCATTGAGTCTAGTGTTAAATTCCTAAAAAAAACGGATTGGGCACGTGAGAAAGTTGAAGCTTTCTATTTATACGAATTTAAAAACTTACCCAGAGCATCTTCCGAACAGTTTTCGCTGCCACCAAGGGATAGAGTTATTCCAGAAGGCCAATCCGTAGGTGAGCCAAAGGAATTAAGCTTAGAAGACGCTGAGCGCTTACGCACAAAACGAAAAGCTAAATCAGCTGAATGGGACAAGGGGTCAAAACATCGCGCTGATAAGAGTAGCGACCCATGGGGGAACTGGAAACCCAAGTCTAAGCACTAAGATAAAGAAAAATGTCTAGTGAATTAGCTTAGGCGGGCAATCCCGCTACCGACAGCTATTGATAAATGACACCATTGAAATTTTAACTGGCTTATATTGAACGCATTAAGACAAAATAAGCATGTTTTTATCCTTGCCCGCTCATTCCTTCATGTAGGCATGAACTAGTGCATTGAATATAACAAAAACAACTCAACACCTAATTTTTTGAAATAGGGCTATACAGGCAAAAGCCTCTGAAAGTGTATTGTTTTTAGTGGGGATTAATAATTCAGAGGCGCTTGCTATACAGTCCAACTCTTTCACTTTATCTGACGATAGTTTTTTAGCTTTTTGGATTTAATTCTTAGAGTTGTTTCTATCTTATTTTCAAAGTCTTTAGCTCATTGCTCAGCTTCTAGCTTAGTTGAAAATGTTTTATTTTGAATAGACATTTTTTTGCGGATCTCAGTTCTAAATATACAACTGGATAATGTACAGATATAAAAAAAGGCTTGCAACCTAATGGTTACAAGCCTTCCTAATATGGTGCCTCGGGCCGGAATCGAACCGGCACGGTGTTGCCACCGCGGGATTTTAA
>CAJVYL010000117.1 GCA_913009265.1 uncultured Methylococcales bacterium
ATTTTAGGCAAAACAATTACCGAAAAGAAACCTCGCTGGAATTTAATAAGTCATGTATTGAATCAAGAAAGTAAAAATAACACTGAAAATAATAAACTGTATGTTTCTGATGATAATCTTTAAACATTAAAGACATTGGAACTTTCCTGATTATCATCAGGGGAAATTATTTTCAAATAGCGGTATGCAATACCCTCACATTTTTACGATGTTGTTGCCATGCGTTACATTCAACACACTAAAATAGAAAACACTTCAATTACAAACTAAATGAGTCGCTACTCAGCATATTATTTGCTGAGTAGCGACCTAAGTACCAATGAAAAATTAAACTAACACTTTTATAATGCGCCTAATTTATATAATACGTTCGAAAGTTACTAACTTAAAGCGGTACAGATCATGTAAAAAGTAGGGTGGGCAACGCTTCTCTGCCCACCATCAAGACCGCACACGGTGGGCTAAAAAGCGCTGCCCACCCTACAAGTTATAATCGATCCCTTCTTAAGTTTGTAAGATTTCCGTAAGCTGAAATTCATTCGAGCCTACAAAAATGTTAAATTAATTATGCAGTGGCACTTATATTCTTCAGACCTATGTATTGAGCAAAAAGTGCACATAGATACTGGAAAAGTAACCCAAGGCAATAGCCGGCATCCATTTTAAATGACTGGAAAAGGTATAAAAACCTTTTGCTTGCCCCATCAAGGCGACTCCTGCGGCAGAACCGATGGATAATAGACTACCGCCAGTTCCTGCGGTCAAAGTAACTAACAGCCATTGCCATTCCGGCATATCAGGACTCATGGATAATACAGCAAACATAACAGGAATATTGTCAATTAAAGCTGATGCAATACCTACCAGTATATTTGCCGTCGTAGCGCCTAGTTCACCATACATAACTTCGGAGGTAACGGTTAAATATCCCATAAACCCTAACCCACCAACAGCCATAATAATGCCATAAAAGAAAAATAAGGTATCCCACTCTGATTTAGCTATATGGCTAAATACATCAAATGCACTGCCTGACGTCTCGGAACCTGGCACTCTATCAAAAGAAGCATTTTCTCGTCTGAACCTGATTCGAAGATAATGACCAAACATTTTTAAATACCCTAAGCCCATCAACATACCAATGGCTGGGGGTAAGTGTAAAAATTGATGAAAGAATACAGAGGTAGCAATCGTTGATAAAAATAGGAAAATAACAAACAAGCCGCCATGTTTAATTTCAGCACTGGATTCTTCAGGCAAGGCAGGTCTATCTTTAGGCAAGTAAAAATGCATGATGATAGCTGGCACTAGAAAATTAACAACAGATGGGATAAACAACTTAAAAAAGGTCATAAAATCTAAAATACCTTTTTGCCAGACCATCAACGTAGTAATATCACCAAAAGGACTAAAAGCGCCCCCGGCATTCGCTGCAACCACAATATTGACACAGGCAATGGTAATAAATGCTGGTTTAGCCGCACCGACAGTCAATATCACGGTACACATAATCAATGCGGTAGTCAGGTTATCAGCGATAGGCGATATAAAAAATGCCAATAGACCTGTTATCCAAAAAAGTTGGCGGTAACTAAGATTGCGTGAGACTAACTTATAATGCAGTGCACTAAACACATCGCGCTCTATCATCGCACTGATATAGGTCATCGCAACTAACAAAAAAAAGAATAATTCAGTGTATTCAAGAAAATTGTGTTCAAGCGCCTGTCTGGCAATACCACTTAAATCATGTGTTTTATAAACATAGCCAATAATCGCCCAGATAATGCCTGCTGCAACTAAAACAGGTTTGGATTTTTGTAAGTGTAACTTTTCTTCAAAAATGACTAAAGTGTATGCGATAAAAAATATCAGCAGAACCAGATATCCTGAAAAATGCGTGGTTAGATTCAGATGTTCATTACTGCTTTCGGCACTCAATACCGATATGGGAAATAATAGCAATAAACTCAGTAATACTGTGCTGATAGTTGTATTTTTCATAAAAAATTGTATTTTGGGTTTAAAAAACCAACCACCGTCGATTTTTGAAGAAACATAAATAATTTAGATAGCAAAATGAGGAAACACTCCCCTTAATGAGACCTCTTAGCTATTTCATACAGGATAACTTTTTATATCCGAAAATCAACTTTAATCTAATTAAAAGGTTGAAGTATCATCATAAAACTTAACTTCACCCGTTGTAATATTATGGTTGCCGCCAACAATTCCACACTCACCTTTTTCTAACATTTCTTTTAAAATAGGACTGCGTTGCATAATCGCCTCTACTGTTCGTTTAACATTAATCATCGACACTTTCTCCACAAACTCATCATTGCTTGAAGTTCGGTTTTCAGTGACGGTTTTTTCATCAAAAACAGCAGGTTGTATCTTGGTCAACAAAGCGGTCAGATTACCCATTTCTACGTGATCGCAGGCTCCTTTTACCGCCCCACATTTAGAATGGCCTAAAACCACGATTATTTTAGCGCCAGCTACTTTGCAACCGAACTCCATACTGCCCAGAATGTCTTCATTAATAATATTGCCTGCAATACGAACGCTAAAGACATCTCCCAAACCTTGATCAAAAATCAATTCCGCTGAGGTACGTGAGTCAATGCAACTTAAAATAACTGCAAAGGGATGCTGGCCGTCTGATGTTTCATTAGCTTGTTGCAACAAATTACGATTAACTTTAATGTTATCAATAAATCGCTTGTTACCACTTTTTAAAAGATCTAATGCCATTGCCGGTGTAATAGCGGATTGCATTTCTTTAGTTAATGTTTTCATTTTTTCTTTTCCCTAATGATTTTATACAACAATGGGTTCAATAAATTTAATTTTTTCGACGGTTATATTCTTGGTTTTAGCATTGCTTTCATAATTTATAATAATCTCCAACACATCATGAGCAATGGATTTTGAATTTGAACAATCAATAATCACTTTTGCATTTTTTGGAATGTTATTTAAGGTGGTTAAAATACTCGCCTTATTAAAGAAAGAAACCTCTTCCGCCAATACAATTGTGTGAATCTCATGCCCCTTTATTGTTGTAATCACATCATGCATGTAGTGAGAATTATTATAGCTATGATACAAGGTATTAAAAATACCAAAGAACATACCAATAGATATCCCTATCAGTAAATCGGTAGCCAAGATACCTATCACAGTTGCTACAAAAGGGACAAACTGCTCCCATCCCAATTTATACATCTGTTTAAAAAGAGCTGGTTTAGCCAACTTATAGCCTACTATTATTAAAATAGCCGCTAAACTGGCTAAAGGAATCATATTTAGTAAGCTGGAAATAGTAATCACACTGATTAATAAAAACACCCCATGGAGTATTGCAGATAGTTTGGATTTTGCACCAAAGGCAATATTTGCCGAACTACGAACAATCACCTGAGTCACTGGCAAGCCGCCAAGCAAACCAGAAACAATATTACCCAAGCCTTGTGCCTTTAATTCTCTATTAGTCGGTGTTACTCTTTTGTCGGGATCGAGTTTGTCGGTTGCTTCAACACATAATAATGTTTCCAAACTGGCCACAATCGCCATAACCCCTGCTATTTTCCATACATCAATATTACTAATTGCCGAGAAATCAGGAAAGGTAAATTGATTTAAAAAGTCACCTATATTGTCAGGTACTGGAAGTCTCACTACTTGATCAGCAGCCAGAGTTAAATCCAACAATCCATTTTGATAAATCACATTCATCACAATGCCTAACATGACTACTACGATAGGCCCTTGAATCAATTGAAATATCCTGTGTTTTTTAATTAAAATAGCATCCCATAAGATAAGAATAATCAATGAAATCACGGCTATCAATACAGCTCCCGGTGAAAAGAGCTCAAAAGCACTAACAATTGATGTAAAGGTGTTTTCTCCATCCATTTGCCAAAAAGCATCATCCCCTTCAGTATCTTTGTCATAACCTAAGGCATGGGGGATTTGCTTTAAAATAATCAATAAGCCAATACCGGTTAACATGCCTTTAATCACCGAAGAAGGAAAGAAATAAGCAATAAAACCTGCTTTAAAAAAGCCCATCATAAGCTGAAAAACTCCAGCCAAAACCAATGCGACCAAAAAGGCAGACCAAGAACCCAGTGTCGAAATAGCTGAAAACACAATCACCGCTAAGCCCGCCGCTGGCCCGCTAACACCAAGAGGTGAGCCACTGGCAAAACCGACCACAATACCACCAACAATACCCGCGATAACGCCAGAAAACAAAGGAGCACCAGATGCTAATGCAATGCCAAGACACAAAGGAAGTGCTACAAAAAAAACCACTATACTGGCTGGCAAATCGTTTTTTATTTCTTTAAACATTTTTTACATCTCCAAGTGGTTGGTTTAGACTTACATAAAATAGCAATGCTATTTTATGGTGATAGTAATACTATCATGTTAGAATGTAAAGCATTGCCTTTGCTTTTTAGCAAAAATTTTAGCCACAGCTTTGCTCTCATGACATTAAAATTAATTAAAGCCTTAAGAACAAAGCAAAGTTAGGTAGCATGATGGAAATACAATTAAACATTAAAATGAATGAGAAATTATTTATCAGAAACCCAGAGCAATCGGAACTGGGTAAAAAAATCATCTTGCACAGCATTCAATTAATCCATAAAAATGGTTTTGAAGACTTTACCTTTAAAAAATTAGCAAAAGAAATGAGCTCAACCGAGGCTGGGATTTATCGATATTTCGAGAATAAGCACAAGTTACTGATCTATCTAACAGCGTGGTATTGGAGCTGGCTGGAATATCAAGTTAGTTTCCAAACTAACAATATTAAAGATTCAATCGTTAAACTTAAAATGGTCATTAAGCTACTCGCAAGTACAGTAGAAGATGATATCAGAACAGGCCATATTGATGAAAGCTGTCTGCATCAGATTATTATTACTGAAAGTGCAAAAACCTATTTGACCAAAAATGTATCCCAAGATAACAAAGATCAATTATTTAAGCCTTATAAAGACCTTTGCGCTGTTATCGGAAATATAATTTTAGAATGTAATCCAAATTACAAATATCCAAAATCATTAGCCTCTACAATTATTGAAATGGCACATTTTCAAAATTTCTTTATGCATAACCTGCCTTCATTAACTGATTTCGGCGCTGATAAAAATGAGTTGGAAATTGTGTCATTTCTAGAGGATTTAGTATTTTCATCGATACATAAAGGCTAGTCACACTTCAATTAAATATCAATTAGAACCGTTGCTTTACCCAAGCGGTCATTGATTGCTCGCCAAGATTCAGTTTCTGGTGGCTGTTCTACCAGTATAATATCCAGTTTTAATTGATCTAACTCGCGTAATGCAGCATATAAAGACTGTGCATACTCCGCACTCTGCTCCGGCATGTCAATAACATGTTCCTGTTTAGAGCTAGGCTGATATTTATAAGCCAAAATACCCACTGTTTTGATCATTTTCGCCAACTTATCCAAGGTTTCAGGAAAGCCTTCACTAGCACACAAATATGCAGGCGTTAATGGCGCATAATGCACTGCCATCATGCCGGATGTCCGAACGCTTGATGCATTGCCAGTACTAAGTTTTGTTTTTAATACCGCTTCAAGCTCGCTGACACTAATATGTCCAGGCCTGAGCAATCGATAATGCTCACCGCTTAAATCTAGTATGGTTGATTCCACACCCAACAAGCAAGGACCACCATCAAGAATAAGATCAACCGCACTACCTAACTCTTCTAATACATGCTTTGCTGAAGTCGGGCTGATATGTTTAAAACGATTAGCTGAGGGTGCCGCTATACCGCCACCAAAGTCTTTGAGCAAAGACAGGGCTACTGGATTATTAGGTATTCTAAGTGCTATCGTATCTTGCCCTCCAGTCACAGCCATCGGCACTTCTGGTCTTTTTTTAAAGATTAAAGTGAGTGGTCCCGGCCAAAATAGATTAGCTAACTGCAAGGCTACATCAGGTACATTAACAGCCCAATCATGGATCTGTTCAACACTCCCAATATGCACAATCAAAGGATGATTTTCAGGTCGGCCTTTAGCTGAAAAAATTTGTTTCACCGCCTCTGGGTTAGATGCATCAGCACCTAATCCATAAACAGTTTCTGTAGGCAAGGCCACCAGACGGCCTTGTTTTAGTAACAAAGCCGCTTCTACAATGACACTTTCATCGGCCATGACTATATGATTATTAGCAGACATAGACTGTACCTTGTTACATACTCAACGCGGAGTTTACGTTTAAATTTCAATTTGAATCAAAGCTTCTCCGGGCGTAACCCGATCACCTTTTTGGATATGTACCTTAGCTACTCGCCCAGCAACTTGCGCTTTTATTTCAGTTTCCATTTTCATTGCTTCAATAATAAATAATGTATCACCTATCGCAACCTGCTCGTCTTCCTTAACCATAACCTCAACCACATTACCCGGCATTGAAGTACTAATATCACCTGGGCCTTTACTTGCAGGCCGGCCAGTTTCATTTTGCCCGGTGTATTCATTCAAAGGTTGTAACAAGACCTCTTCGGGCATGCCATCAACCGTTAAATATAAATGACGCTGGTTCTGCTCATTCGGACCCGCTCCAGTTAATTGAATATTATAGGTTTCACCATGTAGGCTGATATTAAATTCGGTCGCTAAGGGTGCAGAAGACCCAGCCGTTGCCTGATCTTGATCCTGTAGCACTTCTGGCACCAGTGTGCCCAGCTCACGTTGTTCTAGATATGTTTGACCTATATCTGGAAAC
>CAJVYL010000118.1 GCA_913009265.1 uncultured Methylococcales bacterium
ACTCACTTTCCATGCACATTCAGCATCATCAGTTCTAGAAATAAGGGTTAACCGTGCGACCGAACTAATACTAGGTAGTGCCTCACCTCTAAAACCCATACTAGAAACATGTTCTAAATCATCCAGACTGGCTATTTTACTGGTTGCATGGCGTGATAAAGCTAAAGGTAGGTCGTCTTTAAAAATACCACAGCCATTATCTCTAATCTTTATTAGTCGAATCCCCCCTTGCTCAATATCAAGGGTAATGTGTGTGGCACCCGCATCAAAACAATTTTCGACTAATTCTTTAACCACAGAAAAAGGCCTTTCGACTACTTCACCGGCTGCAATTTGATTAACTAACTGGGTAGGAAGAGATTGAATTCGCATAATATTCCTAAGGAGAAGGTAAAGCTTTTTGATCAACTAAGGTTGATACAAATTGACTAGCTTCATTAATAGTCACTTCCATCACCTCAATCAATTGTGAAATATCGATACCAATTTCTATAAACTCATGCTGCAGTGCTGCAATCGCTTGTGCATTAAGGTTATGTTTTAAAAATAAGACTTGATCTTTAAATGCAGATAAAACAGGGTGAATTCGAGTTTCAGCTTTACGCATGGTTCTTATTAATCGAGTATATTGCTGTTTAGAGGCTTTTAATTGCTGACGACTTTTTGATCGTAATGCACGACTATTATAGTGAGCCAATTCATCTTCCCATTCTTTAAACAATGAACCGCTAACTTCTTCTATCGCTTCAATACGATGACTAACATCATCCGATTTACTTTTACAGAAATCATACTGCCTTTGTAATAATTTGTACCGATGTTCCAATGAACTCTCTTTTACATTAACAATACTTTTAAATTGTTGTAAAGCATCTTCAAATTGATCACGAGTATTGATTAAACTATTACAAGTCTGCTCAACTTGAATAACGACAATATCGCGTTTATGGTGCCCAAGCAGCGACTCACGACTTTGATAATATATATTTTCAAATCTTTTTTTGACGAATGTAAGCAGCTGATTAAATAAAGGTGTATTCATTAAAACTGTATTTGTTAAGTAAAGCGATGTTATAGCTTGATTTATGGGTAAATTGTTCAAATGCCTTATCAACAAGCCCCTGTTTTTGCATTTGATTAATTGTCATTTTTTCTGGTACATCAGCCGATTTAACTAAAATCAATTCATCAGCCTGTATTTTTTTTGCTAACCATGCAGCCAAACTATCTGAGGTAATATCCCAACTAGCTTCAATACCATCTTGATTAAGCTGTTTAATATCAGGAGACCAAATAACAACCTTATTATCAAACTTTGTTGAAACAGTATTAGAAACTAAAAAGTTAGGTTTAATACTTTTAAATAATAAAGCCATCTGTTGCATGGCTAAAATAGCCATTTCATGTGCTATTTCATCATTAAATTGCCATTGTTTCTGTGCCAAACGAACCTGGTCTGCAAATAACCCTCCACCAGGCACAATAACGACCTTATCTTTTACTTTTTGTTCAATCGTATTTAAACACTGAGTTAAAGATTCAACATCATTCATTAAACTACCACCGAGTTTAATGACCCTCATGAATGTTAAATTGATCTAATAAGCTTAATAAAGCAGCCGCTTTATCAAAACTTTCTTGATATTCATCTTCCATTACAGAATCATTCACAATACCTCCACCCGCCCAAAAACGAATGGTATCTTCTGAATGTACTAAGGTTCGTATAGCAATATTGGTATCCATATTGCCATCAAAGCCAATATACCCAATAGATCCACAATAAATACCTCGTCTATTAGGCTCTAATTCTTCAATAATTTCCATGGAACGAATTTTAGGTGCACCAGTAATTGATCCACCAGGAAAACAGTTTCTTAATAAATCAACAGCATGCTGTCCATCAGCAAGCTCACCTTTTACAGTACTAACTAAATGATGAACGGTAGCAAAACTTTCAACATCAAATAACTTAGGCACTTTGACTGAACCTTCTTTGCAATTTTTACTGATATCATTTCTCAATAAATCAACAATCATCACATTTTCTGCACGATCTTTTTTACTGTTTGATAAAGCTAGCTTTTGATCATCATCCTCTACTTTTTCAGAATGTCTTGGGCGAGTACCTTTTATTGGCTTAGTTTCTACCTCACCATGATGGACTTTTAGAAACCGTTCAGGTGATGAACTTAAAATACGTACTTCAGGAAAGTTAACATAAGCGCTAAAAGGAGCCGCATTAATTTCCCTTAAGGCTTTATATGCTACCCAGGAATTCCCTGAACATGGACTGCTAAAACGTTGAGCTAAATTAACCTGATAACTATCACCTTCTGTCAAATAAGCTTTTATTGCTTCAAATGATTGTTGGTAATATTGCTTATCCATATTTGACTGAGGCTGCTTGCCAACAACAAAAGCTAGCTCATCACCTAGTTCCCCAATGCTACTAAATTGATCAATCAAAGATTGCCAGTTATTTGTCTCGGTTCCATTACCCACCAACCAACTTTGTTTTTCAATATGATCAACAATAACTGCCCATGAATAAATCCCTACTGCCATTTCGGCAATATTTTCTTCATCCTTTGCAATAACAGGTAAGTTTTCTAACCTTCTAGCTAAATCATAGGAGAAATATCCTAAAGCACCACCATTAAAAGGGAGGCCATCAATTGCTTGAAACCCATTTTTTAACTGTTGTTTCAATATTAAGAAAGGGTCTTCATCTGAGTAACTCAGTTTCCCTTGTTTTGAAATTTCAGTTTTATCAGCATGAGTTTGCAAAGTAATATCAGGGTTACAAGCAATAATATCGTAACGCCCTTGGTCACTATATGGGAAACCGCTATCCAAAAAAATAGCCCAAGATTGATCAGCTATAGGTGAAAATAATAGAGCACTATCTTCAAAATAAGGGAGAGAATGTTTTTGTTGTATTGCTATCGTCATTTAAAAGTATTTTATTATCACGAGCCATAAATATGACCTTAAACTGCTCTAATTTTAGCAAGAACAATGTTTCTTATTATTTCTTATTTGCTAACTAACCCTGGAATATCTATTGACGGTTCTATCGCCATATAGTTAATTTATAAAAATTAAAAGGTTGTCACAGGCTTTGTTTCCGGAATAATTTTCTCTTTCAGCTGTAGTGTAAAAAGTACGATAAAGCATCAGGCTACTTTCACAAAACATCAACAACTAAGTAAAAAAACTACTCAAACCTTTCTGAAACATCTTCAAGTAATCTTTTTCCATGAATAATCGCTACTATAGTAATAGTGCTATTTTGAATTCTATATATCAATCTATAGCTGTATACAAAACGTTCCCTTATTTCTTTTTCACCAATTTCAGGCACAATTCGTCCTATCATGGGTTGCTCTGGTATTTTTCGTGACACGGCTAGCACTTTAGAAACAACAGAGCGAGCATAGAATTCTGAATCTCTAGCAATATACTCGGCAATTGATTCAAGGTCTTCTATTGCTTCAGCTGACCATCTTATTAGGTAGTCCATTTGCTAAATTTTTTTTCCACTTCATCTTGGTTCAAACACCTTTCAGCATCAGCCCTAGAAATACCTCTCTGTATTTTTTCAACAACATAAAGATGGTATTGAATATCTTCCAGCGCACATTCATCTGGCAATTGGTCAAGGAGCGTCCTCACTTCCTCTTTCGCTGTAATCATATTTGTCTCGTAATTTTAATGTGCTGTTAATATATTTTATATCACAGCCATAAATTAAAACTATTTATTTTATAGCTTGTTAAATACTTAGCTTAGAATAAAGTAAAGCCACAGCAACTGCTGGAGCGCAATCAGCGGTATCAATTTCTAAACCCTTGACTTTTTGTTCAATTAATTCAGAAAAATCTATATACGGATACCCTAAATCATCAGCAAGTTGCTTGACCAAAAAACGACCTACGCCCGCACCTATAAAACAATCTTTATTCGAAAGTAAATTTCGAGAAAGGTGCTTTTCACAAGCCTGCTTTATTTTGTTTTTTTGTTGAGTTTTAATGTTTTCGGCAAATTGTTTCCATAATGATAGGTCTTCATCTAAATATTCGTAACCAGTCATTCTAGATAGTCTTTTTGCACTTGCTAAAATAGTTTTTTCAGCGCCATCTGCTGTGTCAGTTTGATCATGTGCTTCATTAAGCTCTGCTGTTAAGCGATAAACATCGGCCATAGTGGCAAAATATTCAGCCATCAGCCCCATATTGTTCCCTTTAAAACAAGCTGATTGAGCAACAGCCATTACAGCTGTTCTAATAATACCTGTATAGACCAATTCATCTGAAACCATACGATCAAAATCAGTCAAACCAATAGCGTGTACTTTACTAGCCTTTAAAACCAAAATATCTGTGGTAGTACTGCCTATATCAATAAAAAGCCCTGCATCTAGTTTACTCGCAGCGAAAGAAGCGCTTGCCAGCCAATTTGCTGATGCAATAGATTCATAATGTTTATCTGAAATCACACTAGGTTTTAAAAAACCATTTAAACCAGCATAAACAATAAGCTCCTGCCCTGATAAATATTCTCGCATTGCTTTGATGATTTCTGCAACGCCCTGATCTCTATTTTCAAAAAGATCAACCAACTCCCCTGTCATAGTAATTACATGTTTGTAATTACTATCTGGGGTTTTCTGGAGTATATCTTCTACAGCTTGATTTAAATACTCTATACCCTGCCATAACGGACAAGGACTTTGAAACACATTTAAAACCGAACCATTGGAATCAAGTACAGCCGCTTTTACATGCGCGCCCCCAATATCCCAGCCAATAATGCATTGCGGCATTAAGTTTCCTTTTATTTAAAATTGATGATTAGAAGTGATAGATGTAAATCATATTTCGCCCCGCTATATTGATACCGAAATATGTTTATTAGCTGTTTTTCTAATAATGGGGTCGTTTTGTGTCATTTCAATAACAGCATTAGCTACATTATAGCCAATAGCTTGATTAATCCCTACATAAGAAGTTGTAAGGCGAGGATTGATCTCTAAAATCATCGGGACGTTATTTTCAGTCAGGATTATATCAATCCCTACATAAGCAAATAAACCAGGAATACTACTTGCAACTTGATCAATAATTTTTTGATAAAGATCATTGTTATCATCACTTATATTAACAATACAAGCTTTTAACTCAAACTGTCCTTTATTGATAACAACATCCTGTTTATTACAACATAGCAACCATGCTTTTCCCTGTTTAAACAAACAAGATAAACTTAATACTTTACCCTTAATATAAGGCTGAATAACATAGTCCTTTTTGTTATCAATCCGCTTAGTTATTTTAATTAGCTGCTCTTTATTAGCAATAAAATAATTATCTAGACAGCCAACACCATACTTTGACTTAATCACCCATGGTGCAGGATAATTCTGCGAAAATTGATCCCATTGCATACTTTCAATAACATCAAGCCCCGCTTCTTTTAGGGTGTTACTTGTGACTAGTTTATCACTGCAAACAGTAATCGCCGCTGATGACGAATTAAGTAAAACTACATCTTTTTTCTCAATTAACTGAGTTAATTTTACTAACTCTCCATCCATTTCTGGAGCAACAGGCCAAATAAAATCAACAATATCTAATAAACTGGGTAGCAACTGATAAACACATTGATGCTCATGAACAAAAACAATATTTACATTACTTGCTAATTGAATATTTTTAAACCGATAATCTACTAACACGGTTATTACAATTGACGCATTATCAGTAAGCTCATCAATAATAGCCTGCATCATTAGCATTCCCTCTTTAGCTAATGATGCAGGTATCTCTTCTTGAGACAGGCCGCCACCGGTTATATATTCAAATACTAATACTTTGATAGCAAGCCTCTTACTAGTTCTGGGCTTATATTTTAAATTGATTAACAATACCGCTTAGCTCTGAAGCTAAGGTAGCCATTTCTTCACCTGCATGAGAAGACTCTGTACTTGCTGTAACCGTATCTCTTGCTGAATCACTAATAGCGGTGATATTCCTATTTATTTCTTCTGCTACTGCCGATTGCTCTTCTGAAGCACTGGCAATTTGTGCAGCCATATCATCAATTTTCCCAATAGCATTAGTAATTTTATGCAAGGCATCCGTACCACCATTCGCTCTATCCACAGCCTCTTCAGCCAACTTAACACTTGCGTCCATTGCATGAGCACTGTCTTTAGTACCATGCTGAAGTTTTTCTATCATTGTTTGAATTTCAGCGGTTGAATCTTGAGTTCTGCTTGCAAGTGTTCTTACTTCATCAGCCACTACAGCAAACCCTCGACCTTGCTCTCCAGCCCTCGCAGCCTCAATAGCGGCATTAAGCGCTAACAAATTAGTTTGCTCAGCAATCCCTCTAATAACATCAAGTACAGAACCAATTGACTGACCATCATGCTCTAAAGTCGCCACAGTTTGAGCCGCTGAAGAAATATTACCATTTAGCTGATTGATTGCTTCAATAGAGCTTTCAATAACATGCCCACCCGCTTGAGTTTCTTGATCACCCTGCTTGGCTTCTTCTGCAGCTTGACTTGCATTTTTTGCAACATCATGGAC
>CAJVYL010000119.1 GCA_913009265.1 uncultured Methylococcales bacterium
AAGGAGTGGTTTGTCATAGATGCCCAGATCCAACATGACAGTTTTTAGTTTTAGCCATAACTCATCAGTAAACATTTTTCTCGACATAATGAGCTTATTTTTTGTCAGAAAAAACTAAGAATATAGATTTATCTTTGAATTTCAACGGTGAATAAAAACTGTTTACCCACTTAAAATTTAAAAGAGCCACCTTGCTGAATATTTTAGCTTTATACTATCTGACTTTGAATCACAACCCAAAGACCTGCCCCGTTTTGCGCGCTAATAAAGCCGAACAGGTCTAGATGCATTATTTATATCTGGTTATTCATCGAATTACGAATTGCACTTGCGAGTCCTGAAACATACGGCGGTTTAAGGATAGAATTATGACTACCTATAATTCTATGCACTTGGGGCGGATAGCTAGCCCAGTACTCCCAACCTCCATCAGGCAAAAAACGCTTATCCCATGTACGTAAAGGGTGCGGATAAGGGTGTATTGATTCTTGTTCGCGAAACAAATCTAATTTTATCTCTGTATCTTTATCTGGGTTATATTTCCTGGCAATTGTGATTAATTCCTGGGAGAGTTGTGTTCTAGCCCACTTAGGCATGTTATTTTTCTTTTGGCTCTGCTTTATTTCAGCAGAAACCTCTTGCCATTGGGGCAAATATTTAAGACGAAGCTGACGATTCAGGATTAGATTCCAGCCCCATTGGATAGATGATTTAATAAAATGTACTGACTGGAGATACAAGCTGTTTAGTTCAAGTGGGCAAGATGTTCCAATAAGTCCAGTAAAACCAGGCTCCTCTTGTTTTTTTGATAGTTGACGAGCAATTTCAAAAGCAAGAATCCCTGCCCATGAAAAACCAAGTATAGCAGGCGCCCCTTCTGGTTGAACTTGCCTTATTAAGGCTAAAGCCTCATTCGCTGCTGCCTCAATTGAATCAGGTGTTTTTGATATATCATCAAGGGCTGGCGATCTAATACCGTAAACAGGCTGATCACTCCCTAATGCATCGACTAGATTTAAATATAGATCAACATCACCAAAGCTACCATAAAGACAGAATAAGGGAGGACGATCCCCCATTTTTTGTAGAACAACAATAGATTGAAATTCATTTTTATTTAAACGTTTTTTCACTGCTAAGTATAATCTCGGGAAGGTTGACTGTAAGAGAAGAGTTGAAAGCTCTATTTGTTTCTTGGTGATTGTTTCAATGCCTACCTGAAGTCTTATAGCTGTCAATGAGTCTCCTCCTAATGAGGAAAAGGTTGCATCAGAAGGAGCATTTTTCGCAGCAGGGAGAAGCTCGTGCCATAGATTGAATAAATGCAGCTCTAGTCCATGTAATACTTGGCTGTTTTGCATGTTTTTTTCATCGTTATCAGATGACTTATCTAGTGTTTTACGGTCAATCTTTCCAGAAGGTGTTAATGGCAAATAATCATGGAACTCAAAGATGGTTGGCACCATATAGCTAGGTAATTGGGACTGAAGGTAGAGCTGCAATGTACTGACCTGATCATCAATAATATCTCGTAAGACGATATGAGCTGTGATATTTTCAACTCTCATGTTTCTTTTTTTAGGAAGACAACAGGCATATTTTACTATGGGGTGCCTAGTCAATGTAGCTTCCATTTCTCCTAATTCAACTCGCTTTCCACGAATTTGAACTTGCTCATCCTGACGCCCAATGAACTCCAACTCCTCATTATCTAGCCAGCGCACGCAGTCTCCTGTCCGATACATACGAGCACCAATTTTATTAACAAAAGGATCTGGGGTGAAATACATTGCCGTAAGTTCCGGCATTCCTAAATAACCTCTCGCGATTTGCTCCCCACCTAAGTAAAGCTGGCCCTCTTCCCCTTTATTTACTGGCTTTAAGTTATCATTTAAAATATAAGTGTTTACATTACTTATTGGCCGACCTATCGGCGGTAAACTTAAATCATCACTCTGTTGAGCCACTTCAGACCAAGTACTATCAACTGTATTTTCAGTGGGGCCATAAGTATTTAGCACTACAACTGGAAAGCCGGGCGGTGGTCGAGTTAAAAGCCGATCACCTCCTGTTAATAAATAACGCAATGATAATTTCATTGGCCAAGTTTGATCGAATAAAATTTCCACTAGACCAGTCGGTATAAAAGTCCATGTTATTTTTTCTGATGTTATCCAGTTTATTAAAATGGCTGGTTTTTTTATGTAACCCATTGGTGGAATCAATAACTCACCACCTGTACATAATGTAGGCCAAATATCTGCCATTGATGCATCAAAAGAAATATTAGCAAGCATTGTTGCGCGATCCCCAGGCTTTAATTTTAAGAGATTTTTGTAGTGATTAACTAAGTTTGTTAGAGAACAATGTTCAATTTCAACCCCTTTAGGTTCCCCCATTGAACCTGAAGTGTAAATAACATAAGCTCTATTTTCTGAGGAGATTTTAATTGGTCTAAGGCATGAGAAATCTACTGTGTTCTTTGCAAGGATTTCATTAATATCTATGACTTTTACTTGTAATAAATCTATCCGATTCATGCCTTCTATATCGGTCACTACAAACCGGCACCCACTATTTTTCAGTAAAAGATTAAGGCGAGAATTTGGAATTTCTGGGTCTATAGGTACATAAGTCCCTCCCGCTATTAATGTACCTATTAGTGCTGAGATAAATTCTATGGAAGCTGGCAAAAAAATGAAGACAAGATTTTCAACTTTCAAATCATGCTGTAAAAGTTCTTTTGATACCTGCTTACTATTAAGCTCAAGTTCACCATAAGTTATTTGATGGGTTTCTGTTTTAATAGCATATGAATGAGTTCTTTTTTTTGCTTGATTTAAAAATAAATCAACTACAGATTCCTCAAAAAGAAACGGTATAGTTGCACCAAAACTAGGCTTTGGAATCTTAGCGTTTATTGTTTCCTTCATTTTAGATAGAAGTTTGGGGCGATCAATTTTACCAGAGCCTGTTTTAGGGTAATCTGATAAGAAATAAAACTCAGCAGGAATAAGCATTAAAGGTAAATAAGGTACTAGCCAAGTCTCCAATTCAGTAATTGATGACATTAACTCATTTGTTAATAACCAGGCTATTAATGTATCTTTGTGCTTCATCACGACGGCTTGAGAAATTTGAGGATGCCTTTCTAATACAGTTTCAATCTCATTAAGCTCCAATCGAATTCCTTTGAATTTAATTTGGTAATCAATACGCCTTAGAATTTCCAGTCTGCCATCGTCGAGCCAACGAGCTAAGTCGCCAGAGCGGTACATGCGTGCGTTTACATTATTTGAAAATGGATCCGGTAGAAAATGTTGATTAGTTTTTTCTGGGCGATTCCAATAGCCTAATCCAACACCAGCTCCTCCTATATATATTTCACCTGGTACCCCTATTGGCTGTGGAGATAAATTTGAATTTAAAACATAAATACAGCCGTTTTCTACAGGTTTACCGACAGTTTGATACCCATTTCCAAAATCACATTTATCGTACGTCACCCAGAATGCACACTCACTTGGTCCATAAACATTTATTAAGGGTGCTATACGTCGCCAATCTGCCACAAGATCATTAGTTAATGGCTCTCCTCCACACAAGATTAACTTCAAGTCTGCAGCTAGTGGCAGTGGAGTAACTCGTAAAGCTGAGGGGGTTGAGCAAAGTACGTTGATATGTTGTTCTTTTATGAATTGACATAGAGCTGGACCCGGTTTGATTTCAGACCATTTACCCATTACGAGGGTTGCACCTGAGGATAAGGCCAAAATAGTTTCCCCCAAAGCAAAATCAAAGATATTGTCGGAGAGTTGAAGTACATTGTCTCTCTGGTCGATATCGAAAGCTGAATTAAATGTCCTCACCAAAAAGTTTAAATTATCAAATGAGAGCATGCTGTATTTTGGGTAGCCTGTTGAGCCGCTGGTCGATAAAAAGCAGGCAGGAGAATTGCCATTTATAACAGTATCTAAATGTTTGTCAGATAGACTTGCTGTTATTGCTTGTTCACGAGCTGTATCCACGCAAATAACTTTATACCCCTTTGGAATAAAATTTTGAAGGCTTTCCTGAGTTAAAATGGCGGTAGGGTCTAAATCTTGAAGCTGGAATATTAATCGCTCTTTAGGGCTAGCCACATCTACTGGGGCGTAAGCGATACCAGCTTTCAATAAAGCTAACCAAACAATAATCTGTTCGGGTGAACGATCAAGAAATACGCATACACGGTCATTTTTATTAACAAATGTCAGTAAGTGTCGCGCAAGTTGATTGGCATGACTATGTAGCGTTTTATACGACAATTGGATTTCCCCAAACTTTACCGCAATTGCACCAGATACTTTAAGAGCTTGTTCTTCAAGTTGCTGTAGTAATAAATTTTTATGCAGTGGACTCTTTTTTCCGCATGCAAAACTAAGGGTTTTCTCATGCTCTGACGAAGACTGCATTGTTAAATTTTCTAATAGACAATCTGGAGTTGCTTCCATTATGGATAGTAGCAGTGCTCTGAGCTGATTCAACACAATACGAATCTGATCAGACGTATGTACATTAAGTGAAAACTCTAGTGTGAGAGTTAATTGATGGCCTACGTAAGCCGCAAGTGTAGTTTGGTCTGTTTTTTCATGAGTTTGAGCTGTATATTCTGGTTTGAGAGACCATTCATCAAACCCTTTATTTTCGTACACGAGAATGATATTCCATAAAGGAATTTCAGATGGTATCTTCGTCCATTGCCGGATCTGACTTACTGAAACAAATTCATGGCCGCGTACTTCCATTTGCTGTTTTCGTAAAATTTTCAACCAATCTCTTAGGTTTTGAATCGGGTGAGTATTAACTCTGAATGGTATGGTATGAATAAACATGCCAACGGTATTAGTACTATTTTTATCGTCCCAATAACGACCGGCGCGAGTTACGCCAAAGGTGACATCTTGCCTATTGTTATATCGGCTTAAAGCTAATGATAAGCTTGCTTGTATTAAATTATTGAGTGTTACACCATGCCGCTCTGCTGTATTTTTCAGGTTCTGAGTCTCTGTCTCAGTGAAGGTAACCTCCTTCATATCATGGAAAGAACCATCCTTCATTGAGTACGGGTCTATTGCTAAGCTCGGTAAAAATGAGGCTGATAAGAAACCATCAAATTTTTTCTTCCAATGTTTCTGTGTAGATAGTGTCGGCTGTTTAGCTTGCCAGTCTAAGAAGCTTGAAAATAGGGGTAGTAGTGGGGGTTCTATAAAATTTGAGTCCTTCAAAGATTCATACTGAAGTATAACTTCCTCTAAAACCTGGTGATGGGAACGGCCATCCAGTAAAGCATGATGGAAAGACCAAATTCCTATGTGCTCCCCTGATCTCCAGTTGAGTACGGTAAAATGCCATAAGGGAGGGGAAAATAGGTTGAAACCAGTTCTTCGATCTTTTTTTAGGTATTGTTTGAGTTCGCTGTCTCGTTGTTTTTTTGTTAAACCTGAAAGGGATAAAATGTGTATTGGAGAGTTGATGGGCTGAGAAAAAAACTGTATTAGAACGTTGTTATCTTGCCAATTATAATAGGACCTTAACACCTCGTGCCGGGCAGCAACATTATCCCAAGATTTTTGCATATCCTCTTTACGAAAATCATTTGGTAGGGTTATTACAATTTGTTGTATATAATGGCCGCCTTCCCGTGTAGATAGGGAGCGAAGCACCATAGCCTCTTGTGTGCTCGTTAACAGATGTGGTTTATTATCGCGCGCTCTTTTTGACATATTATCCACTTATGTATATTTGATGTTTGTAGGTCTGGTTTTTTCATACACAAAATATTTTCAAAAATAATAGCTTTATCTAGATTTAGCATCGCTTGCATACGCTGAAAATTAGGATAATAGTGCTAGAACTTTTCATCATTAATATGAATGAAGCTGAAAACTTATTCGTTAACCTAAATTTTTTAATCTATCATAATACCGCTTATATGTTTAGTTGATCTTCGAGTAGTCAAGTTCCTCTATTCGCTTATCTTCACTCTCTTGATGCTTGATATAATCTCACACCATTTCCTTATCTCTTTCGACTGTTGAAACTATACAGGTACAGAAAGTGTGCTAAAGGATAATTTATTTAACTAATGTTACGCAGTCTTACTTAAATTCACATTAAGTTAAGTATTAAAAATCATGAAACAAAGCGTTACAAGGTATGATGAGGCTTATCTATTTAGGAAAAATGTTTAATGCTCACCTCTTTTATCATTGCCCTACAATTTTTAACGCGTATTCCCATTAATGTCTCCATTAATTATTCAAATCAGCGTTTAGGGCAATCGGTCCTGTTTTATCCTGTTATCGGATTATTAATCGGTGTCTTACTGCTAGTAACGGCAAATAGCCTGCCGCCAAACAATAACGCATTAAATGCCGCCCTAATACTTAGCCTCTGGGTTGCCATCACTGGTGGCTTACACTTAGATGGTTTAGCCGATTGTAGCGATGCTTGGGCGGGTGGTTTGGGTGACAAGGCGCG
>CAJVYL010000120.1 GCA_913009265.1 uncultured Methylococcales bacterium
AGGGAATTGCCAAGCTTTTATTTAAAAAACCCAACACCTCACCGTGTTGGGTTTTTTTTTGCCTAAAGGAAAGGGAAAATAGAAATAAGATAATGGGAAATTAAATGAAAACTTTGTTTTGCTATTTTTAGCGAAAATGGATATAAATTAATTCTAAATAAGAATGAGGTGTGTTTGCGTTATATGGCTAGATAAATATGGCATATACCTCGGTATGTTTTTTAGGGTATTTTTTAATCTATTCTAATGTATGTTATTAAAGTGTAATAAAAACAATTGTTTATATGTGTTTTGATTTGTTTATAAAGTTGGCTTAGGTTTTGCTTTATAGCTTGTATGGTTTATGGAAATATTGTTGTAGATAAATATGGATGTTTATTTGCAGTGATTTTGAAAGGATTTGTTGTTTTTAACCATAACATTTCGGCTAATTTATCAGGATATAAATTAGTCTAATTAAGATTACTAACTTGCTTTAAAAAAGGATCATCATGCTAAAAAATCAATTAATTAAATTATCTGCAGTTTGTATATTGGCTACTTCTAGCGGTGCTGCAATGGCACATTTAAATATCGCTCAAGAAGATGCTGTTGTAGTTGGTAATGGGTCAAGGGAATATAAAGAAGGTGGAAGTGCATTTATCGATGTAAATATTTCACATGACTGTTCAAATGCTGAAGGTGAGCATTTTCCAACAACGGGTGTTGCTTTGTTAATGCCTAATGGTATGAATGTTCCTGGAACTTATACAGCAGATCGTAGTGGGAATATGTATGGTGCAAATGCTGTTATGGGAATTAAACAGCGTGCAAGTGCTATTTTTAAGAAGACTAAGGTGGTAAAAGGTCCAGTAGAATCCTTTTACAGTCATGGTGAAAAAGTTGAAGATGTGCGTGCTTTAAAATGGATGCATGGAAAAATAGATAATGATCATTATGAAAATCTTGAGTTTAAAACAGGCTTTCCAAAAATTGATATGGAAAGTTGTGTAGCAAAAATAAAAATGTATTTTCCGACTGTGCAATATTGTAAAGATGGATACAAAACAGCTTGGATTAAAACAGCGGATAGTGTTTATGGGATGGGTGATGCTAAAACGCGTGTAACAGATACATATGCAGCTTATGCAACTATTGTTCGAACTTCAGATCTTCCAGAAAATTGTGATGATGGAGAGATTGTAGAGGTAATGCCTTCTGTTGAAGAAATTAATATGTATTTAGGTATGAAATCTAAGCATAAGCATGGACATAAACATTCAGATGATGATTAATTGTAAATTTATCTTTATTTAAATTGTTTTAAAGCTACTTGAGAATAAAACCTGGTCAGGTTGTTAATTATTCTTGGGTAGCTCTTCATGCATAACTAAATTTAATCAGATTGAGCAGAATCACCATGCTCTTCAATCAAATTAACAATATCAACATCGCAAGAACCACAACCTGTTGTAGCACCTGTTGCACTGGATATTTTATCTAAATCAGCTTTTTGTTTAACTAGGGATATAACCTTTTCTTTAGTTGTTCCTGTACAGTCACAAATAATTTCGCTTTCTTCTTCGTCTATTTCAGTCACGATTTTTTTAAAATTATAGAGTTGATCGGTTTGACCAATAATGTGTTGCTAACTCATGTGCTTGTTTTTGTGAGTCAGCTTTACCTATTAGTTTTAAAGCTACGGCTGCGGTTCCAATGATCGTTGCTTCTGCAAATTCATCAGATATTTCGCCTTGCCATAATTGAGCGAGTTGTTGAGGGTCAAGGTTTTCTGATTTGACATGACGGCGAGCAAAAAGTGCGGGCCATTGTTCATCAATTAATTCAGTTCCCTGTACAGATTGAACAAGGCAATCCATATCTGGGTTTCTTTCTGTCTCTCCACCTTCCCCTTTTAATACTGCCATACTGGAGTGATTTAAAAGTAAGGCCGCTTTTTGATGTACCTGTCGATAGCTAGGGTGAAATATTCCTTGAATAGCATGTGATGCTGATAAAGGGTTAAGTAATCTAACTAAAGTGTGTACGGGGGAACGTAAGCCCATTAATGGACGAAGGTTAATCATTTCAAATAATTTAGGGCAGAAATGCTCTAAAGATAGATAGCTAAAGTTACTTTGTGAAATTTGATTTAGTGACTCTTCAATACTTGTAGCGGCTTGAAGGTTTAAGTGTTTTAAAACATTGTGAGTGTAGATTCGTCCTTCTGTATGGCCGCCTGCACCATGCATAAAAACACGAATATTATTTTCTGCCAATAATAAGGTTGAAAGTAAAAACCATGGTAAATGACGTCTTTTTCCCGCATAGGAAGACCAATCTAAATCAACCTGAACCGTATGTGTTGGGATTTTGAATGATTCACGAGCAGCTTGTACAAAACCTGCTAATTCTTCTGGTGTTTCTTCCTTAACGCGCATCAACATTAAAAATGCACCCAGTTGAATAGGTTCAACTTGGTCGGCTAATATCATCGACATTGCTCTATAAGCTTCGTCTTGAGTCAGAGGACGAGAGCCTTTTTTTCCTTTACCTAGTATTTTTACAAATTCAGCAAAAGGGTGTTCTTGTTGTGTATTCATGAAGAAAAAGTGAATAAAAAGTAATGGTCAATTAATAAAGCAGCAAACAGTAGCATTAGATAATTAATGGAGTAAAAAAATGTTTTCATTGCTGTTTTATCATCAGTATGACGCATCATTTTTAAAGCATAAAAAATAAACCCTAGCCCTAAAAGAATCGCAGTGGCAAGATAAATTAATCCACTCATACCTGTTAAATAAGGAAGCAGAGTGACGATCAATAATAAAACGGTATAAAGCAATATTTGAAAGCGGGTAAATTCTGGGCCATGAGTAACCGGTAACATAGGAATGCCGGCACTGGCATATTCTTCTCTTTTTGCGATGGCTAGAGCCCAGAAATGGGGAGGCGTCCAAATGAATATGATCAGGAAAAGTAATAGGGCATGAGGGTGAGCCTCACCCGTTATTGCACACCAGCCTAAAACTGGCGGTGCCGCACCTGCAGCCCCTCCAATAACGATATTAAGCGGTGTCATATGTTTTAAATATACCGTATAAACTATGGCATAACCAATCAGTGATAGAAAGGTTAATACAGCAGTTAAGGTATTAACAAATACAACTAAAATGATCATTGCAAGTAAGCCAATAATACCTGCAAAAATAAGGACTTTTTTAGAGTTTAACTCACCTGTCGGTAACGGCCTGTTGTGTGTTCTCGCCATTTTTGCATCAGCTTTTTGATCAATAAAGTGATTGATAGCTGCAGCTGAGGATGATGCAAGTCCGATACCTATCGTCCCATAAACTAAAAGATCGATAGGGGGCATACCTGGAACAGAGAGTAACATGCCGACAATAGCTGTAAAAATAAGCAGGACAACCACTTTAGGTTTACACAGTTCAAGATAGTTTTTCCAAGAAAGTGTTGCTTGTTTGTTTGTCATATTAATCTTAAAGCCCTAACCCTTTTAATAACGTATAGAATACAGTAATACAGTGAACTATTCATTATTGAAATAGTCTGAGCGCTATCAATTTATAAAACGGAGTATTTATGATTTTCAGGGTAATACTATTAGCTTTAGTTTGTTTGCCAATCAGTGCATACAGCTCAAGTGTCAAAGTGCATGAGCGGACATTTAAAAATGGTTTAAAGGTGTTGGTGAAAGAAGACCACCGTTCACCTGTTGTTGTTTCTCAAATCTGGTATAAGGTCGGTTCGAGTTATGAGCCTGGTGGTATTACTGGTATTTCCCATATGCTTGAACATATGATGTTTAAAGGTACCAAGAAATACCCTGCTGGAGAATTTTCTCGCATTGTTGCTGAGAATGGCGGAAATGAAAATGCTTTTACCGGCCGAGATTATACGGCTTACTTTCAGACTATGGAAAAGTCTCGTTTAGAAGTCAGTTTTGAGTTGGAAGCTGATCGTATGAGGAATATACAGTTAGATGCAACTGAGCTTAAAAAAGAGTTAGAAGTAGTTACAGAAGAACGTAGGATGCGGACTGATGATAAGCCACGGTCTAAAACACAAGAATACTTTATGGCAATGGCTTTTTCTAATAGCCCCTATAAAAACCCTGTGATTGGCTGGCCTTCTGATATTGCTAATTATCAAGTCGATGATTTGCAAGCATGGTATGAGCTTTGGTATGCACCCAATAATGCAACACTTGTAATCGTTGGTGATGTAAAAGCTGATGATGTTTTTGTGTTAGCTGAGAAATACTTTGCTGGAATAAAAACAAGTGATATTAAACCTGTTAAACCACAAACTGAAATTGAACAGCATGGTGTTCGTAAAACGACCATTAAGTTAGCTGCAAAACTTCCTTATATATTGATGGGTTATAAAGTACCTGTTTTAAATACTATAGAAGATGAGTCAGAAGCTTATGCTTTAGAAGTGTTGGCGGGTATTTTAGATGGAGGAAGTAGCGCAAGATTGGCTTCAAAATTGGTTAGAGGGCAGCAAATAGCTGTTTCAGCGGGTGCTGGATATAGCATGATGTCCAGATTACCAGAGATGTTTATGTTGGATGCGACGCCTGCTGAAGGAAAAACGGTGTTTGATTTGGAGTATGCACTGAAACAACAGGTTTATGACATTCAGCGTGAGTTAGTTTCAGAGCAGGAATTACAGCGTGTTAAAGCGCAGGTTTTAGCCAGTGCTGTGTATGAGCGTGATTCAAATTTTTATCAAGCCATGCAGTTAGGTATGCTGGAAACGGTTGGCATTGGCTGGGAAAAGGTTGATGAATACGTTGAAAAAGTAAACCAAATAACAGCAGAGCAAGTTAGAGCTGTTGCACGTAAATATTTAGTTGAAGAGAAGTTGAATATAGCTTATTTAGAGCCTCAGCCACTTAATCAAAAGAAATTAGTTCGTAAGGTTGCAGGAGGCCGTCATGCACATTAGATTTATAGCTTTAATTTTAGTTGTTTTTAGTCATTCGGTTTTCTCGGCTGCAAAAATTGAAACTTGGCAAACAAGTCAAGGGAGTCCAGTCTTTTATGTAGAGACCAAAGGTTTACCTATGGTTGATATTCGAGTGGTTTTTGATGCAGGGAGTGCAAGAGATGGTTATCAACACGGTATTGCGGCATTAACATCTGCATTATTAGATACGGGGGCTGCTGAGTGGAGTGCTGATGATATTGCTCAAAGACTTGAAAGTGTGGGGGCTAGGCTTGGTTCGGGCGTTTCTAAAGATACTGCCTGGGTCTCGTTAAGATCATTAACTGAAGAAAAACTGTTGAATAAAGCTTTGCAAACCATGCAAGCTATTTTAACTAAACCTAGTTTTAACGAAGCAGATTTTCAACGAGAAAAAGGTAGAACTTTAGCTGGATTAAAGCATAGAGAGGAATCACCTGGTGCTTTGGCTAATATTGAATTTTTAAAAGTATTATATAAAGATCATCCTTATGCTCATCCGTCATCTGGTGTTGTTGAAACAGTCACTGGTTTTGCGGTAGCTGATTTACAAAACTTCTATAAGCAGTTTTATGTGGCAAATAATGCACGTGTTGTTATTGTTGGAGATATTGATAGGCAGCATGCAGAGAAAATAGCTCAATCACTTATTGCAGGTTTAGCCGCTGGAGAAAAACCAGAAAGTATTGCAGCAGTGCCTGTTCCTGAAAAAGGCGTGACCAAGCATATTCAATTTCCATCGACTCAGACACATGTTTTAGCTGGGCTGGTTGGAATGCATCGTAAAGATAAAGATTATTTAAGTTTGTATGTTGGCAACCATATTTTGGGCGGCAGCGGTTTAGTATCGCAATTGTTTGGTGAGGTTAGAGAAAAACGAGGGCTTGCTTACAGTGCTTATAGCTATTTCTCACCTTTACTTAGAAAAGGCCCGTTTACTATGGGACTACAAACACGTAATGATCAAACGTCACAAGCTGTAGAAGTCATGCAAAACACTTTAACGGCTTTTGTTGAAAAGGGGCCAACAGAAACGGCTTTACTAGCAGCTAAGAAAAATATTACGGGTGGTTTTGCTATGCGCTTTGATACCAATAGTAAATTAATTAGTTATGTTTCTATGATTGGTTTTTATCAATTGCCTTTGGATTATTTGGATACATTCCAGCAACGTGTTGACGCGGTTACTGTTGAATCGATTAAAGATGCTTTTAAACGACGAGTGCAACCAGAGTTTATTAATACAATTACTGTCGGTGGGGAGTAGTAATCTAATTGATAGACAATATTGGAATGTAGCCTTGATGAAGTAGAGCGTAATCAAGGGACAAGTATAAGCCTTGATTTCACTTCGTTGCATTAAGGCTACAAAACTAAGATGATTAAATAGCTTACAGACGAGAACCTTTAACGTGGCTAAACAAAGTAAATTAAGAATTATTGCGGGTGAATGGCGTAGTCGACAGCTTGTTTTTGAAGATACACCAGGGTTGAGGCCTACCCCAGCAAGAGTCAGGGAAACGGTTTTTAACTG
>CAJVYL010000121.1 GCA_913009265.1 uncultured Methylococcales bacterium
TACCTAGTATTAGTTCGGTCGCACGGTTAACCCTTATTTCTAGAACTGATGATGCTGAATGTGCATGGAAAGTGAGTGCTGATGGAACAGAAACTGATTTTAATCCACAACCAGACCCACACCCACCAGGAACAACCATTGATGTCAGGGATTTGTTTTATAACACACCTGCAAGACGTAAATTTTTAAAGACTGAGAAAACAGAGTTTTCACATATTGAAAGCTTGATTAAAAAAATGGCGCTAAGTCGTTTTGATATAGGGTTTAGTTTAAATCATAATCAAAGAGAGGTAATGAATCTTCGGCCAGCAGAATCAGAGACAGAGCAAGAAAAGCGTATTGCTAGTATTTGTGGTTCAGCTTTTATTGAAAATTCAGTAAAAATTGATTTTGAAGCATCAGGTTTGCAATTATCGGGTTGGGTTGGTTTGCCTACATTTTCTCGTAGCCAGCAGGATATGCAGTATTTTTATGTAAATGGTCGTTTGATTAAAGATAGATTAGTGACGCATGCTGTAAAACAAGCTTATCAAGATGTGTTATTTCATGGGCGACACCCAGTTTTTGTACTTTATTTAACATTAGATCCAGCATTAGTTGATGTAAATGCGCATCCAGCAAAATTAGAAGTTAGGTTCCGTGAAGGTAGATTGGTTCATGATTTTTTATTTAAAGCATTGCATCGTTCTTTGGCAGAGTTAAGACCCGGTGAGCAGCAAAATGCAGTCAGAAAGGTTGAAGAATTCACTCCTTTGGCACCAGCTGAGGTTCGGCCTGTATCAACTCCATCTATACAAAGTAGTGTTAGTAAACTAGGCGCAGGATCATTTACACCAACACAAGCATCATTACCGATGAATGTGGCGGAAAATATTGAATCCTATGCAAAGTTGTACCCAAAAAGTGAGACAAAATTAAATGTTGAGCTAAATAATACAGCTGAAGTTAAGCAATCAGAAGGAATGCCACCTTTAGGTTATGCAATTGCACATTTACATAGTATTTATATTCTTACAGAAACGGAAAAAGGTATTATTTTAGTTGATGCGCATGCCGCACATGAACGTGTGACCTATGAAGCTTTAAAAAAACAATATCATCAAGGAATAGTGCCAAGCCAACCGTTGTTATTACCCTTAAAAATTCAAGTTAGCAGTAGTGAAGCTGAGTTAGTTGAGCAGGAACATGAGTTTTTCAGTGCGTTAGGTTTTGAATTAAATAGAACAGGGCCTGAAGCTATAGTATTAAGAGCAACACCAGCTCTTCTGGGGCGAGAGGATATGGACGCCTTAATTCGTGATATTTTGTCCGATATAATTACTCATGGTATGAGTCAGAGGGTTTTAGATAAATCTAATGAAATATTGGCAACTATGGCTTGCCATGGTTCGGTCAGAGCAAAACGAAAGTTAACCATTGAAGAAATGAATGCATTATTAAGGGATATGGAACAAACCGAAAGGATAGGGCAGTGTAATCATGGCCGCCCTACTTGGATTGAGTTAAGTACGTCTGATTTAGATAAGTTCTTTTTACGCGGACAATAATGAATAATATGTCTTTACCTGCTGCTATTTGTCTTATGGGCCCAACTGCCTCAGGAAAAACAGCACTATCAGTACAATTAGCACAAAAAATAGATGCTGAAATAATCAGCGTAGACTCTGCTTTGGTCTTTAAAGGTATGGACATTGGTACTGCAAAACCAACTGTTGAGGAAAGACAGGGGATCCCCCATCATTTAATTGATATTCTTGATCCCGCCGAGTCTTATTCGACAGGGCAGTTTAGAAAGTCAGCATTAGAGTTAATGACTGATATTAATCGTCGAGGAAAAATACCTATCTTGACGGGGGGCACTATGCTATATTTTAATTCATTATTTAACGGCTTAGCTGAGTTACCAGCGGCAGATGCTGAAATACGTAAGAAACTGGATATTGATTTTTCTGAACTGGGTAAACAGGCTATGCATGATAGGCTTCATGCTATAGACCCTGAATCTGCAAAAAGAATTCACCCTAATGATCCTCAGCGAGTACAGCGGGCATTAGAGGTTTATTTAATAAGTGGGAAGCCAATCACTCAGTTTTTTAAAGAAGCACAACAAAATACAATACCGTTTAAAACAATAAAACTAATTGTAGCCCCAGAAAATAGAAAAATTTTGCATGAGAAAATTGCTCAACGTTTCAATTTGATGGTAGAAAAAGGTTTGCTGGATGAGGTTAAGGCTTTATATAACCGAGCTGATTTAAATGTTGATTTACCAGCAATCAGGGCGGTGGGCTATCGTCAAACTTGGTCGTATTTAGAGGGTGAATATGATTTAGATACTATGATAGAAAAAGGAATTATAGCGACTAGGCAATTGGCAAAAAGGCAGTTCACTTGGTTACGCAGGGAAACAGATGCATTACAATTTGATTCAGCCGAAACAAATTTAATGGAAAATGTATTAAAAAAAATAAAACATGAATTATAATTCTTAAATGATTTTATTATCTTGAATTACAATAAAATGTCCCAATATCTTGGTTTACTTATAAACGATATTTATATTGATAAGTAAGTGGTTAGAAATAGGAATAATAATAAGAGGGGAATAGGATGTCAAAAGCACAAAATTTACAGGATAATTTTCTTAATACCTTAAGAAAAGAGCATACACCTGTCTCTATTTTTTTGGTAAATGGAATAAAATTACAAGGTCGCGTTGATTCATTTGATCAATACGTCATTATGTTGAAAAACACAGTTAATCAAATGGTATATAAGCATGCTGTATCAACTATAGTGCCTGGAAAACCAGTTAAGTTAGCTAGAGAGAATGAGCATTTTGAAGAATAAGGAAGGAGTTTTTTTTGTTTGATCGTCCCGACTCAGGTGAACGAGCAATATTAGTTCATCTAACGCTACGAGCAGGTCAGGAAGACTTGTATGAATTAAAAGAGCTTGCCAAAACGGCTGGTGCAGAACCTATGCATGTGGTCACAGGAAATAGGCAGAGACCTGATCCAAAATTTTTTGTAGGTAGTGGAAAGGTTGAAGAAATAAAGTCTGAAATTGCTTTTCATGAAGCTGATATTGTTTTGGTTAATCATGTTTTATCTCCTAGTCAGGAAAGAAACCTAGAGCATGCTTTAGGTGTTCGAGTAGTCGATAGAAATGGTTTGATTTTAGATATTTTTGCTTTAAGGGCGAAAACCTTTGAAGGCAAATTACAAGTTGAATTGGCTCAGCTAAAACATTTATCTACACGATTGATTCGTGGCTGGACGCATCTTGATCGTCAAAAAGGTGGTGGTATTGGAATGCGGGGGCCGGGGGAAACCCAGTTAGAGTCAGATAGACGTTTAGTGAGTAATCGAATCAAACTGATTCAGCGACGTTTAGAAAAGGTTGCTAAACAGCGTGGTCAAGGTCGCGGTAAAAGAAAAAAATCTGAAACACCTTCGATATCGTTAGTCGGTTATACCAATGCGGGAAAATCCACTTTATTTAATACCTTAACAGGTGCAGATATTTATGTTGCTGATCAGTTGTTTGCAACATTGGATCCTACCTTAAGAAGTTGTTCACTAGAAAATGGTGCAGATATTATTCTTGCTGATACAGTGGGATTTATTCGCCACTTACCACATGAATTAATTGCAGCTTTTCGTTCGACATTACAAGAAGCCAGTGAGGCTGACTTGTTATTACATGTTATTGATTCAAATGCTGAAGACCGTGAAGACACAATGTTTCAGGTTAATCAGGTATTAAAAGATATTGATGCCCATGAAATTCCGCAATTAGAAGTTTTTAATAAAATAGATTTGCTGGAAGATGTAGAGCCTCATATAGATAGAAATGATGAAGGAAAACCGGTAAGAGTCTGGCTTTCTGCTGAAACTGGGGATGGTTCAGAATTATTATTTCAGGCTTTAGCGGAACTATTTTCAAATACTAAGGTTAAAAGAAAGTGTTACTTAAAACCTAACCAAGGTGGCACACGTGCTAAATTGTTTGATTTTGCTAAGATTATTGAAGAAAAACATGATGATTTTGGTGGTTGGGAGTTATCAATTGAAATTGATAAAAAACATTTAGGCTTACTAAAAGAAATTAAAACAGAAGAAGTTGTTTTGTAAGTTATAAATTACATTATTAGCGTTAATTAATTAATCATAAACTATCGATTTAAGATAGAATATGCGACTTTGGCTTTGGAGCCATAAATTTTAAATAAAATCCAATTGGAGCAATAGATGTCCTGGAATGAGCCCGGTGGCGATAAGAAAGACCCTTGGAGTGGCCGTAAAGATGAGAATGGTCCACCAGATTTAGATGAAGTGATTCGTTCATTTCAAGAAAAATTAGGCGGTATTTTTGGAGGCGGCTCCTCTGGTGGCGGTGATGCTGAAGGTGGATCTCTTAAAAGTCTAGGTTTTTTAGCAGCAGGTGCTGCTGTACTATGGGGTTTAAGCGGTTTTTATATTGTTGACGAGGGAACTCGAGGTGTAGAAACACGTTTTGGAGCTTATTCTGCAACTACTCAACCAGGTTTGAATTGGCGTTTTCCATCACCAATCGATAAAGTTGAGGTTGTTGATGTACAAAATGTTCAAGTAATTGAAGTAGGTTACCGTTCAGGTGGTCGTCAAGGTGCTGGTTCAGTACCTAGAGAAGCTTTAATGCTAACAAAAGATGAAAATATCGTTGATGTTCGTCTAGCAGTGCAATACCAAGTTAAAGATGCAAAAAATTATGTATTTAACTTACTTAACCCAACAGCAACACTGAAGCAAGTTACTGAAAGTGCTGAACGTGGCGTTATTGGCCATAGTGATATGGATTTTGTATTAACAGAAGGACGAAGTGAAATTGTTGCTGAAATCCAGTCTGAAATTCAAAAGGTAATGGATGCCTATGAGTCGGGGATTTTAATCACAACTGTAAACCTTCAAGATGCACAGCCACCTGAGCAAGTTCAGGGTGCTTTTGAAGATGCGATTAAAGCGCGTGAAGATGAGCAACGTTATATAAACGAAGCAGAAGCCTATTCAAATGAGGTTGTTCCTGTCGCTCGTGGTGCTGCATCTAGAAAAACACAAGAAGCTGAAGCTTATAAAGAAAGTATCATTGCTAAAGCAACAGGTGACGTGAGTCGTTTCTCTCAACTATTAACAGAGTATAAAAAGGCACCTGTAGTCACTAGACAAAGAATGTATCTTGAGTCTATGGAAAATGTGTTGAGTAATACTTCTACCGTTATGGTTGATGTTAAAGGAAGTAACAATATGCTTTATTTACCTTTAGATAAATTAGGCAATAGAACTGCAAATGCAGGAACAACAAATGTAGCAAACGTTCCTAGGTCAAATGTTGCACCACAAAAAACAAGTATTAATAACAGCTCACGAACTTCAAATCGTGGTCGTGTTGTGAGAGGACGCTAAGATGGGACAAAATAAAATATTAATAGCAGCAGGTGCTTTGTTTTTTATTGTTTCCTCATGCGTGTTTACCGTAACCGAAACAGAAAGAGCTATTAAGTTTCGTTTAGGTGAAGTTATTTCTACTGATTTTGAACCAGGCTTGCACTTTAAAATGCCTTTTATCAATAACGTGAAGAAATTTGATTCACGTATTTTGACAATGGATTCAAAACCAGAACGTTTTTTAACTTCTGAAAAGAAAAATGTAATTGTTGATTCATTTGTTAAATGGAAGATTGCTGATGTAAAAACTTTTTACACGGCAGTGGCTGGTGATACAAGACAAGCTAATATCCGTTTAGACCAAATCATCAAAGATGCTTTTCGTAGTGAGTTTAGTAAGCGTACAATTAAACAGTTAGTATCGAGTGACCGTAATGTTATTCGTACTGCATTAATTAGCTTATCAACACCTATTGCTGTTAAATTAGGAATAGAAATTGTTGATGTACAAGTTAAACGAATTGATTTACCTAATGAAGTAAGTTCTTCTGTTTATAGAAGAATGGAAGCAGAGCGTGAAAGGGTTGCTAGAGAATTCCGATCACAAGGTAAAGAAGCTGCAGAAAGAATACGAGCTGATGCTGATAAGCAACGTCAAATTATAATGGCTAATGCTTTCCGTGATGCAGAGAAGCTTCGTGGTTCTGGTGATGCGACAGCAGCCGATATCTATGCTAAAACTTATGGTAAAGATATTGAGTTTTATACTTTTTACCGTAGTATGATTGCTTATAGACAAACATTTAGACAACCTGGTGATATGTTGGTTGTAGAGCCTGATTCTGACTTCTTTAAATACTTTAAGAAACAGAAATAAATAGTTACGATAAATATTATCGTTAAATTGTAAAAAAGATAACAAAACGCTCCGTTTTCTAACGGGGCGTTTTGTGCGAGTGGACATATAAAAATATGCAAAAAAGAGACTCCTGGTTATTACC
>CAJVYL010000122.1 GCA_913009265.1 uncultured Methylococcales bacterium
TATTGACCAAGTGTTTAAAAATAAATAGAAATCATTGAATAACCATCCCCTATGGAGTATAAATTAACTAACTAACATAAATTTGGCCTAGATAAATATGACTACACCACGTTTTCTTGATAATGATGGTTTGGATGGTATTTTGCCAGCAGAGCAAGATTCATCTCCTGCGTATTTAAAGTGGGTTGGAATAGTTGTTATTTTGCTAGTTATTTTATTAATGGTTTTTTTTTATAGCAGTAGTAAAACTAAAGTAAATTCAAGTTTATCAACGGTTGAGTTGGAACAGAAAAAAGAAGTAGAAAGTATCCAAACATCTGAATCAATACCTTTGTCCTCTAAGCCAAAAGTTGATTTAACTAGTGCTTTAAATAATACTCAATCTATTGAATCGAAAGATACAGTAAGTCATTTAGAAAACGATATTTCAGTCAAAGACAACTTAGCTAATACTCAGCCTAATGAATTAAGCTCGGTACCTAATCAAATAGAAGAAAATATAAAAGCTAATCAAGCTAATGCTGTTTCTTCAACTGAAGTAAAAATTGATAAATTAATTGTTGAGGTTGATTCACCTGATAAACAAGTCGCTGTAGAAAATCATACAACTACAATAGTTAATCCCCCTTCTCTGACTTATACTTTTGAATTTTCTTCTAAAATAATAGCATCAAACATTGTAGATGAAGATAGCCGTTTGACTGATTTTGTTCAGCAGTGTGATAATAAAGTAAATATTGTAGGGCATACTTGTAATTTAGGTCCGACAGCTTTCAATTATCAACTGGGTTTAGATCGTGCAAAAGCGATACAAGGTTATTTAGTTAGTAAAGGTGTTAATTCAGATACTCTAATAGTAAGTTCTAAGGGAATGGATCAGCCTATTGCTAGTAATACTACAAAATCAGAACGTAAATTAAATCGCCGAGTTGAGTTGCATTGTATTAAGGATTAATCCTATAGATATATGTAGCGATAAAACCAAATTTAAAAGGTATTAAATAATGCTTCATCAACCAAAATCAGATTATCAAATTGCTCAAAAGAAAATTTTGGATTCAATCATTAGAGGTGAATTTGAAATTGATAATCGTAAAAATTTAGGACCACTTATTCCTATTCGGTTATTTCAAGTATTACGTATGGTGGCATTAGGAGCAAATGTTGAAGATATGTTGGGCGATGGTGCCCCTGCATTGGTTTATCATTCTGGACAAGGTTTAGGTCAAGTATTAGGACAAGCTGTTATGGAACAGTCTGATAAAAACTTTGAAGCTTATGTGGGTCAAATAGAACAGCTGTGTAAGAAATTAAGTATTGGTTTATTAATACCTGAAACTATTGATATGAAAGCAGGTGTGTTTGAGTTACGTGTTGATGAGTGTGTTTCTTGTGCTGGAATTGATGGTGTAACCTCGCCTATATGTCATTTTGAGGCAGGCATGGTGGGTGGTATTTTTAAAACTTTTTTTGATACAAACGTTAAAGCAAAAGAAACAAAATGTAATGCATTAGGTGATGATACTTGTTTAATTCATGTTAACTTGAAATAACCCTCTATTTTTTAGGGAAAGTGTGTAAAGTATAAACGAGTAGTAATGCGTGTAAAAATTTTAATATTAAGGGATTTATTATGAGTAATGTAACAGCTATAGATTCACGAAAAAAGAGTGTCGATGAAATCGATAATATTCTTAAAGAACTTATGAGCTTACAGGGCGTGACAGCAGCAGCTATTGTTGATAGTGATGGATTGGTCACCCATATTCGTCGTAATTTTGAAATTAATACAGATGCTTTAGGTGTTTCTGTACAAATAGTATTTGGTGCATCAACTAAAGCGGCTGATCATGTAAATCATCGATCTGCAGATATTGTGATTTGTGAGAATGTAGATGGCTATATATTACTTGCCCCTATTACATCAGGATTTATGCTATCAATAGTGACAGATGATGATGCTTTATTGGGGCGTGTACGGTTTGAGTTAAAAGAAGCGATACCTTCCTTAAAAAAACTATTTTTAAATTACGCATAGATATAGAAAGGAAGTCATACAAAATTTGATACTTAATATTTGCCTATTAGTAAATTACAACTGTCTTTAGCTAAAAATACTATGCATTGGTTTGATTCCCAGTTACAAGCGTTATATAAGCTTGCAGAAAATTATGATAATTGTCGGGTAGATAACTCAGATGATTCGGTTGATGATGTTAGAAAAATAAGAACTAAGTTTATTGATAATGTGCAATCATTAGTTGATTCAGTCATTAAATTGAATGATATTTCTGGTTGTGTAGCAGCACATGATGGTTTTCTTTTAGCCAAAGCGGGGTCAGTTACAGATTCAGATGCTTTAGGTGCGATGATGCAAGAAAGTATGATTATTGCTCAAAGAAATAAGAAAACATTAGATTTAGGTGAAATTCAGCAAATTGTAGTTGTAGGGGAAGACAACAAAATTGCAATGATTTCTGTTGGACAACTTACCTTGGGCATTTTAAGCTCTAAACATACTAATCTTAAAGAATTACTTAAGCGTAAACCAAAATAAATGATTTGATGAATGCTGAGAAAAATGTGGAGTAAAGAACTACTATAATTATTGTTAATTAACAATATTTGAAACACTCCATAATTTACACATTCTAAATGACCTACCCTAAAAAACATCTAAGCTATAAATTAACAATCTCTATAGAAACCCAAGCTGAGATTTATCTTCAGCTTTCCAAGTTAGAAGAAGCTGGATTCCCAGCATTAGAAGCAGTTGAATTACTCAAGAATACTCATTTAAAATCTCACAACCAAATACAGCAAATGCAACGATTCCTTAAGTTAGGAAATTCGATAGCAGATTCAGGTTATAAAGCAGGTATTTTTAGTGAGTTTGATAAAAGTTTATTACAAGCTGGAGAAGCAAGCGGTAATATTTTAGCTATCTATAAACAACTTGCTAGATACTATGCTCAAAAGGTATCACGCTTAAAAAAACTAAAGTCTAAATGTTACTTACCTTTAATCACATTGATCATTGCTTTATTTGTTCAACCTCTTCCTGCATTTATTTTAAATGAAATTTCTATAGTAGATTATCTTTTTCTGAGTATTGGTCGTTTATGCAAAATAGGCTTAATTACTTATGTGGTTATTAAATTACCTGCTTGGCTAACAACGGGGAAACTTCAGTTTCTTGGATTAAAGAATTTAGTTTATTCATTACAATTAAAGTTACCTTTAGTCTCTTCATGGATTATCAAACGTCAGATCAATGAGTTTTTTCGTAGTTTAGGTTTGATGTTAGCGGCTGGGTTGCCAATGACAACTGCCCTAGAAAAATCAGTTAAAACCATTTCTAACCCACTATTAAGTAGAAAATTTGATTCTGTCATTTTATCCACTCAAAATGGAGCAAGTTTAACGGACGCTTTAGTCAATATTTCTGAAATTGATTATGAAACAATGCAATTATTATTAGTGGGTGAAAAAAGTGGAAAATTGGCTAAAACTATTTTGCATCAAGTAAAAATTACACAAGAAAATATAGAGTTAAAAGATGACTTATTAACAGAATGGATCCCTAGAATCTTCTACGCTTTAGTGACTGCATGGGTAGCAACTTCAATTATCTCTGGAAACTCTACAATTCCAATAGCGCTTTGATACTGAAAAAAAGGTATACTTCAACTCATTATTAGCATGAGATTTGAAGATAAAGCGATGACATTTAACAAGAATGTTTTTTTAATTACATTACTTATGCTTTTTAGTGGGAGTGGTTTCTCTCATGGTGTAGATAGCAATACAGCACAGTTTTTAACCACTACTCAAGGATCTGCAATAGTTCCTTTTTTATACATTGGTGCTAAACATATGGTCACAGGGTATGACCATTTACTGTTTTTAGTCGGTGTGATTTTCTTTCTTTTCCGTAGCCGTGATATTTTAATCTATGTCAGCCTGTTTACTTTGGGGCATAGTGTTACCTTATTATTTGGTGTATTTGCACACATTAATATCAATGCTTATTTGATAGATGCTGTCATTGCTTTTTCAATTATCTATAAAGGTTTTGATAATTTAGGTGGCTTTAAGCTGTTGTTAGGGAAAGAACCCAATACAAAAATTGCAGTATTAATTTTTGGTTTATTTCATGGTTTTGGTTTAGCCACAAAATTACAAGACTTTGAACTACCTCAAGATAGTTTAATCACTAATATGATAGCTTTTAATGTTGGGGTTGAAATAGGCCAATTTATAGCCTTGCTCTTTATTCTGACCTTACTTGGTTTTTGGCGCAGATATAAGAGTTACTTTGCTTTTGCAAAAGTAACAAATACTTTATTAATGACTGGCGGCTTAGTTTTATTAGGCTTTCAATTAACTGGTTACTTTACATCTATTTAATATGAATACCCTACCGACAGCATCTCTTAAGTCACTAATTTTTTCATGCATTGCTTCAATTATATTGGCAGTGATTATTTTGTTGATTGCAGTACTACCTGCTGAATATAATATTGACCCAACAGGCTTGGGTGAAAAACTAGGGTTAACCGTATTAGCTCCCGAAGTTGAAGAACAAGTAAAACCTACCGTAGTTTCTTGTCCTAGTGTTGATAAAACAACTAACGAGCAGACAGATAAAAGTGAATGGTTAGATTCTGTAATGATTTCTGTTCCAGCCAAAAAAGGTCTGGAATATAAATTTCATATTAATAAAGGTGAGAAGCTGGAGTTTGTATGGAAAACTGATGGAGCTTCTTTATACTTTGATTTTCATGGTGAACCGCAAGGAAATACCACTGGTTATTTTAAGAGTTTTAAAGAAAGTAATCAGGTTGAATCTAGTGGCACATTAGTAGCCCCTTTTACTGGATCGCATGGATGGTATTGGGAAAATAAAACAAATAAAGCAGTCATAATTAATTTAAAAACCCGCGGGCAATATAAAATAAAGGGTTTAATGTAAGTGTTCCTTGGAGGAAAAAGTTTGAGTTTAGATAGTTACCAAAATGTAGACAGGGAGCAATTAGCAAAGGATCTTAATGAAATTCATCAAGATGTTTTGTCACGGATGGGTGAAGATGATTTTAAACATTTAAAGAAGATGGAGCGTTGGGGCAGAGTTTGTTCAATATTAGGTTATGGCACAGCATGGATTATACCTAATCCTATTTCAGCCTTATTAATAAGTCAGGGTAGTTTTACCCGCTGGACTCACATGACACATCCCATTGTGCATAAAGGCTATGACAAAATTGAAAATGTGCCCGAGTCTTATACCAGTAAAAAATTTGCTAAAGGTTGGAGACGTTTTATAGATTGGCCAGACTGGATTACACCTGATGCTTGGCATCAAGAACATGATATTTTGCACCATTACAACCTTGGTGAAAAATTAGATCCAGACCATTTACAACATAATATGGAATGGCTAAGACAATCAAAAGCACCCATGTGGATGCGTTTTGTTATTGTCACAGGCTTTACTGCATTGTGGAAAATTTTATATTACACGCCAAGGTCACACAAAGAATTAAGAATAAGTCAGGCAAGACAAAATAGAGAAGCAGATCCTGAATTTACTCGAACTGGTGCGTGGAGTCTTTTTACTAAAGAAGGTCGGGCATTATGGTTTGAAAGTATATTGCCCTATATTGGTTTCCGTTTTGTTTTAGCGCCTTTATTATTTTTACCTTTAGGTGTTGTTGCGGCTACCAACGTATTGTTAAATTCGATAATGGCAGAAGCATTTACCAATATGCATACATTTTTAGTGATTGTTCCCAATCATGCTGGAGATGATGTAATGATGTTTGAAGAAAAAGGTAAAGGTCGTGGGGAATTTTATTTACGTCAGATTCTTGGTTCTGTAAATTACCCAACTGGTTCAGATGCTAATGACTTTTTCTATGGCTGGTTAAATTATCAAGTAGAACATCATTTATGGCCTGATATTCCATTAAGCCAATATCAATATGTACAACCTAAAGTAGTAGAGGTATGTAAAAAACATGGAATTCCTTATCGTCAGGATTCAGTTTTTAAACGTTTATTAAAAGCAATGGATATTATGGTGGGCCGTACTTCAATGCTAAAACCATTGAAAGTAAAAGAAGCGTAGATACTAAAATTACTTGCAATAAAAGCTAGAGATATTATATTCACACAAAGCCACAGAGACACCAAGAAGAAATAGTTTTCTTACCTTTGTGTCTCTGTGGCTTTGTGTGAATATTTCTTGTATATGTAAGCTTGTTACTTTCTATTCCCTCTATTCTGAGATTGACGACCACCTGATTTAGCATTTCGGTTATTAGTATTAGAACCTGATCTACGTCTTCTATTACCCGAATTACCTTTATTATCAGCTGATTTGGTTTTAGGCGGTTTGTTTAAATTAAGCTCAACGG
>CAJVYL010000123.1 GCA_913009265.1 uncultured Methylococcales bacterium
TTATATAACCCTGTTATTTAATATCGTCTTCAAACAAATCCTTTACATCAATTCCAGCAACTCTTTAAAGATACCACCATTTGTTGCTAATATTTGTTTAGGAAATACGCCATCAGTTCCTTTAAAGTCTGTAATAGTGCCACCCGCTTCTTTTGCAATTAAAGCACCTGCAGCAACATCATATAAATTTAATTCCTGCTCCCAGAAAGCATCCACCTGTCCATCTGCGACTAAACATAAATCCATTGCAGCCGAACCAAACCTGCGTTGCCCTGTTGTTTTTTCAGCAATTCTACAAAAGCGTTTTAAATTATTTTCAACCAAATAAGATCGTAAGCAAGCAAAGCCCGTAGCAATCATAGAATCAGCCAAACTTGTTTCTGGTGACACTGAAATAGCTTTACCATTCTTAGTTGCGCCTTGCCCTTTTATCGCAAGATACAAATCATCTAAAGCAGGTGCAAAAACGGAACCAGCAACAAGATCACCGTCAATTTCTAAGGCAACGCTTATAGACCAAAAGTATTGCCCTTTAGCAAAAGAATGTGTGCCATCTATGGGATCTACTATCCAGCGATTAGTTTGATTATCCGATTGACCACTTTCTTCACCCCAAAATCCATATTCTGGATATGCTTTATTTAAAGCTTCTTTTAAAAACTTTTCTACAGCAACATCAGCGTCAGTAACTAAATCTCTAGGACTTTTTTTAACTACACCTACATTATTTAAATTATTAAAATAACTCATCGCAACAGACCCTGCTTCGCGAACTATTTTTTCTAATATATCTACGGAAATTGTCATTAATAACGCCTAAAAAAATTATATTAAAAATTCTGACTTATCTCTGCCAGCTTTAATTAGAGCCTGCATCCATTTTGGTGATACACCTCTTCCTGTCCATGTTTGAGAATAATCATCTGGATTACGGTATTTAGCAGCTACTTTTTTAACTACTTTAACAACAGCAGCTGAATCCTCATTAATAGAAACACTAACGCCAATTGATGCCGCTAACTCTTTAATTTGAGCGATCACTTCCTTGCGTTTCTTTGTTTTCTTTTCTTTTAATGCATTTTCTGCATTTTCAATAACCGCTTGTAATTCACTTTCTGAAAGGTTGCTATATTCAGTCATATTACCCTCTATAACTTATAATAAATAAAAATAATATTAAAATTATATCACCAGCCAATATTAAATATATTTAATATTGCTATTCAATTGCTTCAAATTGTATTTCATTTAAAATAACACCTTGCTTATTTACTAGTCTAACAGTCCAGTTACCCACCTTTGAATAAACTATCAGTTTGTTTGTGGAAGCCCTCCACCTATTTCCTAGTATGCTAATCTTTCTTTTATATACCTCTTGATCATTCCTTAACCATTGGTGATATAAATACTGCCCTTTCATATTAATAATTTCCGTAAAATAATAAACTCTACTGGCTTCAACCTTGTTTAATACAAGAGGTAGCACTAAATCACCAACCGGCTCTTTATCATAAATACCTTTTGCCAATACGGCTCTAACAATATTTTTATTGGATAATATTTCAGGAACTATTTTTAATTCTTTTTCTATATTATTTTCTTTAATATTAACTAGCGGCTTAGAACTAATATTGTTTTTATTTTCTTTAACAGCAGAATCAGAGGGAATAGAAATAACATCAACAGACGTTATTATTTTCTTAGGTAGTTGTTTTTCTAATATTTCATTATCGACTGTAGGGATAGCATTAACTGGCTTAGAAGCATCATCATCCTCCTCAAACAAATAAAAAGGTAACATTATAAACAATAGAAATATAATAATAGCGCCTACTATTCGTCCTGTATGCCATTCTGTCACCATTTGAGGTTCAGTTGATTGACCCTGTTCTTTGTTTAAACCTTGGTACTTAACTTTAACAACAAGTTTATTCTGACTATCTTCCATCACTCTACTCTTTAATAAATATATTTTGTTATGTACAAACCTATTTGGCACTTTCCACTACTAACTTTCTGCAAACCAGAATCCAAGTATTTTTACTTCAACTATACTTTTCATTTGTTAATATACCACTTTAGCCATACTATATACCTTATACATTCTCTGTTTGAAGTATATTACCCATCATCAAGGAAATACCGGGAACAACATGAGCAACCTGCTAAAACTATTTCAAGAGTCATCTGCTCTTTATGGAAGTAATGCTGTTTTTATTGAAGATTTATATGAACAATACCTCGAAAACCCTGATTCCATTTCAAAAAGCTGGCGGGATAAGTTTGATAGCTTAAATGATCAAGCAACTCATGAAGTTGCTCACAGCCCTATTGTAGACAGGTTTCAAAAGCTGGCGACTTCGACCCAAGGAAGACTTGCAAAGCTTCAAGGCTTTACCGAAGAAAGTGTCAAGAAGCAATCTTCAGTTGCCAGGTTAATCAATCAATATAGGGTTCGAGGGCATCAAATTGCAAGCAACAACCCGTTAGGCAAACAAACGGCTATACCTCCCGACCTAGAATTAGCTTACTATGGTTTGTCTGAACCAGATATGGATACCATTTTTGATACCGGGTCACTGACTGGCGTAGATAAACTGCCGTTAAGAAAAATTATTGCTGAGCTTAAAAAGATTTATTGCGGCAGTATTGGCACAGAATATATGCATATTATTGATCCAGAAACCAAGCGCTGGATTAAAAATCAATTAGAAGGTAATCGCCCCACATTATCTTCACACTCAGCAGAAAAAAAATCATCTATTTTAAAGCTATTAACAGCTGCTGAAGGAATTGAAAAATATTTACATCGCAAATACGTTGGTCAAAAACGTTTTTCTTTAGAAGGCAGTGAATGTTTAATCCCCGTTTTAGATGAATTAGTACAACAATCGGGTCAAATAGACGTTAAAGAAATCGTTATTGGAATGGCACATAGAGGACGATTAAATGTGCTTATTAATATCTTAGGTAAAAGCCCTGCAAAATTATTTGGTGAATTTGAAGGTACCCACACCTCTTCACCCGGTGTTATTACTGGCGATGTAAAATACCATATGGGGTTTTCTTCTAATATAACCACCCCTGGAGACCCAGTTCACTTAACACTGGCCTTTAACCCTTCTCATCTTGAAATTATCAATCCTGTTGTCGAAGGTTCTGTTAAAGCCCGCCAAGATCGTCAAGGTAAAGGCAGTATTGACACCATTATTCCTATTTTAATTCATGGCGATGCTGCTTTTGCAGGCCAAGGCATTGTAATGGAAACGCTTAATATGTCTGAGACTCGTGCCTTTTCTACTGGCGGAACCATACATATTGTTATTAACAACCAAATTGGTTTTACCACAAGCAACCCTTTTGACGCACGTTCAACACAGTATTGTACTGATGTTGCGACCATGGTTCATGCACCAGTTTTCCATGTAAATGGTGATGATCCAGAAGCTGTTATGTTTGTTACACAGCTAGCTTTAGATTTTCGAATGAAATTTAATAAAGATGTATTTATTGATCTTATTTGTTATCGTCGCTTAGGTCACAATGAAGCAGACGAACCAGCTACAACACAACCGATGATGTATAAAACCATTCGTAGCTTACCTTCTGTTCGTGAACTATATGCCCAAAAGCTAATCAACGAAGCTGTGATTACCGAACAAACAGCATCGGAAATGGTTAAAGATTACCAGCAACTTTTAGATCAAGGTAATCCTGTTTCTCGCCCTACATTAAGTAATTCAAGTTATTCTTACTCTAATCAATGGGGAAAATTTTACAATCAAGAATGGGATACTCCATCAAATACAAAAGTATCGATGGAAGATCTTCGTTTATGTAACGATAAACTTCAACAGTTACCTACCGAATTTGAATTACACCCCAGAGTTGTAAAAGTAATGGAAAACAGGGCAAAAATGTCTGCTGGAGCATTACCTATTGATTGGGGGTTTGCTGAAAATATAGCTTACGCCACCTTAGTCATAAAAGGTCACGACATTAGACTGATTGGTCAAGATATTGGTCGAGGTACTTTTTCTCACCGTCATATTGCTTTACATAACCAATTAAACGGCGACACCTATTTCCCCGTTCAACACATGTCTGAAGACCAGGGGCGTGCACAAATATTTGACTCCTTACTTTCAGAAGCGGGTGTACTAGGTTTTGAGTTTGGCTATAGCTCCACTGAACCTGAAAAACTAGTTATTTGGGAAGCTCAATTTGGTGATTTTGCTAATGGTGCTCAAGTTGTTATTGATCAATTTATCAGCTCAGCTGAGACAAAATGGGGACGATTAAGTGGCTTAGTTATGCTCTTGCCACATGGTTTTGAAGGCCAAGGCCCAGAGCATTCATCAGCTCGACTGGAACGCTACTTACAACTTTGTGCCGATCACAATATTCAAGTTTGTATTCCTACAACGCCCGCGCAAATATTTCATTTACTAAGGCGTCAATTATTAAGGCCTTATCGTAAGCCTTTAATTGTAATGAGCCCCAAAAGTTTATTAAGACACAAATTAGCCGTATCATCCTTAGAAGATCTGACTGATGGTGAATTTTTCCCTATCATTTCAGAACAAGATGACATTAGCCCTAAACAAGTTACTCGTTTAGTTATGTGCTCAGGGAAAGTTTACTATGATTTATTAGAAGCTCGTAGAAATGACGGACTAGAGCATGTTGCTATTATTCGTATTGAACAACTCTACCCTTTTCCTAATGATCAATTTAAACTTGAAATTGATAAATATCCAAAGGTAGAACACATTATCTGGTGCCAGGAAGAACCTAAAAACCAAGGTGCCTGGTATCAATCAAAACATCATTTTTATAATAATATCGATAAAGATATCACTATCTTTTATGCAGGAAGAGCTGCTTCAGCAGCACCAGCAGTAGGTAATTATATCGTCCATATTGAACAACAAAAAGCTGTTATTAAAGCAGCTCTTTACGATGCCAACGAAGGAAATTTAACATGAGTGTAGAAATTCTGGTCCCTAGCCTGCCCGAATCAGTGTCTGATGCAACACTTGCAACTTGGCACAAACAACCAGGTGACTTTGTAAATAAAGACGAGAACTTGGTTGATTTAGAAACAGATAAAATTGTTCTTGAAGTTCCCTCTCCAGAATCTGGCATTCTGACTAAAGTCCTTCAACAAGACGGAGCTATTGTAGTTACAGGCGATGTATTAGCTGTATTGGAAATAAAAGTGCTAGATCAAACAGAATCTGATGCTGATGAAGCAGAAGAGCCTGATCAATCAGTGACTGAAGAAATGCCTTTAAGCCCTGCTGTAAGACGCATATTACAAGAAAACAATATCAATCCTCATGATATTCTTGGTTCAGGAAAAAAAGGTCGCTTAACCAAAGCAGATGTTCAAGAATATATTGATAAGCAGCAGAAACAAGAAGTAAAAGTCACTCAAGTAGAAACCGTTAAAATAGAAACACAAAGCGCTCCTGTTTCAGGCCCTGCCGTTTCATCAAACTTTCGTCCGGAACAACGTGTGCCGATGACACGTTTACGTGCAAAAGTTGCCGAAAGGTTACTACAAGCCCAACAAAATGCAGCTATGTTAACTACGTTTAACGAAGTTAACATGCAAAGTGTGATCAATTTAAGAAACCAGTATAAAGACCGTTTTCTACAAAAGCATGAGATAAAACTAGGTTTTATGTCTTTCTTTATTAAAGCATCAATAGAAGCACTTAAGAAATATCCAGCCATCAATGCTTCAATTGACGGTAATGATATTATCTATCATGGCTATTATGATATGGGAATTGCGGTATCGACAGACCGTGGTCTTATTGTCCCTGTTATTAAAGATGCCGATCAACTCGACTTTGCAGGTATAGAGAAAAGTATTTTTGACTATGGCACCAAAGCTAAAGATGGTTCATTAAGTTATGAAGATTTAACAGGTGGAACATTTACCATTACCAATGGTGGTATTTTTGGCTCGATGCTTTCAACACCTATCTTAAATCCACCGCAATGTGCCATTTTAGGTATGCATGCTATTCGAGAACGCGCTGTTGTAGAAAATGGGGAAATTGTAATTCGCCCTATTATGTACCTAGCTTTATCTTACGACCATCGTTTAGTTGATGGTAAAGAAGCTGTTCAATTTTTAGTTACTGTTAAAGAGTGCCTAGAATCTCCAGCGCATCTATTACTTAATATATAGGTCCATTATGACGACTCCTAGCTCTGGTTCTGTTTACGACGTTATTGTTATTGGCGCTGGCCCAGCAGGTTATGTTGCGGCTATTCGTTGTGCTCAGCTGGGTTTGAAAACAGCTTGCATTGATAATTGGAGTAATGCTAAAAA
>CAJVYL010000124.1 GCA_913009265.1 uncultured Methylococcales bacterium
ATTTTAGAAAACCATTTGCATCTTGTTATACAGTGCGAAAATCTATCCAAAGAATTTCCGCAGTTTAAATCGTTTACAGCACGTAAGTTAATTGATTATCTTAAAGAGTGCAGGGCAGAACATTTATTAAAACAATTGGCTTGGTTTAAAAAAAGGCATAAAGCAGATAGGGATTATCAGTTATGGGAGGAAGGTTATCATCCTCAAATGATTGAGAATGAGGATGTTCTTAGGCAAAAATTGGATTATATTCATAATAATCCGGTGAAAAGGGGGTATGTTGATGAGCCAGTTCATTGGCGGTATTCTAGTGCACGGAATTATGAACAGGGGAGTGGCTTGTTGCCTGTTTTTACTGAATGGTTTTAGCGCAGCGCGCTTGGTATGAGTTCCCACGCGGCGCGTGGGAACTAGGTTTGCTGGGTTTGTTATTTTTCTCTCGTTCACACGTGCTACGTGGGAATGCCTTTTTGGCGCGCTGCGCCCAATACTAGCTTAGTGCATTGCACTGGATAAATTCCACATGGGTAAGAAAATTCCTAAGGCTAGCACTAAAACCATACAACCAATAACAACCAGTAAAATTGGCTCAATCACGCTCGCTAAGTTTTTTAATTCAGCATCAATCTCGGCTTCGTAAAAATCGGCAACTTCTAATAACATATCGCTGATATTCCCTGTCTCTTCTCCCACCATAATCATTTGTATAACTAAAGGAGGAAATAGTCCTATACTCATGGCCATTCGGCTGATGCTATCTCCTTTTTCTATACCAATACGCATGGTATCTAATTTTGATCCAATATAAACATTACCTATGGCGTTAGATACAATAGTAATTCCTTGTATTAAAGGTACGCCTGAACTAAGAATCATGGCAAAGGAACGAGAAAAACGTTCCATGGTAGCTCTGTGGATAATACTACCTACTGCGGGTATTTTTAGGAGTAATTGATCTTTTCTTAGGTGGCCTTCTGGAGTGTCAATATATTTGAGTAGCGCTAAATAGCCAAGTATTAAACTGCTTAAAATGTAGGGCCAAAATTCTACTGTAAAATCAGAAACATTCATTAGCAATTTTGTTTGCCAGGGTAGGTCGGCTCCCATTTTATCGAATACACCTTTGAAGGCAGGGATAACATATATATTCACAATAGCCATAGCTATACTAATAGCGATAATTACCATGGTTGGGTAACGTAATGCTGATTTTATTCGGCTTTGGGTCTCTTTTTCGCGTTCTAAATATTGAGACATTTGTAGGAAGGCAAGATCTAATCCTCCTGTTGTTTCACCTACATTTATAATACTTAAGAAAAGATTTGAAAATACTTTTGGATGTTTGCCCATGGCTTGACTAAGAGAAAGTCCCCCTTCCAAAGAATGAGTTATATCGGTAAGGGCATGTGCTAATGCTTGGTTTCGTGTCGAACTTATTAGGCTGTGAATGGCTCTAATAATAGGGACACCAGCTTTACTTAAACTGTACATTTGTCGACTAAACAACATAATATCATCAAGCTTTAAGCCTCTAAGTGCTTGCCATTGATTAAATTGTTCCATTAAGTCGGTTTGAACTATTTTTTCTTGTATTCTTATAGGAGTTAGGTCTCTAGTTATTAGTAATTTAGCAACGGTTTTACTATTTTCTGCTTCTATTGAACCTTCAATAAGTTTACCTAACTGGTTGCGTGCTTTGTATGCATAAGAGGGCATGTTAACGTCCCGAACCTGTAATGCGGATCACTTCATCTAAGGTAGTTATGCCTTGGCGAACAAATTCAAGCGCACATTCAGTAAAGGGGGTAAACCCTGGAGTGTTTTTTGCTGCCAGTGTGAATGCTGCAGAGTCGTTGCGACGTAGTGCATCCAGTGTTTCGTGGCGCATTTCTAATAATTCATAGACACCAATTCTGCCTCGGTAGCCTGTTAGGTTACAATGCTGGCAGCCCTGTCCTTGTTTAAAATTAATAGTTTGACTGTTCACTTGTAGAGACTCTTCCAACCAAGTTTGGTGAGCTTCTTCAATTTCTGTATCAGTGGCGCAATACTCACAAATTCTTCGAACAAGTCTTTGGGCAATAATGACTTGTAAGGCACTGGCTAAAATATAACCTTCTACCCCCATATCTAATAAACGAGTAGCCGTTTCAACAGCACCATTAGTATGTAAAGTTGAGAAAACTAAATGTCCTGTAATAGAGGCTCTAATAGCAATTTCTGCTGTTTCTGTATCACGCATTTCCCCAACCAGAATAACGTCAGGGTCTTGGCGTAAGGCAGAGCGGAGTACGCTGGAAAAAGTTAAGCCTATTTTTTCATTAACTTGTGATTGGTTAATACGTGGAAGGCTAAATTCTACAGGGTCTTCGGCAGTAATTATTTTGGTTTCAGGGGTATTTACTTCTGATAATGCTGCGTATAAGGTTGTCGTTTTACCGCTACCTGTGGGGCCTGTGACTAAAATAAGTCCGTGAGGGTTTTTAATGTGTGATTTAAAACGCTCTAATAATTCTTTTGGAATACCCAGTTTATTAAGGTTTAGTAAACCTTGAGAGTGATCAAGTAACCGCATTACTACTGATTCGCCATGAGTGACAGGTAATGTAGATAATCTGATATCTAGCATTTTTCCTTTTATACGGATGCTAAAGCGGCCATCTTGCGGTAGTCTTTTTTCAGAAATATTGAGGCCGGACATGAGTTTTAAACGAACAATTAGGGCTGAAGCAATTTTTACTTCATTTAAAATTTGTTCATTTAATACGCCATCAACTCGTTGTCTGATCCGCAGGACTTTTTCATCGGGTTCAATATGAATATCAGAGGCATTTACTTGAGCAGCATCTTCAAAAATAGATTGTAAAAGCTTTACCACTGGCGCTTCAGCAACCTCATTAGACGTAATCAGTGAGTTAAAGTCAAAATCGTGATCACTTAATTCTTCGTCTAGTTTTCCTGCTAAGTCATTAATTTCACCTGTACGTCTATAGCTTTGATCAATGGCTTTGAGTAGGTCGCTTTCCCTAACGACTACTTGACGAATTCTTTTTTTAAGGATTCGTGTTAGCTCATCTAAACCCATTAGATCCGTAGGGTCTGTCATTGCTAATAAAACATCATGTTCATTATTTTCTAGCAACATAACGCGGAAGCGTCGGGCTAGGTTTTCTGGCAATTCATTAACTACCTTGTCATCTTTTTGATAGTGAGCAATATCAATAAATGGAATTTGTAGTTGGCGGGATAGAAAGTTAAGCAGGTCTGTTTCACTAATAAAATTTAGGTCAATTAGTGTTCTGCCCAGTTTTCTACCAGACTTCTTTTGATCAGCAAGTGCAGTCATCAGCTGTTCATGGCTAATGATCTTGTTTTGAACCAGTAAATCACCGATACGAATTTTTTTTATTGGGTCCATGTGCTTTATTTTAAGATGCTTGTTCTTTGTTTAATATAGCTTACTATTGGGGGTTTGAGGCTGTTTTTATTAAGAGCTTGTTGGTAAGCATTAAGCGCTTGCTGTTTATTGTTTTGCTTTTCGTATGCTATAGCTAACCCCAACCAATATTCTGCTTTGTCAGTATTAATGGATATTAGTTTTTGATAAACCTGTGAAGATTTTAAAGGTGCGTTAGTTTGTTGATAAGCTGCGGCTAGTAGTGCTAAATATGTTTCATCTGTTATATATTTATCATCAACTTGTTGAAGCAAAATTAAAGCAGGACGGGCTTGTTTATTTTGTAGAAATAATTGACTGCTGAGATTTATAAGCTGTATGTTTTGAGGGAATAAAATCGTTCCTTGGTTTAATAGGGCGCTGGCTTTTTTTATCTGTCCTAGTTGTAATAATGTATTTGCTAGTAATAACCTAGCATTAATATGTAACATATCTAGCTTTAATGTCTGTTCTAGCTTTAATTGTTTTTCTACTAGATTTGTCAGTTTTTGAGCAGAAGTAAATAACTGTATTGCACGTTGTTTATTGGATAGTCTTTTTACTTTTTTAGGCTCTATTTCTATTGGTTTTTTCTCAGCTAATTTAAATTGAGGTTTATTGCTAATAGATTCTTTTTTATTGGGGGCAATAAGCGTTTTTGGCTTGTCTTGTTTTTTTAAGCTTAATTTTTTTTCGGCTGTATTGGCTTGTTTTTGTGAAGATGCTAATGAGTTTTCAGTAAGTTGCTTGTCAGAAACTATTTTTACTTTTGTTACTTCTGGAGTGTCTGGAATTACTTCTTTGATAACAAGGTTATCAGGCATTTCTAGCTGTTTTGTTTCTTTCATGCTGTAGATAATGCCAAAAGCCAGCAGTAGAAAAGAAAGTAGCCCGATAATATATAGATATGATTTTGATTGAGGCACAGGCGTTGCTTGGATGTTTTTTAATCCATGTTGCTCTGAAATATTTGTTTCATTTCTTTTTTCTAGGTCTTGTAAAACTTGGTTTAATAAACTCATCAGTAATTTCTCTTTAAGTTACCCAGTTTTTCCCTATTACTAAAATGCATAGGCTTAATAGTAGGAGTAATAGAAATTGACTACGATATTCAAGAGGGTGTTTTCGCATACAGGTATCTTCAGTATCTTTAGCTGCAAGTTGTATTTGTTTAAAACCTATTTTCTGTATGCCTGAGCCATAAGCAGATAATAAAGCTTTATGAGCGAGTATATTAATTAACCTAGGTATTCCATTTGTGTAGAAGTGTAAAGCATTGATCGCTGTTTTGGAGAACATGGCTGGGTTGATGCTATTGGCAACTATTAAGCGATGTTGGATATAGTTCTTTATATCTTGTTTCGTCAGTTTTTTTAAAGTGTAACTAAAAGTAATGCGTTGTCTGAGCTGACGGATAGATTTTTGTTGTAAAAGAAGGTCTAGTTCTGACTGGCCAAATAGAATAATCTGTAATAACTTTTGTTTTTCTGTTTCTAAATTAGTTAATAAACGTAAGGCTTCTAATGTTTCTAAAGGTATTGCCTGTGCCTCATCAATAATAAGCGTTATTTTTTGTTGATTGGCAGCCGTATTAAGTAAAAATGTATTGATTTTTCGTAAAAGAAGGCCGTCGTCTGTATCTGCTGCATATTCAATACTTAGTTCATCAGCAATGGCTTTGTATAAGCTTGTAGCCGTTAAATGTGGATTAGGAATGTAGGCAGTAATAAAAGGGGTTTGAAGTTCGCCAAGTAGCTTTCGGCATAGCATGGTTTTACCCGTACCTACATCACCTGTTATTTTAATAAACCCTTCGCCATTATGTAAGGCAATGAGTAAAACATTTAATGCTTCTCGATGGCTTGGAAGTTCAAAGTAAAACTCAGTGTCGGGCGTTAGTCCGAAAGGGAATTCTGTCAAACCAAAATGGTTGAGGTACATTTTTTATTATTCCCATAAGGGGTGGTTTTGCAACTGTTTAAGTTGATCTCTGCTAGATTCCATTGAAGAAGACCAGTCATTATCATTCTTAATGATGGTTGGTTTTAATAGAATAACTAATTCAGATTTTCGAACTTCTCCAGTATTTACTCGGAATAAGTTACCTACATAAGGAATTTGAGTTAAGCCTGCAACCCCTTCTTTGTTTTCTTTGCTTACTTCTTGCATTAAGCCGCCAATTACTACAATTTGACCATTTTGAGCTTTAACAATACTGTCTGATTCTCTTACAGTATTTAATGCCATTGGCAAGGAACCTTCTTCACCATTGATGGTAAATTCTTTAGTCTGGTTTTCTACTCGAGTAATTGAAGGATGAATATGTAAGGTAATATCGTCCATATCATTAATTTGTGGCGTTACATCTAATGCAATGCCTGAGAAGAAAGGAGTCCAGGTAATATCTGGGTTAGTAATGGTACTAGAACCACTGGAAACAGTGTTAGATGATATATCAGTAATAAAGTACTCATCACTACCCACTTTAATAATAGCTTTTTGATTGTTTAGAGTAGAAATTCTAGGGCTGGATAGGATATTTGTTTTTCCTTGAGTTTCTAACAACTCAACGACTGCAGAAAAGTCACCCCATTGAGCGCTAATACTAAAAACAGAACCCACAGCACCGATGCCTGTCAATATGGGGGCTAAATTTTTAGCTTCTCTAACAACACTTTGCCAATTAACACCTGCTTGGTGACTATCATCAAGAATAACTTCAATGATTTTTGCTTCAATAATAACTTGTCTGCTAATTTGGTTTTGAGTGGTGTTAATAAATTGTTCTACTTCTCTTAA
>CAJVYL010000125.1 GCA_913009265.1 uncultured Methylococcales bacterium
CTTTGCTTATTAAGTAATTTTTCCCAGCCTAAAGTGGCTTCAAAAGACTCAAGTAATTCAGCTGTTAATCCTTGTTTTCGATAATCATGAAACTGAAATTCAATATTGTTTTCTTGTAGCCAATCTTTTGCTTTTTTCACAGTATTGCAATTACTGATGCCATAAAGTGTGTACATGTTATAGCTCGCTATTTAATAATTCTTCAATAGAAGGAAGTTCTTTATCTTTATGAGCATGGTGTTTATATAAATCAACAAACTCCATAAAAGCTTGTTCTAGATCGTCAAGAATACCTTCTTCATTTTCTTTGTCTTCGCCTGACAAGCCTGAACTGTCCAAATATTCTTTTTGTAAGGCGATCTCACTGTTTAAAGATAGGATGGCATATAAAACGGCATTACTAGATAAAGGTTCTGGCATGATTTGTTGTGAATTTAATATGAAGAAATTAAGGTAGGGGATTTTAGTATCGTCATTAAAGTCCCTTCCATATAAGTTAAATGGCTATATACAAACTGTTGATTAAAGTAGGAGGGCCTATTGGGCGCGACCGAAACAAGATCTAGAGCAGTCGCGGCCAATAGGCCCCTCCTACCAAAAAACAACTTAAATCTTTTATAAATCTGTGGCTTGTATAGAAGCATATAAGTTAATTATACAAAGATAATCAGTAAATTATAGTCGATATTATAACGTGCATAAAATAGAGCTTGTTATGCATTTTATTTAAAAGGCTGAAGTTTAGGGCTATTTAAATAATGGGAAAGCTATTTAGGAAACTTTCAAAATCTTTGGCAGGTAAAGGTTTTGCAAATAAATAGCCTTGTCCATAACTGCACCCTTCATGTTTTAGAAAATCGAGTTGATCTTCAGTTTCAATCCCTTCAGCCAAAACATCAAGTGATAAGCCCTGAGCCAAGTCTATTACAGTTTTAGCAATGGCAATATCTTTAGCGTCATTAGGAATGTTGGATACAAAAGATTGGTCAATTTTTAATTTAGTGACGGGAAGATGTTTTAGGTGATTAAGCGACGAATAGCCAGTACCAAAATCATCAATAGCCAACTTTACGCCTACGCTACGTAATTGTTTGAGGGTTTCTGTGGATTTTTTTTGGTTTTTCATCATGGTAGATTCAGTAATTTCTAATTCTAAATTAGAAAGCGGTAGCTCTGTACTTTTAATAACAGAATCAATCATTTTAATTAAACCTTCTTGATCAAATTGAACGGGGGATAAATTAACACTGATAGATATATCGGCTTGTATTAATCCTGATTTCTGCCATTGATGCATTTGTTTACATGATTCTTTAAGAATCCACTCTCCTAATGGGATGATAAGGCGAGAGCGTTCGGCTAAAGGAATAAAGACATTGGGTGGTATGAGTCCTTTTTCTGGATGTAACCATCTAACGAGAGCTTCAAGCCCGGAAAGTTTTCCGGTATTGAGCTCTAGTTGAGGTTGGTAATAAACCACAAACTCTTGTTTATCCAGTGCTTTACGTAAATTGGCTTCTAAAATTATACGTTCACGCGCTTGCTCTGTTAGCAGCTCTGAATAATATTTAAATTGGTTTCGTCCTTCATATTTTGCTTTGTACATTGCTGAATCAGCATTTCGAACTAAGTCCTCTATAGTTGTACCATGTTGGGGATATATGCTGATACCAATACTGGCCCCTAAAAAAATATTATGGCCCTGAACTAAGAACGGTTCTTTAAATAGCTGAATGATTTTATTTGCAATTAATGCAAGGTCTGACTCATGATTAAAGTCATTTAAAATTAAAGTAAATTCATCGCCACCCATTCTAGCGAGTGTATCTTCTTTTCTAATCAGTGCTTTAAATCGTGAGGCTACTGTTTGTAATGTTATATCACCTGATGAATGATCAAAACTATCATTCACTTGTTTAAAGTCATCCAAATCTATAAAAAATACAGCAACTTTGCTTTTATGGCGTTCTGCCGTTTTAATTGCTTGCGTTAACCTATCAGCAAAAAATATGCGGTTTGGTAGTCCTGTTAGAGCATCATGGTGAGCTAAATGGGTGTATTCTTTGGTGCGATCTATCACACGTTGCTCAAGACTTAATTGGTATTCTAGCAACTTGTTTTCAACCCGTTTTCGTCGATTAATTTCCTGTGATAAGCGACGGTTCCAATAGATGATGATCAATAATAAAAATAAGGAGCCTAAAACAATTTTCCAAATTAATTGATAATTAACCGCATGTTCAAATTTAATAGACATCCAGCTGTTAAAAATAAGGGCATGCTGGTTATCTGAAATATTATCCAAAGATTTTTGCAAAATACTAGCTAATATTGGCCAGTCATTTCGAACAGCCATTGATTGATCGTTACTATATGGCGTGTCTCCTGCCACTCTTACATTATCAATGGCGTATTTTCCCAAATAGTAGGTTACACTCACTGCGTTGCCAATAAATACATCGACCTCATTTTCTGAGACCATTCTTAGACCATCTAATGGTGTTTTTACGGGTATTAGTATTAGATCAGGATGATCACGCTTTAGCCATGATTCAACAGCGTAGCCTTTAACAATGGCAATTTTTTTTGAGGATAAGTTTTCTACGTTACCAATATAAGAGGTTTTTTTGTTTGCATAGATTTTTATAGGGAATGAGATATAAGGCTTGGTGAATAAACTAAATTCTTCACGTGCAGCTGTTTGTGAAACTGAGCTAAAAATATCAAGTTGCTTATTTTTTATACCACTTACAGCTTGTTGCCAGCTAATATTTTTGGCCGCTTCAAAACGAATCCCTAAGTCCTTAGAGATAATTTTAAGATAATCCATTGAAATACCATCAAAATCACCTGTATTAGAGATGTATTCGATAGGTGCCCAGTCAGGGTCCATAGCAACTTTAATTGTTTGATGATCAATAAGCCAGTCTTGTTCTTCCTGCGTTAATAAGTTGTTTTTACTTTTGAAGTGCTCTTTTGAGACCCAAGGGTTAATAATATTATTAATCTCTATTTCTGTTAATGAATCTAAAGCTTTTTGTAGAATATCTCGTAATATAGGCCAGTCTTTACGTATACCCATTGTTAAATCAGTGCTTTTGCGGTTTAAGCTGCCTTGGGTTTCCAAGTTTAAAAAAACCTTGTTACGGATTAAGTAATTTGCGACCGCGCGGTTACCAACATAGGCATCAATTTCACCGCGAGCAACGGCATCTAATGCCTGTGTTGTATTGGGGTATTGCTTAATGCTTACTTTAGGGTGGTTTTTATTAAAGTAGGCATTGTTACCAAAACCTTGTTCTAGAGCAATTGTTTTACCTGTAAGCTCTTGAGCATTCTTATAATAAGTCTCGCCTCTACGCCCAATGATGGCATGAGTGATAGAAAGGTAGGGCGTGGTAAAATTAAAATCAGCCTCTCTTTCTGGCTTAGGAGTAATATCCATAAGTGCAGGTCGTTGTTTATTTTTAACTGAATTAAAAATATCTTCCCATTTACCAGGAACAGCAACCAAAACGCCGCCTAGGTATTTATTTAATGCTTTAATAACGCCTGCGCCTATGCCACTTGCTTGATTTTTTGTATTAACAAAGTCAAAAGGAGGCCAAGCTTGCATCGTACCTACTTCAATTCGAGGATGATTTGCTAGCCAACGACGTTCTTCGGCATTTAAGTTACTGAGAGTAGGTCTTAAGAAAAAATCATGATCTAAATTGATATTGTCTGTAATACCAAGTTGAGCATAGGTTTCAATGATTTTTTTGTATCGAGTCTTTTCAAAACTACCTAACTCAATAAAATCAGCAACAATCATTTTAGCGGTTTCTTGAGCTTCGTATTTTAAGTGAGCACGAGATAAGTTTTGTGAGTTGTATTTTTTTAAGATTAAGTCAATTATTTCTTTGGGGTGGTCCAATGCATATTTCCAACCTTTTAAACTTGCTTTACGCATACGTTCAACACGGCTTGGGTGATTTTGTAACTCAGATTTACGAGTAAATAAATTATCACCATAAAAATCAATGCCATAATCTCTTGGATGAATGATATTAATAGCGATATCTTTTTGTTTGAAAGAAAAGGGTTGGTCAGAAATATAAGCAGTTAGAGCATCTGTTTTACCCTCTATTAAATCTTCAATACGGAATGTGTGGGGTTGGATATCTACCTGATCAAAACTTCCTAAAGAATCATATATTAAGGCTAATGCTGGAGTATCAGTAATACCAATATTAGATTTTTCTAAGGTGACTTTTTTTCCTTTTAAATCAAAAGGGGTCAATAGCTTATCTTCTTTACGAGTGAGTATTACTAGAGGTGAATGTTGAAAAATTTGAGCAACCAGAAGGAAGTCATTATTATTTTTTAGCGAAGCTAGCAATAACCCAGTGCTACCAATACCGTAATCTGCTCTGCCTGCTAAAACTTCATTAGACACATTATTATCAAAATTACGCTCCAACAATGTGACATCAAGGTTTTCTTCTGCATAAAAGCCTTTTTCAATAGCCGCGTAATAGCCTGCAAACTGAAACGAATGTAACCATTTTAACTGTAGCGTTACTTTTTCCTTTTCTTGGGCTGTTGCAAAGCTATTGAAGCAAATTAATACAGTAAAGAATAAAAGTAGTTGTATGATTTTGTTAAATATCAAAATATGTTTTGTAAGAAAATATGAGCAAATAATGATGCATTATTTTAAGTATATACCTGTGTATATCAGTTAGTCATTTATCCGTAAATTTAACAACTTGATTCGTAGCCCAAATCCACACTTAGAAAATCGGCATTGAGCACTAGCTCTTGGCTCCTATAGACTTACAAAAAATACCCGCTTAACCTATGGGTGAAGCTAAGATTTTTTGCAAGCCCCTAGAACCCAAGATCTAGCACTCTATATCCAATTTCTAAGTGTGGACTTGGGGCGGCTTTTATTAATCTAAAAATATGGTTTTAAGTTAAAATAAACAATTGTTCATTTTAAATTGTTATTTTATGAAAAACCAGTCTCCTGAAGCCGATTTTGAATCATTTTCTTTTTCAGATGATATTTTATCTGCCATTAAAAATATGGGCTTTGAATCCCCAACAGATATACAGCTTAAAACGATACCCGCTGTATTAGAGGGGAAAGATGTTTTGGCGCGTGCTGATACAGGGTCTGGGAAAACGGCTGCTTTTGCATTGCCTTTATTAGACAGTATGAGCAACGAGGATATTTATTCTCGCATAGGGCGTGACAAGCGTTTTGATGGTGCTAACAGAGTAGCCAGTAATTGTGTGCAAGTATTAGTACTTGTGCCTACGCGAGAATTAGCCATTCAAGTTGCAGACGTTTTTACTCAGCTTTCTAAGGATATTGAGCCTGCTATTAAATGTCAGAGTGTTTATGGTGGTGTGAAAATTAATCCTCAAATGATGGCATTAAGAGGTGGCGCTGATGTTTTGGTTGCTACACCTGGACGGTTACTTGATTTGGTTGATCAAAATGCAATTAAATTTAATCAAATAAAAGCTTTGGTGATAGATGAAGTAGATCGTTTAATGAAAGGTGACTTTCAAGAAGAAATTGAACGTATCAGTAAATTATTACCTAGTAAACGTCAAAACTTGATGTTTACAGCGACTTTCCCTGAAAGTATCAGTCGTTTAGTGCGTGAAGTGATGAATGAACCTGCCATTATAAATATGGATGAGTTTGTTGATGAGCTGGAAATTGAGCAACGCGTTATCACTGTTAATCATAATCAAAAGAATGATGTGTTAGCGCATATACTTGATAATAATAGTTGGGAACAAGTATTGATTTTTTGCAGTGCAAAAAGAACTTGCGATAACCTGGTTAAAAAACTAGAAAAAAGAAGTATTGAAGCGGTTGCAATGCATAGCAATAAAGAGCAATCAGCAAGAATGAAAGCTTTAAAGAGGTTTAAAGACGGTGAAATACGTATTTTAATTGCGACGGATGTTGCAGCAAGAGGGATTGATATAAAACAATTGCCTTGCGTGATTAACTACGATTTACCACGATCTCCAAATGATTATGTACATAGAGTAGGGCGTACAGGCCGTGCTGGCGAGCAAGGCCATGTTATTTCTTTGATTGCACATCATGAGTTTCAACA
>CAJVYL010000126.1 GCA_913009265.1 uncultured Methylococcales bacterium
TGATGAAACAACGTGGAATCAAGGTTTAGCTGAAATATCCCTTGATTTCGTTTCACTACATCAAGGCTACATTTTTTTATTTTCTTTAACCTGTGGTTAAGTAATAGTCATAAAAATATTTTGCATTCGTAAAGTGAGTTTATACTTCGCGCGGTCACGGATGCGGAATTTATAAGCTGCTGATTTTTGTCGATAGCAAGGCGCTGAAACAGGCGCATAGCAGGCTACGCAACTGTTTCAGCAACGCAGTTATTGGCAAAAACTCAGCGGTTAGAAATCCGCAGTTGTGATCGCGCGAAGTATATATCAGAAAGAGCATTCCATATTGATTATTATGGATCGTTACCATCCACTGAAGATTACCTTAAAGTGCTCCCTGCTTATTTAGCAAACACACACACCCTCAATTAACGTAAGTGATAAACTATACGCCAGAGATTTTCACAAGATAACGTCTCGTAAGTAACAAAGACTGAATATAAATAATGGACTGCCACTTTAATTACATTACTCTAGAACAGTGAAGGCTACATAGAGTGTAATAATATTGCTACTTGGCAATATATATTGGCTATTTTTTAATAGGTTACCTAATATGAAAAATAAATTTAAAATATTATGTGTTGATAGCTCTCGTCTATTTCAAGCTGTTGTTAAAGAAATTTCAAACACCAATGGTTTTTTTACTAAATTTGTCTCATCAGGCAAAGAAGCGCTGACCGAAATAAAAAACCAAGACTATGATATTGTTTGTTCTGCCTATCACCTAAGTGACATAGCTGGAGATAAACTCTGCAACCAAATAAGAGTTGTTCCAGGCTACCAACATATCAGAATAATATTATTTACAGCAGAAGAAGACAAAAATCTATTAAAGAAAGCTTTGTTAGCAGGTGCCACAGATATATTTTGTAAAACTCAGTTTAAACAATTTGAAGCTTATCTAAAGAGATCTTCGCAGAGTATTTGTAACACAAACATTGGGCAAATACTGCTTATTGAAGATTCTCCTAGTCAATTAAAATGGATGGAAGTTGTACTATCTGAGGCTGGATGGGAGGTTCATTCCTTTTCAAATGCCGTAGAGGCCATGACTTCATTTTCTGAGAATGAATATGACTTAGTTGTGACTGATATTGTGCTTGAAGGCGCAATGTCAGGACTTTCACTTGTTAGAGAAATTAGGCGAATTTCAACAGACAAAGGTTTAACCCCAATATTTGCAATGTCTGCATATAATGAAGCATCAAGGCGTATAGAGCTTTATCATTTGGGCATTAATGACTATATAGCCAAGCCTATCATTCCCGAAGAGTTTATTTTTCGTGTTAATACTTTGATTCAAAGTCATCGTACATTTAATGAGCTTAATGAAGAAAAAAACCATTTAAAAAGTTTAGCACTCCTAGATTCGGTAACAGGTCTATACAACCGTAATGCATTTAATCAATTTGCTACTATGGAATTAGAAAAGTCTAAAAGAAATCAAACGCCTATGAGTTTAGCTATTGTAGATATAGATTACTTTAAGCTAGTAAATGATAAGCTTGGTCATGATGTAGGTGATCAAGTCTTAGCTGATGTTGGGTTATGGTTAAGTAAAACCTTACGTAAAGGAGATATGGTTTTTCGCTGGGGAGGAGAAGAGTTTGTTATTTTGTTGAACGCTTGTTCACCAGAGAATGCTAAAGATGTATTAGAAAAGCAACGAATCCGATTTAACAAACGAAAATTTGCCAATGTAGCAATCACTGCCAGTACAGGTATTAGTAACGTAAAAATTATTAATGAAAAAACAACAATTAAACAGTTATTTAAACAAGCTGATGAGGCTGTTTATAAAGCTAAAGAATTGGGTAGAAATAGAGTTCTCACTTTCAGCCATAAACAGCCCACTAACACCAAGCCTTAGGCTATTTTAGCTAACAAATTTTTATATCAGCCCCTACCATAAAACCATATATAAGCTATGGTTAAAGGTAGTCGGTAACGTATAGGTGACCACGTGAAAATTCAAGCTAAATTATTGCTGTTAATGCTATTTATGACCTCATTCATGATGGTTATTATCTTTTTCGTTACCTCACATTTAACTCAAAATGCGCTGGAATCTGTAGCGAAGGAAAAATTAGCAGCTGTCTTAGAGGGCAGACATAACGCGCTGAATCGTTGGACCAATACCTTGCAAGCACAGATGACTCTTTTTGCAGCGGTACCCACCACCATTAGAGTACTGGATGAACTTAGCTTGGAATTTCAGCACTTGGGCGATAATGCCCAAACGCTGTTACAGCAAAATTATCTAGTATCTCGACATCACCAGAACACGCAAACACAGAAATCAGTCGAAGCTTACGACAAAATACACAGTATCGTTCAGCCGTTTTTTATGATCCGTCAGAATACTTATAACTGGGACGATATGTTCTTGATTGATACTCAAGGCAATGTGGTATTCAGTCTGGCAAAAGAAAGCGATTTTGCTACTAATTTACGCACAGGGCCTTGGCGAGAGACAGGCCTAGCTCGCGCAGTTGTGCCTTTACTAAAAGACGCTATTCCCAACCAGCTAAGCTTTGCTGATTATTCACAATACCCGCCCAGTAATATGAATGCGGCAAGTTTTATTGCTATGCCCGTATTTGATAAGGAAAAACAGCGATTTTTGGGAGTGGTCGCTATTCAATTGCCTATCTCAGAAATGAGTCAATTAATGATAGATAAAACGGGCATGGGCGAAACAGGTGAGGTTATTGCGGTCGGGAAAGATGGCTGGATGCTGACGGATTCTCGCTTTATAAAAGAAAGCACCATACTAAAAAAACAGATTAAAGCCAGGCCTGCCGAAAGAGTGTTAGCTGGTGAATCAGCGACAATGAGTACACGTGATTATCGTGACATTGAAATTATAGCCACGTTTAAGCCATTCTCTCCTTTTCCTGCTGCATTAGGTAACAAAACGCGCTGGGGCATTATCGCTAAAATAGAACATACTGAGATATTACAAGAATACAATCTCCTCCAGCAGGTATTGTTGTTGACCACGCTGTGTTTGATTCTACTAGCTATGAGCTTGGGTTTTTGGGGTGGACGTACCATGACCCGCCCTTTAAGTCGCATCACTGACGCACTGACGCGTTTGGCAAACAATGAACAAGTCGATGTGCCAGAGTTACATCGTACAGATGAAATAGGCGAGATTGCTAAAGCAGCCGAGACTTTTCATACCATTGCGCAGCAAATTGAATACGAACATTGGCTTAATGAAAATGTCACCTCATTGACCAGCGCAGTGTCAGCAGAAAGTACAGTCAATAAGGCGGCCGAACGGGTTTTGCAATTATTGTGTGATTTGTTGGCTGTACCCGTCGGTGCGGTTTATTTATGGGACGATGGGCATTATCAGCGCGTTAGCACTCACGGTTTAGCACGTAGTAATCAAGACAAAACCTGTTTTGATCTAGGCGTGGGCTTATTAGGCCAGTGTGCGAAAAGTAATCAGACCATCGTATTATCGCCTGTGCCGGCAGGTTTAACCATTATCAGTACAGGCTTAGCAGAATTTGCCCCGCACGAATTAGTGCTTGTACCCATTGAACATAAGACTGAGGTGCTAGCCGTAGTGGAGCTAGCCGTTACAACTTCATTACAACCCAAGCAGCATGAATTTCTTAAAGTGGCAGGGACGACGCTCGGTTTGCATTTTGCCAATCTACAAGCGGCAGAACACAATGCCCTATTGTTAGTAGAATCTAGCCAGCTTACTGCCGAACTACAAAGTAATAATATCGAAATGCAAGCTCAATCCGAAGAATTGCGTAATCAATCGGAGGAAATGAAAATTCAAAATGAAGAGCTAAAATCCAACCAAGAAGAGTTACGCGCTCAACAAGAAGAAGCCCTGCAAAAAAATAACACCTTAGAAATACAAAGCAAGAAACTAAAAGATAGCATCACCGAAGCTGAAGTTAAAGCCATTCAACTGCAACAAGCTAATCAGTATAAATCGGAATTTTTAGCTAATATGTCGCACGAGTTGCGAACCCCCTTAAACAGCATTTTGATTTTATCAAAAAGTCTGGCAGAAAATGACGAGCAAAACCTTAGCGACGATCAGACAGAATCAGCTAGCGTTATCAATGAAAGCGGTACTCAACTGTTAACGCTGATTAACGATATTCTCGACTTGTCGAAAATCGAAGCGGGAAAATTAGAACTGGTCAAAGAACCCTTTTCCCTAAATGAGCTGACTGCTTACTTACAACGAGTGTTTTCACCACAAGTAGAAGTAAAGGGATTAGCACTTGCAATAGAGTTGTCCAGCAATTTACCCACCCATATTCATACGGATAAACAACGCTTGACTCAGGTATTGTCAAACTTACTCACTAATGCCATTAAATTTACTACTACCGGCTCAGTAAAAGTATTATTCAGCCAAATCGAAGATGATTTGCAAATTGAAGTGATCGACAGCGGTGTTGGTATTCCGCCTGATAAATTGGAACATATTTTCGGCACATTCCAACAATTAGATGGCTCTACTAGTCGTAAATTTGGTGGCTCAGGTCTAGGCTTAGCTATCAGCCGTAATTTAATGCACTTGCTCGGTGGTGAAATTAATGTCAGCAGCACTGTAGGCCAAGGGAGTCAGTTTGTTGTACGCCTAAACAAAGCATTTACGAACTCTGAACCTATGCTTAAAACAGTTTTACCATTGTCAGAACCTGCTTCTGTTGCAGTGGTGGACACACAGTCAGTAGCTGGCAATATTCTGTTAGTGGAAGATGACACCCGCTTATTGGCTATTTTAGGGCGCATGATTACTAGCTTAGGTTATACCACTATTCTTGTTGAATCTGCTGAGCAAGCGTTAATTGAACTTGAAAGCACTGTAATTAACGGTATTTTTCTCGATTTAGGTTTACCCAACATGAATGGCATGGACTTGTTACACATGCTGAAAGCTAACCCCGGTTTTTCCAAAATTCCGGTGTATATTATGTCTGGGACCGAAGACAGCGGAGAAGCAAAAACCTTGGGTGCGCTGGATTTTCTAAAAAAACCAGTCAGCCGCGATACCATCAATAATGCACTAAAAACAATGATTCAACAGTCACCTGCCATACAAAAAGACACGGTGCAGCAGATTTTACTGATTGAAGATAATCCCATCGATAGAAAATTTATCGAAGATATGCTCAAAGATACCGCGATAGAAATCATTGCGAGCGAAACGGGTAGCGAAGCCTTGCAACTGATGCAGTCTCATCATTTCTCACTGGTTATTCTCGACTTAAAACTACCCGACATGAGCGGTTTTGATTGGCTAAAACAAGCCCAGCCGCATTTAAACCCGCCACCTATCATTATCTATTCCGCTCGTGAATTAACAGAAAACGAAGTGTTTAAGCTAAAAGGCGTGACCGAAAGCATCATTACTAAAGATCCGCTAAGTGATCGTTTGCACGAAGAAATTCTGTATTCCTTAAGTAACTATCAGCCGCCCGCTCCAGTGGATGTGAAACAAATAACGGGCAAAAAATTACTGCTAGTTGATGATGATCCACGCAACCTTTATGCACTCACTAAAGCCTTAAAAAGCAAAGGCTTTGAGGTTGAAATAGCACCCGACAGCATGAGTGCCTTAAAGATGATAGAGAAAACAAAATTTGATGTATTAATCACCGACATCATGATGCCAGAAGTGGATGGTTATGCGCTGATTAAGTTGGTTCGTACCTCAGGTTATGAGGATTTGCCGATCATTGCTGTTACCGCCAAAGCCATGCAGGGCGATGAAGAACTATGCATTCAAGCAGGGGCAAATGGCTATTTATCTAAGCCGGTTAATGTTTATGCACTCATCGAACTTATCAATACACTGTTATGAGTGAGTTAATCAAATGGAAAAACCATCACATAGAAGATGTGGAAGTCAATCTGTTGATGGAAGCACTTAAACAACGCTACGGCTATGACTTTACTGGTTACGCTAGAGCGTCATTAAAACGCCGTCTTTTAGGATTACTTGATGATTTTTCGGTTGAGCATTTATCGCAAATCATCCCGCCACT
>CAJVYL010000127.1 GCA_913009265.1 uncultured Methylococcales bacterium
AATTTGAATTACATACTGTTTGTTTTCTCCTCACCCAAACCCTCTCCAGCAAGAGAGGGCTTAAGAGCTAACAAAATCCACACTTAACGGTGACATAGCCATCTTGAAAGAAGGATGGCACAGGGAAAGTGCCTGCTAGGTAGAAATGGAGTATTTGCAATTTATAATAATTATATGAGGAAATTATGAAGTATCTTAAAAATGGCTTAAAACCAATGCTATGCACAGGTTTATTATTGCTTATGTTTAATGTTATTGGTGTTGCTCAAGCAATTGATGTTATTGATCCTGTAAGGGTTATGGCTGCCCAGTGTGCTCAATGTCATGGAATGGAAGGCAATAAATCTGAAGGTTTTGATAACCTAAATGGCGAAACTGTTGATGAAATTCAGGATGAATTAATGGAAATGGTTCAAGATTCGGATAATGACTTGATGCATCATCAAGCAAAGGGTTATACAGAGGAACAAATAATAGCATTAGCTAATTATTTTGCAGGGCAAGCTAAAGTGAATTCTGATAGTTCTGAAGAAGACGAAGAAGACGAAGAAGACGAAGAAGATGAGGAAGATGAGGAAGATGAGGAAGATGAGGAAGATGAGGAAGATGAGGAAGATGAGGAAGAGCATGACTGAAACCTTAAACAGCATTAATACATCAATAAGCAAAACCTTATAACTTTTTCAAGGAAACTATTATGACTCAAATTAATCGACGTGAATTTATCAAAATTTCGGGTGCATCTGCAGCTCTTGCTGTGACTCCTTCAGTTTTAAAAGCAGCAGAAAGTAGCTTTGAAGCTAGAGTTGTTGTTGTAGGTGGCGGCTTTGCCGGAGCCACTTTAGCCAAGTATTTAAGAATATGGAGTGATGGAAAAATCAAAGTGACCATGGTTGATAAAAACTCTGACCATGTTTCCTGCGTATTAAGTAATCTTATTTTGAATGATAGATTACAGCTTGATGAGATTACTCAATCCTTTACACCCTTACAAGATAATTATGGGGTTATTGTTGAACAAGGAATGGTAACTGGCGTTACTGAAGAGGCGGCATTTAAAATAGTCCATTTAGATAATAATACTGATATTGAGTGTGATTATGTTGTGTTAGCACCGGGTATTGAATTTATTGATATTCCTGGGCTAAAAGAAGGTGATATCAATCATTTTGATCAGGTCCCTCATGCTTGGATTGCTGGTGAGCAAACTGAAATATTAAGAGAACAATTACATGCTATGAAAGCAGGTGATACTTTTATTATGACTGTACCAGAAAGCCCTTACCGCTGTCCCCCTGGTCCTTATGAACGTGCCTGTGTGGTAGCAGACTATATTAAGCGAGTATTAGGGGAAGGGCAGGTAATTGTATTAGACCCGCATGCTGAAATCGCAATTGAAAAAGAAACTTTTGAGCAAGCTTTTAAAGGTATCTATAAAGATATTGTGACTTATAAGCCTAATGCAAAATTAGAATCTATCGAAATTAAAGACAATGGGGAAAAGGTAGTTAAAACTTCAGTAGGAGACTTTACTGCTAAAGTTGTTAATGTTATCCCTACACATGAAGCTGGTAAGATCGTAAAAGATTTAAAACTATTAATAGATGATAAAGGCTTTGCACCTGTTCATGCTGCTAGTTATGAATCTAAGTTAAGGACAGGTTTTTATGTGGTTGGTGATTCAAATAGTAGCGGGCAACCTAAATCAGGACATATGGCAAATGCACAAGCCAAGGTATGTGCTGATGCTATTATCAGAGAAATTGCAGGCAAAACCACATCAAAAGATTTTGTTTATGATTCTGAAAGATTGAAAAATATAAAAACAAATTCAGCTTGTTATAGCCCCATTACATACGACGAAGCATCTTGGCTTACAGCTGTATTTGCTTATGAGACAGCAAATAATAGTATGGCTTTGGTTGAAGATTCCTTTGCTTCTTCTAATTCACCTCATTGGAGCAATGATAATTTTGAAGATATGTTCGAATGGGCTGAAAGTTTATTTAGTAATACTTTTGGGTGATTTGACCCATTTGGATCATGTAAGTTTTAGTTTAATGCTGTACTCTGCCACAGTTGTTATTTAATAATAACTTCTTGGTGGTGGGTTAAATTTGTAGTGTTAATAAATATATTGGCAATAGTAAGTGCCTTTTGGGGCGCAGGTTTTAAGCTGCATTCTTGAGCGTAAGAGCAGGCTAAAGCCAGCGCCCCAATGGAGACCTTTTTTATTGAAGTTGCTTTAACAACAAGTTTGATCCACTACCAAATTTTTAACTTTGGTGGAGAATTACAACTTATGAAATCCCTTTCTTTTATAGCAATACTTCCGGCTTTGTTTTGCCAGAGTGTTATTGCACAACCAAATCAATCTGAAGCAATATGGCAGACAATAGATGTAGAAAAACAACTTACCGTCACTGATAATGAAGGTGAACCTATAACTATAGAGCCTGCTTGTGCTTTTGACACTATTCCTGGAACGCAGATAGATAATTCTTTCCAGTTTTATTTTAAACAAGGTAAAAAGGATAAATTAGTCGTTTATTTTAATGGTGGTGGCGCTTGTTGGAATGATGCAACTTGTGTAACTTCATTAGTGAAAGGTGATAGGCCAACGTATAACCCAACGGTTCATGCTGCAAACTCCCCTATAGATGCTGGTGGAATATTTGATGATAAAAATGATGACAACCCGTTTAAAGAATGGAGCAAAGTCTTTATTCCTTATTGTTCAGGGGACCTTCATTTAGGCTCAAGTGATGTTACATATCATGATATAGACGGTTCATTAACAGGATACCCAGATACATCTATTGAAGTTAAACATCATGGATCTGATAACTTTCGTGCTGTTAAAGAGTGGCTAAAGGAACGTTATACAAATGATGATGGGAAAATGGAAAAATTAGAGAAATTATCTGTTATTGGCTCTAGTGCAGGTGGCTATGGTGCAATTTTTAATTTCTCTCATTTACAAGAGCTGTTTCCAAAAACAAATGCCTCACTTTTAGCGGATGCTTCAAACTCGATCATCACTCAAAGTTTTATTAATGCTGAATTTGAAGAGGGCGGTAATTGGAATTTAGAACAAACACTGCCGACTTTTATTACTGAAGATTTCGGTTCTTATACAAATGCTACTTTTAATGCCGATATTTTTAGCAAACTTTCAGCTATATACCCAGAGAGTCGTTTTGCACAATACACAACTGCATTTGATGTGGTTCAGGTGCAATTTTTAAAAATTATGACATCACTCGATCTTGGAGTTCTTGATCCTGAATTATGGGCTTTAACGGCTGCAGATTTTGGCTTGTTTGGATATTGGAATGAACAAATGAACTTATCTTTAGAGTCTCTTGAAGAATCTACTGATAATTATCAATATTATATTGGTGAAGGTACAGTACATACTATTCTTACTGATGCATTTGCCACAGGTCCAGAACATCACCCTTTTTATGATGAAAGTAGTGCCGAAGGGGTGTTATTTACAGATTGGTTAGATAGCTTTGTGAATGATAAAAAGTTTGAAGCAGATAGTTTAAATTATATTAATTAACGGGTAGAACGAAACAAGGGCATATTAATATGCCCTTGTTATTTATCTCTTTACAGAATAGCTTGTATTACTCAGCTGGTGCAATCACTTCAGCTTTACGCGTTTCACCTTTACCAATAGTCAGTAAATCCCAAACAAGTAAGCCCAGTCCAGAAGCTGTAACCAATCCAAATAGCATACGCCAATGCATAGCTGATAAAAATGATGGATGAGTTTGTGCTGCAAAATAACCACCCCAAGTAGAACCACCAATAGCTCTTTCAATAAAGGATTGTTCGTACCCTGCTATTAATAGTGCGATGGTCATACCTAGTACACCAATATTTAATAAAGCCAATGCCCATTTCCAACGCCAAGCATTTTGTGATTCTGCTCCCATCCAAACATTACCTCGCCAATGTTGAATAGCAATATAAAAGAAGGCAATATTAATGGTGGCATAAGCACCAAAAAAGGCTAAATGACCATGTGACGCAGACCATTGTGTACCATGAGTATATAGGTTGATTTGAGGCAAGGTATGCATAAAACCCCAAACACCCGCACCAAAAAAGTTACCAAAGGCATGTGCAATTAACCAGGCCATAGCGGGGTGATTCATGTTTTTAAAACCACGTTCGCCAGAATCATAAACAGCATGAACAACCATAGCAACCAGTGGAATAGGTTCTAAGGCGGAGAAGAAACCACCAATAGTGAGCCAATATTCGGGCGTCCCAATCCAAAAATAATGGTGTCCTAGCCCCAATATTCCCGAACCAAACATAAGTGCAACTTCAATATAAAGCCATGTGGTTACAATTTTACGACTAACACCTAAAATCGTCATTAATGACCAAGCCATAATAACGCCAACTAAGACTTCCCAAGTTGCTTCTACCCAAAGGTGAATAACCCACCACCACCAGAATTGCTCGTGGGTGATATTGGTCATATAGAACATTCCAGCAACGTATAAGCCTGCTAATGCCACTAAATCTAGTGTTAAAACGCCAGCAATACCCGACCATTTACCTTTGCTAAAAGTCATCACTACGTTGTAGAAGAAAATTAGCATCACCACAACAATGCCAATATCCGCCCAGCGAGGCGCTTCAATATATTCACGGCCTTCATTAATCAGCCATAAGGTAGTGTCGTTGCCCGCACCTGTCTGGATAAATAGGTAGACCAGTACCACGACGGCAATGGCCGCACTTAATACCCAAAAACCTAATACACCGTATTTTAATCCGGCGATCTCAGTGCCACTCTCGTCTTCTAATAACCAATAAGTACAGCCAATAAAACCATATAACATCCATAAAATCATGGCATTAATATGGATCATACGATTAACACTAAAATCTAATATTTCATATAGAAAACCAGGGGCTATAAACTGTATTCCTGCTAATAAACCAAATAAAATTTGGAATATAAATAGAATAATAGCGCCCATAAAGTATTTGACTGCAAGCTTTTGACCATTGTTTAAGGTGTTGTCATCAACGCCTGCCCAGCTATGAAAGGCCTTTAATTTATTGGGGAGTGAAGCATTAACTGTTTCAGTGTTTGCACTCATAATTAATCGACCTCTGCATAAATGGTGGTGAAGTTATAAGGGAAGCCATTGGTATCAATACTCGACATCCATTTTAGGAAAGCAACGACTCCTTTTGCTTCTTCCTCAGTAATATTCAGGTTTGGCATTTTGCGACCTGTACCAAAAGTACGCGCATTTTTCTCAGGATCCATTAAAAATGCAAGCATTTGCTGTTCACGTAACTCAACGGTTAGCCAGCCTTGGTCAAGCCATGCTTTAGTTAAATCAGGCGCATAATAAGCACCATTACCTAATAAAGTATGACAATTCATACAGTTTTTAGCTTGAGTAGTTTTTTTACCCAAAGTAACAAGTTGTTCGGCTTCTTCTTCGGTAAATGTTTTACCAAATAATAATTCCTCACCACCAATAACAGGCATAAATTTATTCAGTTCTTTATTAAATTGATAATCAACTTTTTTATTGATGACTGAATACGCTGGGACACGATCTCCCCCTGCGGTTGTTTGACTTAAAGTATCAAAGGTTAAAACAACTAAAATTAAAAAAGAGCCAGCGGTTACCCATATAGCCATTTTTTTCCAAAAGGACTCGGAAGCCCATTGAGGTGTTTCACTCATTTTCTTTCTCCGGAGTAGTGATTAATTCAGGTGTGTCATGGGTTTGTTTACACAAATGCCAGATGGCAATGGGGGCAAAAAAATAACCAATGACCATAAGATAAGAAATTATGCCCCAATAACCGTTAAGGTTAGCGGCAAGTGTTAATTGGTAAACCGAAACTAACAGCACTATATAAGAAGCATAGGCGGATAGTTT
>CAJVYL010000128.1 GCA_913009265.1 uncultured Methylococcales bacterium
TTACGATTAGTAAATGTTTTACTTTGTTGTGGGTATCCTACCAGTCTAATTTGAGCGTGATACCTATACCCTTTAGATGATTTCGATTTACGAATACTTGCCATATCACACCTGGATTGTGTAGAAACTGTGTAAAAGTCATGTGATTTGGCTATGGTAAATGATGGCGATAGTATTAACTATCTGAATTTTCTGAGGTTTGATGGCGTCCCCGGACGGAGTCGAACCGCCAATCTATCCCTTAGGAGGGGATTGCATTATCCAATTATGCTACGGGGACAGCCTTTGTATTATATCAATAAAATAGAGTTATGAAATTTTTTACTGTTTTCTTTTTGTCATGCTTATTAAACCAAGCAAACTAGATCCAAAAAACAAAACTGCGCTAGGTATGGGGACAACTGTTAGGGAAATGCCGCCTTTTGTAAAAGAATGATTAGTGCCCGTTGCTCCTAGAGACCATTTGCTCTGTGTGAGATCAAGTAAAGTTGATTGGGTTGGGGTAAGAGCATTTACAAAGACAAGAGATATATCAAGTCCATCATTATCTAAGTTTTGAATTAGACTGAATTCAATAGATTTCCCTATATCAAATGAAATATTAAGGTCTTTAATTGTTTTTGAAGTGCCAGGAATGGATAGTTCTTTAAATGTTCCTGTACCATTTTCAAAGTCACCTGGAGTATAGTCCCAATCAAAGGTACCTGTCATTTGAGTTGTTGTGCCTAGAAAAATATTATCTAATGTGTAGCTTACGATAGATGCATTTACATTTGCAATAGGTGCCAAATATAGAGCAATGGTGAGAGTTAGGGTGTAAAAATAATGAGATTTCATAAGCAATGTCTTTATGGTCTTTAGTAGTTAAGTTCAGTCTACCAAACAAAAGGCATATTACCTAAATGAGCAGGCTTTATTGATAATGAATTTAATGGGGTGAGTCTTTGTATTGGTTGTGCTTATGAAGTGTGATAGATTTTAATCAAGAGTGGCTGTAATGTAAGCTTGCTCTTTTTTGTTTCTAATTTCTTCTCGTTCAATAGTTGCGACAAAGCGTTCTATTTTATTTTTACCTTTAGAGTTGATGTTTTCAAAATAGCCTCCAACTAAAGTATTCTTTATTCCTTGATTAGGTGTTTTTATAAAACGGACAATAAGGTCAAAGCTTATAACTTGTTTATCAAGCATGATAGTACAGTTTTTTAGTAAATCCCCTCGTTGAAGCCTTACAATATTATTAGGCGAGCTGATACCAACTCCACTTCTTGATAAATCAAAAACAAGACCACCTATAGAGGATTGTGTTCTTTGTGACATGCCGGAGAAAGGTATGTTAAGTGAGGTGATTTGAATACGTGGAGATGATCTTCGTTGTGGATAGTATATTTTCTCTGGGATAGTCGTTTTGTAATAAGCTATACCACGAGAGGAGCCCGTATCTATAATCTCTAGTTTAAATGCTAAATTTATACCTTTATGAAGCGTTGATAATTTTACACTGTGTTCTTTAGTTATAAGATGATTGCCATGAGAGGGTATTAACTCGTCAATAATGATCAGCGCATTTTCTAGTTGAACGTCTAGGATTGATGAGCTAAAGTTTTCATCAGTACTTTCAAAATTAATAGTACATAAAGGCGAGGCTTCTTCAATATCTTTAAGGAGTTGTCGAATTTTATGATTATTGGTTAAAAAATTTGGATTTGGGTGAGCGTTAGATAAAGGGTCATAAATCTCGGGCTCAGAAACTGTTATGGTCTCTTCTTTCTTGAATAAAGTTTTTAACGTACCTAACATATGCTGAGTTCTCTTTATTTTTCAAGCACAATTGTTTTTAACTGTGCTTGGGAAGAAAATGTAATTGGCTTTAAGTCTACACCGAAATCAAAGTCTGAGATAGTCGTTCGCTATAAGTTGAGCCATCACGCCCATATGTTGTTGCTTGTTGAGACTTACCTTTTATAATTTGTAAGGAGCGCTGAGTGTGTTGGGCGAGTAAATTAAGGCTTGCACCATTTTTTTCATTTAGCAATTTACACTGTTTAGCAATAGATATGATTTCTTGCCAGAGAAGGGAGGACTTACTGGTGTTAAGGTTGACTGATTTTGCTTTTTGAAAATAAGCGTCAATTCCACTTGGCGACATCTGTAGCTTTTCTGTGGCGAGCACTTGTGTCATTTGTCTAGAAAACTGGTCAAGCTGAGCGACAGTTTCTTTTTTATTGAAAGCAATATTGGAAATTACTTTCGAGTCAGCATGCTGCTTTAAACTATCTGCTTCTGTTGTTAACAAGTTTAATAGTTTGGAGCTTAAATTTAAGCCTGTTGTAAGTAGTTTTTCTGCGATGGGATATGTTTTATTAATCATAGGATTATCTGCTATTGTTAAATTGTTCTCGTTCCATTTGAACCATTTTTGCAGCAATTTTTTCAGCATTAATAGGGTAATCCCCTTTTGCCAACGAATCCTTAACTGCTTGCACACGCTCTTCATTAATTGCTGGCGTATTTTTTGATGATTCAAATGCTTTGGTTATTTCTTTTGCAACAGCAGTAAAATCAACTTTATCTTTTGATTTTTCAGTTACCAAGGATTCGCTACCTTTTGCCTTTCCAGTAGATGCTGGCTTTGTAGAGAAGGCAGCTGTATTCGCTTTTCCTGATATTGATTGAATAGTCATGATAGGCCTCTATATATTGTATTTATCTACTGTTGGTATCGGCAGAATTATTAATTACTTTAATGTTTATTCTAACGTTATCAAAAGCTGACGACAACTTGGCCTTGTTTAATTACTGTTGCTTGGACAATTTGTTTTGTCTTTATATTTTTTATTCTAATATTTTGGTTTTTTACACCATCCATTAAAGATATACCGGCAACACTAATTTTAAGGTTGGGGCTGCTTAAGTTGATGGTGACTTTTTCACCTCTTTTAATAAGTTTAGGTTCAGTGATATTTGCTTTAGAAATAACAGATCCAATACTTAAATTTCGAGTTGCTTGTTTGTTAATAATATTGAGTGGATTTATAAAAAATCCCGAACGTAATGTTGATATTTCTCTTTTTTCACTATGCAAGTGATTGGTACTGTAAAACTCTCCACGTTGAATTGGCTGAGACAGAACAATCACATCTTTATAGATACTGATAATGGCAGAGGTATAAATAGCCCACTTTTTTTTACTATTACATCTAACACCAATAGAATTCCTTCCTGCTTTAAGTGATGATTTAGGTGTAGATATCAATAATGGCTCCGTGCATAAAGGGAGTTTTAGGCGTGTATCAATTTGCCCTAGTTTTATCTTATAGTCAGTAGAAAAATCTAAATTATCATTAATATATTGGCGTGCAGCATCTTGTATTGAATTAATTGATTGGGTTTTAGCTGCATACCCAGCTTGGGCTTGGCTCGCTAAAAGTATAAAACTTAAAATTAAATTAATTCTTTTCATAAGAGTGCGCCAAAATTATGTCATTTATATCTTTAAGTTTTTATATACATAAAACATGCCATATATTTTTTAAGTAAAATTAAATAAAATAGCTATACTCTAAGACATACTTTTTTAAGGGGTTTTTTATGGCCAGTGTATTAGATGGTGTTGACCAGCGGACTAAGTTGGCAGGGCATAATAGGTTTGAACTGTTGTTGTTTAAACTTATTGGAAGACAACGGTATGGGATTAATGTTTTTAAGGTTCAGGAGGTTATACGTTGTCCTGAATTAACTCAGATTCCAAGAGCTCATTCAGTTATTTGTGGTGTGGCACACCTACGTGGCAAAACCATTCCTGTATTAGACCTTTCGATGGCAATAGGTATGCCTGCAATAGAAAGAGGTGGGGAAAGTTATGTGATTGTCACGGAATATAACCGAACAATACAGGGCTTTTTAGTGGGTGCAGTAGATAGAATTATTAATATAGGTTGGGATCAAGTTAATGGTCCACCAAATGGTTCAGGTAAAGATAGCTATTTAACAGCAGTGACCGAAGTTGATAATGAACTGATAGAAGTTATTGATGTTGAAAAAGTGATGAAAGAAGTTATTGGTGGGCAAGAAAGCGCATCGGAAGAGAATATTGATGCTGAGGTTATGGGGGTTGATGATCATGTTTTAATTGTTGATGACTCGAGTGTAGCGAGAAATCAGGTTAAAAGAGTATGTACGCAAGTTGGTATCGAATGTACAGCGCTAAAAGACGGGAAAGAAGCCTGGGATCATTTGAGTAAAATGGTTGATGAAGGTGTGAATATTGGCGATTATTATTCTATGATTATTTCCGATGTGGAAATGCCTAGAATGGATGGTTATACCTTGGCAACTAAAATTAAAAGTCATCCAGAAATGAAGGATGTTTATTTGATTCTTCATACCTCTTTAAGCGGTGTTTTTAACACATCCATGGTCGAGAAGGTTGGGGCTAATAAATTTCTAGCTAAATTTGAGCCTGATATTTTAGTAGCAACTATTCAAGAGCAGTTGAAAGCATTTCATGACGCGCATTGATGTGAAAAATAGGATGAGAAGTATAAATGATTGCTAAAATAGCCTTAATTGATGATGGCGAGTAATTATAAATGACGGCAAACGAGTATAAAGTGATTCAGAATTTTCTGAATCAATCATGTGGTATTGTCTTGAGTGACAGTAAGCAGTACTTAGTCAAAAATAGGCTTAGTGGTTTGTTGTCTAAGTTTGATTTAGCTTCTTTTACTGAATTAGCAAGTGCCTTACAAACAAATAGTTCTTTATCCACAAAGTTAAAAATATCTGTTGTTGATGCTATGACAACAAATGAAACTTTTTGGTTTCGAGATGATATGCAGTTTTTGGAGCTAAAAGAAAAAATATTTCCTGAAATCTTTGCTAAAAAATCAGGTACCGTAAAGGTTTGGTCTGCGGCGTGTTCATCGGGGCAGGAGCCTTATACAATTAGTATGTGTGCTGATGATGCCATGAAAAAGTCAGGAAAAAACCATAATGTACAAATAATTGGTACTGATATTTCTGAAACAATTTTGCAGGAAGCAAAGTCTGCAACATATTCAGAGCTTGCTTTATCGCGAGGCTTAGATGCTCAGACTAAGGCTCAAATGTTTCAGAAAACACATGATGGCTACAAGCTTAATGCAGATGTTGTGCGTAAAGTAAGGTTTCAACAGTTTAATCTATTAAAACCTTTTTCTGTTCTTGGGCGTTTTGATGTTATCTTTTGTCGTAATGTTTTAATCTACTTTTCTGATGAGGTTAAGCGCGATATTCTTAGTAGAATGGCTCTTTCATTGGAACCCGGCGGATATATATTTCTTAGTAGTACAGAAGCAATGCCGATAAGTATTAAAGAATTTGAACCTGTTAGAGGAGGGCGTGCTAGATACTTTAGAAAAGTATCCTAGTTCGTCTTGTTTGTAGTCAGTTTCTTGACGTTTATTACACCCCTTTTTATACATGGCTAAATTTTGCCATCGTAATCTATAAAGCAAGTATTTTTATCTTAAAAATACAACACCATTTTATATAATTCAATTACCAACCTCTATTTCAGCTAAACCTTGATTCCACGTTGTTTCATCAAGACTACAAAAGCTAAACCTAATAGCATTGCCTCTTACCGATAAAAATAGCTTAGTAAT
>CAJVYL010000129.1 GCA_913009265.1 uncultured Methylococcales bacterium
TAAAACTCATCAAAAAACAACACATTTGGCTACCCACAATACCCGGGCTGATTCTGATTAGCATTACTTGTATCGCGTGACTATTTTCATTATCAACAACCTAGCCAACTACCTAGCGCAGCAACAGCCCATAAACAAAGGTATTTTAGTAGTTGAAGGCTGGGTAAGCGAACAAACACTTTTACAAGCAATTCAAAGTTATAAAACCAATCCTTATCAACAAATCATCACAACCGGTGCCCTAATTAAAAGTAGACAGCAAGAAAAACATAAAAGTTATGCCGACTCAGCCGCTGCTTTCCTGCTAAAAAACGGCATTAAGCAAACAGAGATAACCAGCTTGCCTACACCGGACTCCGCACAAAACCGGACTTTCCTCAGTGCAGTTATTGTAAGAAACTGGTTAATAAGGAAAAAAGATGAAAATCAGGCAATTGACGTGGTGTCAGAAGGCGTACATGCAAGAAGAACGCTCACTTTATACCAAATGGCTTTTGCAAATAAGGGGGATATTGGTATTATGGCGGGAAAGTCAGCAGAATATTCGTTAGACTCCTGGTGGGAAGCAAGTGCGGGTGTTAAAGCAGTGATAAGTGAAGTGGTGGGTTTAACCTGGGTAGCATGTTGTTTTTATCCAGGCGAATATCAGTCACATCAAGAGCGATGGGGACAATATTGAGTTAGTGAATGTATTTAGTTATCAAAAATTAAGGTGTAAATAGAGTTATGAAAGTTTTAATTTTAGCAGATCAATGTAATCCAGAATGGCCATCACTTCCTTTGGTTGGTTATAAAGCCAGTTTAGAAATTTCTAAAATTGTTGATGCGGTTATCGTCACTCATATCAGAAATAAAGAAAATATTGAGAGAAATGGGTTTGGTAATGCTGAAGTTATTTTTATTGATAATGAATATATAGCAAAGCCGGTTCATAAACTGTCCAAATTTATTAGAGGAAATGAAGGGGGTTGGACTATTGCAATGGCTTTAGCTTACCCTTCGTACCTTGCTTTTGAATGGGAAGCATGGAAAACATTAAAGCATAGAATTATAGCCGGGGAATTTGATGTTATTCATCGAGTAACGCCAATGTCACCTACCTTACCGAGCTTTATGGCAAGTAAAACTAAAGTGCCTTTTGTATTGGGGCCACTTAATGGCGGTTTAAAATGGCCGGCAGAATTTAGCAATGAAAGAAAAAAAGAACGTGAATGGCTATCTTCAATAAGAAAAGCATACAAACTGCTCCCTTATAAAAAATCAACTATCACGAATTCAAAGGCAATATTAGCAAGCTTTGAGCATACAATTGCAGATATACCTGCAGATATGCAAGAGAAAGTCATTAACTTTCCAGAAGTGGGAATAGACCCCTTACTTTTTAATATGCCGCAATCCAAAGTAGGCAATACGAAAAAGACAATACTATTTGCAAGTCGTCTGGTGCCTTATAAGTTACCTGATGTGATTTTAGAGGCTTTTATTCGTAGTGATATTTTGCAACAGCATAAATTATTGATTGTAGGTGATGGCCCCTTAAGAGCATCAATGGAAAGTAAAGTAAAAGAACACCAGTTGGAGAACTCAGTTGATTTTGTTGGCTGGAAAACTCAGCAAGAAGTCGGTGAATATATGCGGCAGAGTGATATCTTTGCTTATCCAACGATTCGTGAATTAGGTGCAGGTGCTTTAGTTGAAGCAATGGCTTGTAAAATGGCTTGTGTAGTAGTTGATTACGGTGCTTGTGGAACTTTAATTGATAATGATAGAGGCGTAAAAATACCCTTACAAAGCAAAGAAAAAATTGCCGAACAATTGTCTTTGGAGTTAGAAAAACTAGTTGTCAATTCCGAGTTAATTAGTGAGTTATCTGAAAATGCATACAAGCACGTAATGCAATATTATACATGGCCACAAAAAGCGAAAAAAACAGAGCAAGTTTATCAATGGGTACTTGGCCAAGCTGAAAAGCCTTCCTTTTGGAATTAATGCATAATGAGTAGAGGGAATGTACTAGCCTATCTGGTTCTTTTAGGGTGGCCATTATTCTCAATATGGCTATATCGAAAAAAAAGCCTACAGCTAGCCACACTAATTACCATTATCGGTGGATTTATGGTCTTAGCTGTGAAAACATCAGTGGATTTTCCGTTAATTCCACCTTTAGGTAAGCATTCTATGCCGGTGTTATCAGCTGTATTGGGATGTTGGTTGATAAAAAAACAAAAAATTAAATATTTTTCTAATAAAGGGCTTATTCAAGTATTGGTAATCATGCTTTTTATTGGCACCTTTATTACTGCAGTCTTAAATAGTGACCAAGTTATTGTTGGAGCAAAGGTGTTGCCTGGTCTTACCCTGCATGACGCCATTTCTTCCGTAATTGGTGTTTTTTTGCAGATCACCCCTTTTTTTATTGGCAGGCAATTTTTTAGAACACATCAAGATCAGCTGATGATGTTTAGGTTTATTGTCGGAGCAGGGCTAATTTATTCAATTCCTATCCTGTATGAAATACGCATGAGCCCGCAACTACATACTCTATTTTACGGATACTTTCCTCACAGCTTTGCCCAGCAAGCAAGAGGTGGTGGTTTTCGCGCGGTGGTATTTATGGGGCATGGCTTAGCGGTATCTTTTTTTGTCGCTTGTGTTTTATTGGCAGCCACAGCATTAGAAAAATCAGCTGAAAAGATTCGTAACTTTTCACCTCAGATGGTTAGCTATTATTTCTTAATTGTCCTAGTGTTATGTAAGAGTAAGGGCGCGCTTTTATATGGAATATTTGGCTTTCTTCTGATAAAGAAAATGCCTTATAAAATGCAATTACGTGCAGCTATTATTTTGGCGTTAATTACACTGCTATACCCTAGCATGTCAATAATGAAAATATTTCCACACCAAGCGATAGTGCAAACAGCCGCAGATTATTTAGGCGCGGACCGTGCTGGTTCATTAGAGTTTCGTTTTGATAATGAGCATATTTTATTAGAGCAGGCTAAAAAGCGATTTCTATTTGGCTGGGGTGGTTGGGGGCGTAATAGAGCAAGGGATGAAGAGTCGGGGGAGGATATCTCTGTGACGGATGGCTACTGGATTATAATTATGGGTACTTCTGGGTTGGTTGGTTTTATAGCTACATTCGGGTTATTAGCAATAAGTATCTTCAGGGCTAAAAAAGCAGCTGAATTAATCAAAGACAAGCAGCAGCACATTCTAGTTGCTGCGCATGCGCTGATAGTCGGTCTTATCATGATTGAACAAATCCCTAATGCATCGCTTACTCCGTGGTTATGGTTGGTAGTCGGTGCATTATTAGGTCGAGCAGAAAATATTATTGGCGAAAATAAAGTTAAAAGGGTGTTAGGTAAAGCTTAATGATAAACAGAAAACAAATTTTCACTGCGGGTTTTTGGATTGTAGGTGCTTTTGGTTTAAGCCAATTATTACGATTAGGTAGTAACCTTATTGTGACAAGACTACTTGTCCCTGAAATGTTTGGGTTAATGGCCATTGTTTATGTGGTGCTTTATGGCATTGCTATGTTTTCAGATTTGGGTCTTTGGGCGTTTATCGTGAGGCATAAGGATGCTAATAATGAAAAACTACTTGATACCGTTTGGACAATACAGGTTGTACGTGGCTGGATAATGTTGTTTGTGATAGCTGTTTTTGCAGGCGCTTTGATATTTATAACTAAAGTGTTAGACATAGATATTGGTGGGGTTTATGGTGATGAACAACTACCTAGCTTGCTAATAATAGTAGGTCTAACAGCTATGATTAATGGTTACAAGACAATGGCGCCAGCCATTGAAAGTAGAAAGTTAAATAGAGGACGATTAGAGGTTGTTGACTTAATAGCTCAAATTTTTGGTACCTCAGTGATGCTTGCATTAGCTTGGCATTTTCGTTCTATTTGGGCATTAGTTGCAGCAAGTATTATAGCGACAATTGTTAATGTAGCTTTAACCTATAAAATTTTTTCATATCGACACCACTTAGCGTGGAATAAAGAAATAGTAAAAGAAGTCTTTGCTTTTGGTAAATGGATATTTATTGCATCAGCCTTAACCTATTTAGCGCAGCAAGGTGATAAGTTGATTTTTGCAAGTCATATCTCAGCAGCTGAATTAGGGGTGTATAGTATTGCGATTATGTTAATTGGAGCTATAGAAGGTATTCTTGAGCAGTTGAATTATAAAATAGGCTTTCCTTTGTTATGTGAAATTGTAAATTCAAGTCCTAATAAACTTAAAGAGAAGTATTACTATATTAGGCTTAGGATGGATTTATTTATTTTTATTATTATTGGTATTTTAATTGCTATAGCACCGACAATAATTGAGTTTTTGTATGATGAAAGGTATTCTTCGGCAGGACAGATGATGCAGATTTTATCATTTTCCTTAATAGGTGTCTGCATGTCTAAATTGGGGCTGGAATGTTTAAGTGCATTAAATATTACAAAAATTAGAATGAAGGTGATGCTTTGTAGATTCATAACTGTTTTTATAGGGCTTCCGATTCTTTTTAATTATTATGGTCTTTTGGGGGCTATATGGGGAGTAGTCATAGGAGGGGTAGCTGGACTCCCTGTGCAATATATAGAAATGAACAAACAAAATATATTTTCCTTGTATTTAGAAATAAGGGTGCTGCCAATGATTCTGGTTTCTTATATACTTACCTCGTTAGCAATTGATTACTCGGGGTTTACGTTATTAATAATAGATTTAATTAATGAAATTATTGCTTTAGGTGGATTTATAAATGAATAAAAATATATTGTATGTTTGTTATATTTCTCCAGGATGGCCATTAAGTGCATTCCCAAATGGGATCGTAACGTATATTCAAAATATAGTGTCTGGGTTTGATAGTATAGTTATACCCATTATTGCCACAAATAAATTATGTAGTGAAAATTTAAGTAACTATAAAATAATAGATTTAACGGATTTTATTGGAAATAGAAAGGTATTTCTCAGGGTTTGTAATAAGATATTTAGAGTTAAATTAATACCAAAAAATATAAAAGATTGGTACAAAGATTGTCAGGTGAAAAATTATTACACTGCTATTTTTAAAGGAATAAATACGGTAGCAGGTAACGTTGATATTTTAGAAGTTGAAGAATCTTTTGGGAAGGCAAAGTATTTAGTAAGAGAGGGAGGGATACCTATTATTACAAGATTACATGGCCCGTGGTTTATTCATGGGCCAATTATGAATTTAGATACAGAAAATGGTTACAGTGCAAGAGTGGAGGCTGAGGGTGAGGCAATTAGACTTTCGGATGGCGTTACAGCACCTAGTTTAGATGTTTTGAATAGGGTAAGAGAGTTTTACGGTATTTCATTGTCTAATGCACAGGTCATTCCTAACCCTGTTCCTGCAGTGTTACAAGAAAATCAGTGGCAATATAAAGCAGATGAAAAACAGACTATATTAGTTGTTGGGCGTTTTGATTTACATAAAGGTGGCGATTTAGCATTAGATGCTTTTCGTATTGTTGCATCAAGCAATTATGATGTAGAGCTTTTATTCGTAGGTCCAGATAGAGGTGTATTGGTTGATTCTGTATCGTATTCATTTAATGAATATCTTGATGCTTTTATTTCAGA
>CAJVYL010000130.1 GCA_913009265.1 uncultured Methylococcales bacterium
ACCGCTTTCTCTGTCCGTAAAGCAATCAAGTCGTCCTGATTAAACAGCGCAGGCCGAGGCCCTACAAAACTCATATCACCTTTTAAGATTGACCATAACTGAGGCAATTCATCCAAGCTCGATTTACGAAGAAAATCACCAATCGGTGTTAATACGCTTTTAGGGTCTTTCAATAAATGGGTGGCAACAGCAGGTGTATCAATTTTCATACTTCTAAATTTAGGCATTTTAAAAATATGATTATTTCTACCCACGCGATCAGACCAATACAAAGCAGGGCCTTTAGAGGTCAACTTAACCAAAATAGCGGTAATAATAATGGGGATAAATAAAATACAGGTAGCGATTAAAGCTAAGGTTAAATCAAAGAGTCTTTTCATGTCAGTTGAATAATTTGATTAAGTCGTTCACAGACTTGGGAAAATAAGGCATCATTTATTGCGCCTAATGGATGTGATTTTGTACCACAAGAACGCCAATCAAATGACTTAGGTTGATGGCAAAGCACATAACTTATTTTGTTATCATTTTTCCCAGAAGCGGTGCCTACAGAAACTGCAAAAGGATTATCAGCATTATATTCAGCCGTCGTTATAGGTAAACCAATAACGAGTGAGGTTTTATCATTAAAACTTTTCGGGCTTAGCACTAAAAAAGGGTGAATATCCCGCATTTCTTGCCCCGATTGGGGATTACAATCAATCCAAATAATATCTTGGCGATCTGGTCGCCATTGAGCTGTTTTTCTTACCACTTCTCAGCACCTAAATATTCCGATACAGACATCACTTCACCACCATGAACATAGGATCAAAACTAGCTAGGCGTTGCTCTAGTGTCAATTGCTCACTTACAATGGGGGTAATGATAATTTGCTTGTCAACAATAGAAATTCGCACACGTTGATCCGTGTGCAAATGAGCTTCACGAGCGATGACCGCGGGCAACCGCACACCCAAACTGTTACCCCATTTTTTTATATCTAACGTTACTTCTGTCATATTACTTTCAATCGGCAATTAATGTCTAAACATTAGTTTATACATCATACTAAGAATAATCAATCCTTCTTTTCTGCCAAATACGCATCCGCTGTTTTTTTCAATTGTTCATCCATCGTAATCACAGGCTTCCAGCCAAGTAGCTCTCGTGCTTTAGAACTATCCACCTGCAATGATCCAAATAAACGATTCGCCACATCACCCCTTCCAAGCAACTTAGCAGCCAAGATCATTAAACTAACTGGGACAGGTAATAACAAGGATTTTTTGCCGAAAGCTTTGGCTACTTTTTGTAAAAGCTCAGTGGTTGATACATCCTCACCATCTGAAATCAGAAAAACTTGATTTGCCGCTTGTGGCGTTTTTTTATAATCCGCACAATGAATAATAAAACTGACCAGATTATCTAATGCCACTAAAGAGCGTTGATTATGTACAGCCCCGAATGGTAAAGGTACGCCTTTATTCATCCATTTCATCAAGCTACCAAAATTACCTGGAGCATTGATTCCATAAACTAAAGGCGGACGAATAATGACGACTTCCATTTTGGTCGTTTTAGCCAAAGCTAATAGCTCTTCTTCTGCCTCATATTTAGAAACAGCATAAGGCTCTTGTGGATTAGGACTATCAGACGCTGTAAATGGGTGAATATTATTATTTCCATTGACACCAATAGAGCTGATAAAGACAAAACGCCTCACGCCTGCTTCTGCCGCTTGCCGCGCTAAACATAGCGTCGCCAAAGTATTCACTTTACGAAATTCAGTTAAAGCGTCGATAGCAATATCATTCATCACATGTGCTCGTGCTGCAATGTGAATCACAACACCGGTCCCTTGCAAAGCATTTTCCCAGTCTATTTCTTGCGACAAATCTACTATTTTTAACTGTTTAATTTTCTCAGAAAACACCTGAGTACACTCACGAACAGCGGCAATAACATCATATCCAGCGTCGTGAGCGCCAAAACAAACTGCTTTACCAACAAACCCCGTTGCTCCCGTAATCAACACCTTCATTTTTCAGGTCCTTTTATTCCGTAAAGAATGAGGGCAATGAAAGCAAGAGCCTGATCAACACTTCGCCTTCTTAATTGTCTAGCTTTAAACGCTAATTTTAGTACATCCAATCTGGATGAAAGCTTCACGGAAGAAATACCAAGAGTATTAACAAGTAATGCGATAGACTTAAATACCTGACCAGACAAAATATACTTTATTCTATAAATTAACCCTTTTAACGATGTATTAGCTCCAACTTGATTCGCATTATGTTGCCGATACTTCATTTTAGGTTCAGAATCAATAACCCATTTATAGTGATTGTGTCTTAAAGTTGCATACGAGAGCCAGTCATGAAGCCAAAAGTCATTTAATTCAGGAAAATCATTTAAATAGCTTTTTATAAGGCTTGCCGCTTTATTAGTAAATATATAAGTACATCCAGGGCCAGCAGCTTCAAACAAATAATCAAGTTCTCTTTGTGGCTGTGATTTATCAATCAGCTTTTCACGCCCATCATCCCAAAAAGCAATCACGCTTGCTGAGTAGGCTTCTGCATTAGCAATCTCCATTTTATTTATTCCATGAGACAGCTTATCTAAACACCAAATATCATCCTGATCAGCAAAAGACACGTAGTCAAATGCAGAAAAATTAACATCTTTTATTAAACGAAAAAAATTTTTTGCTGCGCCGCCAAACCGCTCACCATATTCCAAAACAATTACATTTGGATTTGCGTCTTCAAGATGTTTGCACCATTTATATGTCCCATCAGAAGACAAGTCCACACTTATAAATAATGATACACCAACATCCGACTGTTCAAGAATAGAGTTAACTTGCTCTTCGATCCATTCAATTCCATTATACGCCGCCAAAAGCACAGCAACAGTTGGTAATTCAGCCATCACTTACCTCATTATTATGATTTTCACCATCCACCGAGATTAACAATATTAGTTCAATTAAAATTGATAAAATCATAAGTGCCAATAATTTTATTGAAAATAAAAACCTAAAATCGCCCATAGAAAAACCAAAATGAAAGAAGTATAAAATATAAATATAAATTGATAACCTTGCAATACTACCTGAATTTATTAAGTTCATTACTCGTACTAAAACAGCTGCATAAAAAAACATCATCCCCATACTAAATACAACCGAAAAAAGAAGAGGTGTTGCAAATAAAAATGCGGGGAAACCCGCAGTAAATCTCAAGCCACTTTCAAGATACTCTTCTGCAAAACCTGGAGATACAATGTGCATTGCTAACTCTAAACCATATAACTTATTATTTAAAAGCCAAATCATATTCTCATAGGACATATCCCCAAGCATGTCTAAATGGTTAAACATATTCCAAAACACATGTCCTTGTAAGATGAAAATACGATATAGAGCTCCGCCTGTGGCTCCTCCATATTCATTAACAATCCCACTATCTATATTTGAATACACATAAAGGACATAAAGCATGCCAAGTGCCAACCCGAAAAATATAATCTTCAGTAATTGCTTAAATGGCGGCCGAGTATTCAGCATAAATGGCAACCAGAAGAAGAAGAAAGCAAGAATTTGTGCAGAAAACTTATGACCCAGAAGAAAAAGATATAACACATATATCCAAAAAGTAAAAAGCGTGTAGTTTCTGAGTGATTGTTTATTATTAAGCCCATAAAAGTTAAATATTACTCCTAGCGCAATAGCCACCGGCAAGGATGTTTCACCAAAAACAGATCCTAATACGGGGAAAACAGCATAATCCCAAAAATTAATACGAGTAACCTCATCAGAAAAAAAAGGGACTGGTGATAACAGCAAGTTGACAACTAAGGCCAGTAAACTAAGTTGAACGGTGAATAACACTAATCGTGCTAAATATTTCTTTTGGGAACTCTTAATTTTCTTTTGTCTAAAAATAGAACCACCAATCGAACTGAGTAATTGTATAAACACCTTTAACAAAAAGAAAAAGAAAAATCCAAATAAAGCAAGAAGTAAAGCGGCACCATTTATATATGAATAATTAAAGCTTTCTGTAATATAGAATCCGCCACTCTCCAACACCAAAAGAGAGATAAAAATTAAAGAAAAAGCATATAGATTCAAAATCTGGGTATAAAGATAAGCAGTTCCTTTATATATTTTGAAAATACCAATCAAAAATATAACTGAGAGAATTAAATTGAATCCCGCATAGATGGCATAATTCACTGATTAGTTCCATTTATCAAAAATAATGCCAATACCTTATGTGGCGCTATATTTCCATCTAACGAAAAAGAATTATCTGCTTGCGAATAAATTATTTTTTCAATCACCTTATTGCCAAAAATATCTATTGGTTTAACATTATTCTTATCATACCAATTAGTATATTTTTTTTTAAAAAAATCATTACATACATACAGTGATTTAAAACCTGCCATAGAAAGCTCAGAAGACATTGTTGACAATACCGAGATAAAACAATAGCTATCATCTAAACCTTTAATATTCATCTCACTCAATATTTCGAGCCCTTCTTCTTCAATCAAGTCATTATAAGTTTCTATCGAATCACGCGGGTGCAGTTTAATAGTCATTCTTAAATCACCAAGTGTACTTAGGTTGAACTGTTGCACTTTTCTTAAAAGTTCTTCTATGATAAATAATTGTTCATTCCCTGCTTGTTCATCACCATGCCATGAAAATGCTGATGATAAAAAACAAATATTTGTGGTTTTACGCTCATCTTCTTGTATTTCATCTTGCCGCAATGCCCTCGTCATTAACAAGTCATATGAATAAATAGATCCTATTTTTTGTATTTTATATTCATCGCTCTCAGGGTATAGCCCACGGATATACTCTTTGGTTGAATCATCCATACAGAAAAAATAATCTGCGGTATATGTCTTAGTCAACCATATTGAATTTAGAAGCCTTATTATGAAGTTGGGTAGTTTTTGCCTTTTTAAGTTATCACTGGTAATTGTGGATCGAATATAGCTAAACGTTTTGTATTTACGTAAAGGAATAAAACTTAATCCCCTAAAAAAAACAATTGATACGCCATAAAGAACATGTGTAATATGTTTTTTTTTAATCAATGATAATAGTGTTTTTATCCCATAAAAAATAGTAATTACTTTTTTAAACAGTCCTAACTTATAATAAGCTTTCGTAAATAAAGCTTTGGGGCTTATGATTTCATCAAATATTTCTAGACTTGGCACTAATGCTTCACCTGTGAAATGAGTTAAATTCACTAAAAAAACACTAATACTCTCATCTACTTTTCTTAGTTCAACGATAACTTTTTCTAAGTCATCTAACTCTTGTTGCTTTTCACATGTAACGAGCAAACTTATTGACATTTAATTTCTCTCAATTAACTCTAAACTTGTTGCTGTGCCGGACGATACATCACTCTTTACTTTTCTCCCAATATAGTTATCTAAATACTTCGGTGCAAGTCCATAACCAGGGCGGATACTTTTAATATGTTCTTTTGTAATAATCTCACCCGCTTTAATATCTTTTACAAAATACAATGACCGACGAAATT
>CAJVYL010000131.1 GCA_913009265.1 uncultured Methylococcales bacterium
AAATGGCCTGACTGATCGTAATTTTGATAGGAATACTTTGAAGCGTTCAAGGTAGTGGGGCTTTTTTAGGGAAGGGTAATTAAATCTTATTCTTTTGTTTTACAAAGTTTTCAAATTCATTAAGAGGTAGAGGGTTACTAAAATAATAACCTTGAACATATCGACACTGCTGGTGCAATAGTTCAAGTTGCTCCTTGCTTTCTACACCTGTTGCCACAACTTTTATCCCTAGTTTATTTGCTAAAATAATAATAGTTTCAACTAATATGCTGTATGTAGAGTCATCAACCATATTATGGATATATGAACGGTCGATTTTTATGACATCTACAGGAAATTTTTTTAGATAGTTTAAAGATGAATACCCAGTTCCAAAACTATCGAGTGAGATTTGTATGCCTTCCTGTTTTAGTTTTTCAATACTTGCTAACTGACTTTTTTGTTCATTGATAAAAATATTTTCAGAGACCTCAAAAGTAATCTGCTTTGGTGAAATCTGTTTTTTATCTAAAATTTCTATCCATTCAATGTGACATTCAGATTGATTGTATTGGGCTACTGATTGGTTTAGTGATATTTGTATAGGTGCTAAGCCTAATGCAGGCCAACGTTGCATATCATTGGCTACTTGATTAATGACCCAGTTTCCAATATCACGAATTAAGCCGCATTCTTCTGCTACAGGAATAAAATCACTTAAAGGAATATAGCCTGCCTGTGGATGGTTCCAGCGAAGTAAGGTTTCAGCACTTGTGACGCTGTTGTTTTTTAGGTCAATAATGGGTTGGTAATGTAAGGAAAATTCTTGATTTTTTATAGCTGAGTTCATATCAGCAATTAATGTTAGACGTTTTTCTGTTTCTTGCTGTAAAGCAAAGGTGTAATAATAGAAGCTATTGTTAGCTGAGGTTTTTGCTATGTACATAGCGCTATCAGCATTTTTTTGTAGAGTCTCTGGTTCTACGCCATCATCTGGAAATATTGAAATACCAATACTTCCTGAGATATAAACTTCTTGTTGATCGACAATAATAGGCTTTTTAAATGAATTAAAAATTTTTCTGGCAATTAACTCTGCATCAGTTGTTTTTTCTAATTCAGAGAGGATGATACAGAACTCATCTCCACCAAGGCGAGCGACTGTGTCTGATTTTCTAGTAGCGGCTAACAGTTTTTTGGATGTTTCTTGTAGAAGGATATCACCGACATGATGTCCCAGGTTGTCATTTATCCATTTAAACTTATTAAGATCAAGTAGCATCAATGCTAGTTTTTTATTATTTCGCTTAGCACTATTTAGTGCTAAATTAAGTCTATCAATAAATAAGGAACGATTAGGTAAGTGGGTTAAAGAGTCATAATTTGCCTGAGATTTAATTGATCTTTCTATAGCTTTTTGATGGCTTATATCTCTTAATATTGTGATTGATTGTGAAACCATTCCCAGATCATCTTTTAAAACAAAAATTGACTGCCATACAGGAATTGAGTCCCCGTTTTTGTGACGAATTAAAGCTTCACCTTGCCAATAAACTTTGTTTTTTAATGCTTTTTCGGCATTATTAAAGTAATGCCTATTAGAATTAGTGGTGTTAAGAAAATCACTTTTTTTTGTTAAAGAGTATGGTTCTGAATAACCACTAAGCGTGCTAAAAGCATCATTGACTGAGATAATATTTCTTTTTGAGTCAGTGATAAAAACAGCATCTTTTGTATACTCAAAAAAGTTGAGCTTTAAACGAAGATTCTGATCAAGAGCTTGTGTTGAATTGTCAGTCTTAAAGTGACCGTAGAGTCGTTTAACGATACCATCATTACTAACATCAGCCTTTATGCTTGCATGGTAAGTAATTGTTTGGTCATTATCTACCTGATAGCGAAAATTGTATTCAACTGGATTGTGTGAGAATAAACAAATATTGTTTTTAGTTCTGATTTGTTGGATATCATCAGAATGAATTTTTGATATAAACTTTTGGTAAGTTATGGTTTCGCTTGTGCCTTTGGGTGCAGGAAACCAATGAACAGTTTCTTTGGACAGTGTATATTCCCAATTGTCTGTTTTATCAGTCTTTTGTGATGTTTCTAATAATGCAGTAGGCGGTTTGTTGAGTTGTATTTTTATTCTAGTTTGAAAAATACTAAAGTTGAGTTGTTCTATAAAAATTTGAATTGATGGATCTTTTACTAGGTAATCAATGCAACCTAGATGCATAGCTTTAGTTATAAGTTGGGAATCTATTTCAGAGTTAACAATAATTACTGGTAGAGAAATATTTTGCCCTTTTAGATTGCCTAAAAGAGCAAAGGCATTAAGTGTAGGGGTTAAAAAATCTACAATCAATAAGTCATAATGTTGGTGATTCTTATCTGTAAATAAATGTTGTTCGGAATTAGCAGTGTGAATGCAGTAGCCTTTATATTCCAGATCCTTTTTGACTTGACTAGCGATATAGTCATCATGCTCTAAGTAAAGGATGTTAAAAGCTTTCATGGAGTTGGGTGGTAAGTCAAGGCTGACAACCATTAGATAGTTTAAGTGAGAGGGAGTAAAGTCTTTTTTATAGGAATAGCTACTTTTCAGATAATAACTGTTGAATTTGAGTTAGTAACAGGTTTCCTTCTGAGAAATGTTTTTCATTAAAGCGCTGTTGATAAGTTTCAGTTAAGGAATTAAGTAATTGACTGAATTCATCTTTAGAATAGTTTTCTGAGTGGACCAAATCATCTATTACTATATTAGGGTCGCTAATTTTCTCAGAAAACTGACGTTCATAGCTACAAGCAATGGCTTTATGTAGCTGTTTGATTTTCTTTGTATTTCCTTCAGCAAGAAAAACAGCTATTAAGCTATTAATATTTCTTAATGGTGTCTTATGTTTCTTTTCATAGATGGACTCTAGGCTAAGTGTTAATTCCTTAAGTTGCACTTCTGATAAATTTTGTTGCTCTAATAAAGTGTAGATAGTTGATAGTTTGTCTTCTTGGCTTTGTTCTGGGGTGTTTGTAGCAGGTATTTCAATAACTTCGTTAGTTATAGTCTTGGTGACTGGCTTTTCTTGGTTTTTTTGAGCATAAGATGACCAGTATTGGCTAAAGTAAGGTATGTCTTCATCATTTGTAAGTTGGCGCTTAATAATATCTGCTAAAGATGCCAAGCCACAACTGATGGATGAGCTAGGATAAGATAAAACAACAGGAATTTGTTTGGTTGCTGCTTTATTTACACTTGCATCGGATGTTAGGTAACCTAAATAATTAATATCAATTTTTAAGTAAGTTTTAACTGCTTTTTGGAAGCGTTTAAAAATAAGTTGGCTGGTCTTGTAATCTTCTACTCTGTTAACTAAGATAAAAATTGATTTTTTCTTCCCTCTAATGATCAGCATTTTTAATAAAGCAAATGAGTCGGTTAGTGAGCTTGGTTCGGGAGTGATGACAACAACTCTATATTGAGCTGAGGCAACAAAATCAAGTACATTGCTATCAATACCGGCGGCTGTATCAACGAGTAGATAATCAAACTTTGTTTCAAGTGTTTGTAATGAAGAGGTCAGTAATGAAATTTGTTTGTGATTTAAATTGGTGCATTGCTTTATACCGGATGCAGCAGGCACTATAGATATGCCAGAGGGGAGTGTGATGATTATTTCTTCTATACTTTTTTCACCATTTAAAACATGCTCAATCGTATAATTAGGTGATACACCCATTAGTATATTTATATTTGCTAATCCAGTGTCGGCATCAAATAAACACACTTTTAAGTTGCGGGCAACTAGAGATAGCCCTAGGTTTGTTGCGATGCTTGTTTTTCCTACTCCACCTTTACCGCTAGTGAAAGCAATTACAGTTGCCATGCGTTTTTATTTTTAAATGTAAAAGTGAAGATATTATATGATTTTTTGAAGAGTGGTATCGTTAATTAATAGATCTAACCTTACAGGTACCACTTTCTAGGTTTAATTAAAGAGCGAAAGGAATAGATAATGTTCTGTTATAGTGCTTAGCTCCCCAATAAGGTGCAGCTAATGACTAGAAAATTCATTTATTTGGGAGAATAAAGGGTGATTTATAAGGTGTTATTTTTATAAGATATTGATCTGTAATGGTTATGTTTTTTTAATTAGGAACTGTTTTACACTTTTCAAAATAATTATTTCATTTTGGATTGTTTTTTGCTTATTATAGTTTTGATTTGTTAATTAAATCTCTTTTTTGTTAATAGGTGTAAGACAAACCTGACTTATATCTTTTTTTACTTGTTATTTTTTTGGAGTTGTAATGGAAACCGTTGTATTCCTGGTTGTTGCTTTAGTTTTGGCTTATGTAATTGTATATACACCTGTAAGTGGTGTTTTTGCTGGTTCTGAAGCATCTTCTCGTCAGGATGATGATAAGCTGATTATCCCTGAAGATTCAGCGCTAAGACGTCATTTTCTTAGTAATTTACAAGCTGAAATTGAATCAGAATTATCTCCACGTCCAACTTGTTCTATGCTTAAGCGTCATCATGATGCTATGGTTTCAGTGGAAATGGAAAAGCGTTTGTTTGCTTAATTTAGCTTTCTTTACACAAGGATGTGTAAATGCTTTATCCTCTTTTAAATAGTCTAATAAATCTATCAAAAAACTCATGCATAATGAGTGCAGACAGTATCAATGCTGTTCCTGTTATTATTTTTAGTGTAATAATTTCGTTATTAATTGTGTGTCCCAGATATAAAGCAAGAACAGGTGATATTAAAGGAATGAAGCCAACTGTTGTTGCAGATAAATGAATTAGTAAATAGTAGTAAAGTACAAAACCGATGGTTGTTGCAATGACACCCAAATAAACAATAGAAATTATATTGATATTTGTTAGGTTTTGAGGCCAAGAGGCATCGGCAAATATTACCCAAGTAAGAAAATAAGCGGGAAGTGCGAAGACTAATCCTCCAGTAACTTGCGTTGTTGCAGGTAGTTTTGCATTGATTCGTTTAACCCAGACTGCGCATGCTGTTTGTAAAGATACTGCGCTTAAAATACCAATAATGCCATAAACAGCTTGTATATTAAGTTGTAATGCTGAGCTAAACATCATACTTAATCCTGAAAGTCCCAAAAAGTAAGAGCAAACCTTTCCAAAACTTAGGCTACGTTCTTTTAACCAAATTGCCGCGAAAAATGCACTTAAAAAGGGCGACAAACCAAAAATAACAGATACCCAGCCAGAAGGTACAAACTGAGCGCCCCAATAAACACAAAGCATGGCGCCGTACATTTGTACAGCTACTGATAAGTATGTTTGTTTTGCTTTGCGACTAGAGGGTAGGCGTTTACGGCGAATTAGAAGCAATAGCAGCATACAGCATGCTCCAATAGCCATGCGAGAACCGGCGCCAAAAATAAAACCAGGTCCATCACCACTCCATTTAATAGCAAGAGGGGTGGTTGCCCATAAAAGAATAACGCTTATATAAGCAAGAGCTATACGCATGTTGAATAAAAAATTAACAAAGTTCTGAAAGTAGGGA
>CAJVYL010000132.1 GCA_913009265.1 uncultured Methylococcales bacterium
CAATTTTACATAAGGAAGTCGATTTTTTAATCAAAAAAAATAACTGGCATATTGAAACTCATTATCTAAATTCTGCCTTACATAATTATCTTAATCGTTTATCTACTGAACTCAATGACGCCTTAGATAAGGAGCATGACAAGGGAAAAGAGACGGTAGTTTTTTATGGTAGTTGTCATCCAACAATGGATAACCTGCTAGAAGATCACGCAACCTGTCGGACTCATGGCCAGAATTGCATCGTTATGTTGCTTGGTTATGAACATTTTATGCAAGAACTTTCAAAAGGTGCCTATTTTTTATTAGAAGACTGGGCTTTAACCTGGGAACCAATGATTACAGAATGTTTTGGAAACAACCTGACAGTCATACGGGAAATTTTTCACAGCAGTCATAAATATATTTTGGCACTGCGGACACCTTGTAGTGATGACTTTACTGAAGCTGCAGAAAAAGCAGCGGCGTTTATTGATTTACCTTTGCACTGGCTTGATGTTGATTTACAAGAACTAGAAACAGTCATGGCTGATGCTATTCAAGAGAAACTTGATACTCTAGAAAAATGAGCGAAGAAACTGACATAATTCAGTTACAAGAGAAAAACCAGAAACTCAAAGCTCGAATGCGTCATTTATCTGAAGAAAAGGCTAATTTGTCTTTGATTCATCACCTAATGGAGGTGTTAATATTAACTGATGTTGGCATTGATAGCATGCTAGAGAACTTAATGACTGGTTTGGCCGAGTGTGTCGGTGGCACGGGTATTGAGGTCTACTATTGGGAAGGAAACAGCTTACATTACGCGAACTTATTTGGACAAAGAACTGTTTTAAACAAAATTGAAGATCCATTAATTGAAGAGATTTTTGTACATAAAAACTTCATTGAACGAACCGCATCATTAGCGACTACAGGGCTTCATAATACAATAACCACTATGGCTTGGGACTGGGTTATTCCTCTTGTCATTAACGAACAGATTATTGGGGCTATTAAAATTTCAAACATGCTGGGTTCTGCACAAATGCGAGCTTATCTAATCCCTTTTTTTCGACATTTAGCTTTAATTTTAAATAATCAATTAGCGACTAAAGCAGCAGAAGTGGCTAATGATACAAAAAGTAAATTTCTTGCGATTATGTCACATGAAATTAAAACCCCTATGAACGCCATACTTGGAAATGCACAGTTACTGATGGCTGAAAAGGTAACTGATACTGAGCGGAAAAAACATACAGGAACTATATTAAAATCAGGAGATAGCTTACTGAATTTACTTAACGATATTTTAGATGTTTCTAAAATTGAAGCAGGTAAATTGACATTAAGCCCTGCTAATTTTAGCCCTTGTGATTTAATTAAAGATATTGAAGTACTGTTTAACGATTCGGCAAAACAAAAAAAAATACAACTCAAAGTTGCTTGCTTAATTAAAGATGACCAGCGATATATTGCAGATCATCAGCGTTTAAGACAAATGCTATCCAATTTAATTACTAACGCAATTAAATTTACTGAACATGGCTGGGTTAAGGTTACCGTGAATGAGGTTAGCCGAAGCAACAATAAGGCTGTATTAGAGTTTTCAGTACAAGATAGTGGTATAGGTATTGATAAAACTAAGCAAGAGTTACTCTTTAAACCGTTCTCTCAGGTTGATAGTAGTAAAACTCGAAACTTTGGAGGGACTGGCTTAGGGTTATCAATCGTCCACGAGTTAAGTCAATTGATGGATGGGGAAACTGGTTGTGAAAGTTCTTCTGAGCAAGGGTCGCGTTTCTGGTTTCAAGTGACTGTTGAAATAGCTGAAAAATTTAAAAAATCATTACAGGAACCTGACAAAGCATCAAATACATTAGACGCAGTATTAAAAGAAAAGCCTGAAGAACAGACTGGTTCAAGATTAAATTACACGCTTCAAGAACAACAAATCATCAGGCAACTATTTCAAGAACTAGATGCGCTTTTAGCTGATAATATGTTTAGTTCTATTCGCCACTTTAAAAAACTACAGCAATTACTTAATCACAGTCGTTTATCTGAGCAACTCAATAGGCTGGGTGAATTAATTAGTAATATGTGTTTTGAAGAAGCGCGAGAGTATATACTGACACAGGCCTTATCAGAAAAAATAGAAGCCGAGTTTGAAAAAAATGAATAGCACTCGCTTAAAGATTTTAATTATCGACGACACCCCTAGCAATATACAGTTGTTAGGGGAGGTATTAGAGCAAAAGTACATCATACAAATAGCCACTTCGGGGGAGAGGGGACTGCAACTTGCCCACCAAGACCCACCCGACTTGATTTTGTTAGATATTATGATGCCGGGAATGGATGGCAATGAAGTCTGTAAGCAATTAAAATCAGATGATATTTTAAAAAATATACCCATTATTTTTATTACCGCTTTAAGCGATACAGAGACTGAGTTACAAAGCCTAGCTCTGGGTGCCGCTGACTTTATACAAAAACCATTCAAAATTGAAATTGCCCGCCTTCGTATTGATAATTTATTAGAACGTGAAGCTTTGCGTAAAGAACTTGTTATTAAAGAGCAACAGCAACGTCTTGCCGCTAGTGTATTTAACTATTCTCATGACGGTATTGCTATTACAAATTCAGATAACCAGATTATCGATATCAATCGTTCATTTACACGGATTACAGGCTATCAAATCAGCGATGTGATAGGTAAAGACCCCAAAATATTACAATCAGGACAACAGTCAGATAAGTTTTATCAAGGAATGTGGGATTATTTGCTTAAGCATAATAACTGGAGTGGTGAGTTTTGGAATAAGCATAAAAAAGGCCACTTATTTGCAGTACAAAGCAGTATTGCAATAATCAGGAATGCAGCAGGGGATATTGATCATTTTGTCGCCATTTTTTCTGATATTACCTTGCGAAAAACGCATGATGAAGCCTTAAAAAGGATTGCCTATTTCGATGAACTGACGGGGATTCCAAACCGCACTTTGTTGTCAGACCGATTAACGCAAGCTATTGCACAAACACAACGCAATAATACAATCATGGCGCTTTGCTTTTTAGATCTGGATGGGTTTAAACAAGTCAACGACCAGTTTGGGCATGAAGTGGGGGATAAATTATTAATTGAAGTCACCCAGCGTATTGCCAGATGTTTGCGTAAAGTTGATACGCTGTCTCGTATTGGTGGCGATGAGTTTGTGATATTGCTTCTGGATTTAAATGCTGAGGATGAATACTCTGTTTCTGTCGAACGTATTTTAAATATCCTACAGCAACCTTTTGTGATTGATAACAACTCCATTAATATTTCAGCAAGTATTGGAGTAACACTGTTTCCACAAAATGATAATGATTCTGAGATTTTATTACGACATGCTGATCAAGCGATGTATACCGCCAAGCAAAAAGGTAAAAATCAATATTTTTTATTTGATGCTAAACTAGATCATGATCTGTATGAACATGAGCAATCACTTTCACAAATTAAACAGGCTATCAGTAACAACGAATTTGTTTTGTACTATCAGCCCAAAGTGAACTTAAGCAATGGAAATGTCCAAGGGTTTGAAGCGCTCATTCGCTGGCAACATCCACAAAAAGGTTTATTAGCTCCCGCTGAATTTTTACCTATCATTGAGAATAGCGACTTAATGATAGAGCTGAGTGATTGGGTTATTGCTTCAGCAATGCAACAGTTAAACCAGTTACAGGAAGTAAATAGTAAACTCGCTATCAGTGTCAATATAGCTCCTTGTCATCTAATACAAAAAGATTTTGTTAGAAAATTACAAGACCACCTTAATACCTATCCTAATATTGCTGCTGAATGTTTAGAGTTGGAAGTTTTAGAAACGGCTGTTTTAGATGATGTATTGCGGGTAAGCGAAATAATGAAGTCTTGTATGGATTTGGGTGTCAACTTTTCTTTAGATGATTTTGGCACAGGTTATTCATCATTAACTTACTTAAAAAATCTACCAGCAAAAACATTGAAAATTGACCAGTCATTTATACGCGATATGTTAGTAGATTCAGATGATATGGCCATTATTGTTGCTACTATTGGCTTAGCTAAAGCATTTCACCGGGAAGTAATTGCAGAAGGTGTTGAAACAGTAGCTCATGGCAAAAAGCTATTAGAAATAGGCTGTGAATTAGCACAAGGTTATGGCATTTCACACCCTATGCCTGCAAATGAAATTAAAGATTGGTTGCTGCAATGGGAAGATGAATCGAAAGTATTTCAACGTAGTTGATCATATACTCTTCACTACAGTAGATTTTCTATAGACAGCTTTAGTCGTAATCGCATCAAACACATATAAACAGAGCTGGAATAGCCTTCTAGCCACGGTTGTTCTTGGTCTTAAGCTTTCAATTAAGTCTGGCCATTTTGTTTTATAATGATATATTCTTGTTATTCGCTAATTCTTACGATATACATGACTCTAAAGCCATTTACGCTTCTCTATTTGACGATATTCATTAGCATCAGTGCGTCTCCTGCATGGTCATTAGTCTCCAATACACCAGAAAAAGTTAGCCTGCAACTCAAATGGACACATCAGTTCCAATTTGCAGGTTATTATGCGGCTAAAGAACAAGGTTATTATGCTGATGCTGGCTTAGATGTTGAATTTATAGAGCGTACTGCAGATATTGACCCTATTAAACAAGTCATGTCTGGAAAAACGCAATATGGCGTTAGTGATTCGAGTATTGTTTTAGAATTTTCCAAAGGCACGCAGATAAAAGCTTTAGCCGCTATCTTCCAACACAGTCCACTTGTTTTTATCTCAAAAAAATCTTCTCTCATCACTAACCCTTTCGAAATGAAAGGTAAACGCATCATGCTGGAAGAATTTGAGGCATATGCACCTTTAAGAGCATTCTTTCTCGGTGCTGGATTGAGGGAAAATGATTATATTTCTGTTAAACACACTTATGATAACGGTTCGCTTATCGGTGATGAGGTTGACGTTATCTCCGCGTATTCAACCAATGCTCCGTTCTATTATCAGGAGCATGGTGTCGAGATTAACATCATCAATCCACAAGATTATGGTGTGGATTTTTATGGCGATATTCTCTTTGCCAGCACACAAGAAACAATAGATCACCCTGAGCGAGTCAGGCGCTTTAAGCGGGCAACGATTAAAGGTTGGCACTATGCACTTGTACATCAAGAAGAGTTAGTACAACTTATTCATAATAAATATAACAGCAAACTCAGTCTTAATGGCCTACGTTATGAAGCTAAAGAGATAGCCAAACTTATCTCTGCTGGCACAACTCTATTAGGAGAAATAAAAGCCAGTCGATTATTACGCACTGCTGATGTTTATGCTCAATTATATAAAACTAAGAAGCTAAGCATAAGTGATATACGTTCTTTTATTCAGTCCGATGACGGTGTTCGTCGCATCACACTCACTCCCCAAGAACAAATATGGTTACATGAACATCA
>CAJVYL010000133.1 GCA_913009265.1 uncultured Methylococcales bacterium
CATAGAGTAGGGCGTACAGGCCGTGCTGGCGAGCAAGGCCATGTTATTTCTTTGATTGCACATCATGAGTTTCAACATTTTTCTGTGATAGAAAGACATAATGCGCTTAATTTGGAAAGAGAAGAAATAGAAGGTTTCGAACCAGATGAAGTTGCTCCTCCCATGCCGCGTAAAAGCCCTAAAAAGGTAAAGCCTCGATTGAGTAAGAAACAAAAAGCTAGGCAGGTTGAAGAGCAGGAGCCAGCTAAAGAGAGTGGTGAAAATAAAGTTGCTGAGGAAAAAACTGTTGAGGTAACGCAAGAAAAACAAGAACCAGCAGTTAATGCCGATATTTGGGGTAAACGTAAGTAATTCGGTAGAGAATCTCGTTCCCACGCGCTGCGTGGGAATGCATTCTTTAACGCGCCCGCGTTATGGACGCAGGCGCGTCTAAAGATAAGTTCCCACGGAGCCCGTGGGAACTAGTTTACTAGTTTAAGGTTTCCACTTTATAGAACAACCAATGCTCGCAATTTGTTCTCTGGGACCATGCTTGGTTTGAGCAACTTGTTTCATCGCATCAAATAAATCACGTTTCACACCTTCAGCTGCAGTTTCTTTTTTACTTTCATCTAATCTCCCTCGGTATTGCAATTCTAAGCGACTGTTGTAACCAAAAAAATCGGGTGTACAAACTGCACCATATTGCTTAGCGACTGCTTGGCTCTCATCGAGTAAATAAGGGAAATCAAAATTTAATTCTTTGGCTAAAATCTGCATATTCTCAAAAGAATCTTCAGGATAATTAATGACATCATTTGAAGAAATGGCAACAGTTGCTATACCAAGGGTTTTTAGTTCTGCTGTATCTCTTAATAAGCGTTGATGAATTGCTTTTACATAAGGGCAGTGATTGCAGATAAACATGACTAACAAGCCTTTTTCACCCATACACTTTTCTAGAGTCCAACGATTTCCATCCGTACCTAATAGATCAAAGTCATGTGCTTTTGCACCAAAGTCGCAAACAGGGGGATTTAAAGAAACCATAATTTACCTATATATTGTTTTTATTTAAGCTATATTTAGAACTTATAACATTAATTTTTAATGAATTCCAATGGGCGCTAAATTAAGATTTGTTTTTATTTGTGTATTAATTAGCAGTGTCTGTTCAATGGCTAATGCGGCAAGTAAAAAGTCAAAAGTAGTCAATGAGTTACAAGTATTGATAGATGTTTCTGGGAGTATGAAAAAAAATGACCCCAAAAACTTAAGAATTCCAGCCATTAAATTACTGATTAATTTATTACCGAAGGGAACAAAGGTTGGACTTTGGTTGTTTTCTGAGCAATCAACAGAATTGGTGAGTACCGGGACTGTTAATAAGCAATGGAAACGAAAGGCACTATCAAAGATAAAAAAAATTCACTCTAGAGGCTTGTTTACAAATATTGAAGATGCACTAGAAAAATCGACCAAGCAGTGGCTTTCATCATCAAATAACAACAACAGGTCTTTAATTATATTAACGGATGGTATGGTTGATACCTCTAAAGATATTATGCAAAGTGCAGAGTCGCGAGCAAGGATTATGGATGTGCAGGTCCCTTTGCTGCAACAAGCTGGTATTAAAATTCAAACAATTGCTTTATCAAACGATGCTGATGCTGAGTTATTAGGGAAATTAGCTTCTGATACGGGTGGTTGGTCAGAAACAGCGAAATCTGCCGAGCAATTACAAAAAATATTCTTTAAAATTTTCAAACAAGCTATTCCACAAGATGCGGTTCCTTTGGCGGGGAATGTTTTTACTGTGGATAAATCGATTAAGGAATTTTCGGTCCTTATATTTAAGCAGTCTGGTGATAAAACTCCTTATTTAATATCACCTCGGGAGAAAAAAATCACTCATAAAGTAAAATCAAGCAAAGTTTCTTGGTTGAATGAAAAAAACTACGATCTTGTAACGATTACAAAACCAAAGCCTGGAGAGTGGAAAATCATTGGAAACATGGATCCAGATAATCAAGTAATGATTGTTACTGATCTAAAGTTTGAAATTGATGAATTACCTAATCATATTTTAGTTAAGGAAGTTATTGATGTGAATGCTTTTTTTAGCAATCAGCATCAACTTATTAGTAGGGCTGATTTTTTAAATCTAATTGATTTTTCAATTGAACTAGATAAAGGTCAAAAGTTTACAATGACTGCTGTAAAGGGAAAGCAGGGGCTGTTTAGAAAAACATTGGCTGAAGAATTAACAAAAGGTAGGCATACTTTAAAGCTTGTTGCTGATGGAAAAACCTTTAAACGTGAAATAACTAAGACTGTTGAGGTTATTGAGAGTTTAATTGCAATGGAAAAGAAAATTGATTCTATTGCTGGTATCGTGACTATTAAGTTGATTCCAAATGATTTGGTGATTAATACAGATATGATGACAATCGAGGCACATATTAGTCAGGTAGGTAGGCAAACAATTAGTAAAATAATTGAGAAACAATCGGGGCAATGGGAAATATCAATTAATAAACCGGGGCTAGGCATTAGCAAAATAGTAAATTTCACAGTTATTGCAAATACTAAGCAAGGTGTACCAATATCACCAACAATTCTTCCTGTTACGGTTAATGCTAGTCTATTTGTTCCAGTAAAACCTATCATTCCTATTATTAAAGTAGAGAAGAATAAGATTGAAAAAGAAGAGAGCAAAAGACCTGAAAAAATAGAAGATGAAATTGAAGAGGAGATCGAAGTAGAAGAGCTTGAGCCTGTTAATTGGTTAAAGACAATTATTATTGTTGTTGTGATTAATATTTTATTGATTGCAGCAGGTTTTTTTGCTTATAAGTTTATGAAAAAACAGTCTGCAATAAAACAAGAAGAATTATTGAGTAGGTTGGATTGATGATAGAACTAAGTCTCGTTAATATAATTTTTATGTTGGAGGCATCTATAGCCTTGTTGTTAATGATGTTAGTTTGGTTTTTAATATCAAAAAATAATAGTAAGGGTGATGAGGTTGCATCAAATAAAGTTATTGATAAGCTGCAAGGCACCGAGAAACTTAAGGCAAAAAAATTAGCAGAATTAATCTCTGAGAATTGTGAGCTTGAGCCAGAAGAATTGAATAATTTGTTGGCAGAGATTAAAGCAAATGAGAGAAATTTATATCAACAGATTATCCGAATTTTTTTAAAAAGAGATGTTGCGCTATTAGGAAGGATAGATAAGCATATTGATAAGTTTTCTGAGCCATATTGTAAGATTTTATCGCATGCTTCAGGTGGAGGGGGGAAGGAAAAAGAACTGGAAGATAGTTTGAATAAGTTGACGGAGAGTAATGATCGTTTAGCTGAACAGTTAACCATTGCAATGAATACTATGGATGAAATTTCTGATGAATATACCAGAGTGTTTAGTGGAACCCAGACAGAGTTGGAATTAGAAAATAGTAGTAAAAAAATGTTTTCTATTTTTCAGAAAGCAGGTTTAAAAATCAGTGAAACGGTTGTAAAAGAGGATTAAGGTATGATGAATGCGGCAACAAGTATATTGGTACTTGAAATAGCCATATTGCTTTTGGTGATAGTTGGTGTTTTGTTTTTTTTAGAATGGAAGAAAAGAAAAGCTTTAACTCAGCAGCTTGATCAATTGTTAGGGGTTGTTGAGGAACAACAGCAAGAGCGAGTAAAAACGTTAACTCAACTTTTAGAGACAGAATATTTACTTGAGGCTTCTGAGGCAAAAGAATCTGGTGAGTATATGATTGAAGCTGAAAAGCAATTTATACAGCAGTTTATAAAACAGCAGATTGAAAAAACCACTGTAACAGAATTTTATGAGAATTTATGCGGATTGCTTGATCAATATATGTTTTTTGTGCCTAAGCCTAGTGATATAAAACAAGCTGAGCCTGAAGTGGCTTCTGAGCCAGTTGAAGCTGAAGTTGTAAAGCTTAAACCTAAAAATGTTGGTCATAATAACCTGCATGTGACAGAGAAAAAACCTGAACCTGAGCCTGAAGCCGAACCAGATTGGGGAGATGCTTTTTCTGAATCAGGAGATGAAATGGATGAAGAGGCTAAAGAAGGCTATGAAGCAGAAGCTAAGAAAGAATAGTTTGGGAATCCCATGAGATTAAGCTTTTGTAGCCTTGATGAAACAAAGTGGAATCAAGGTTTGTCTGAGAGATTCCTTGATTTCGTTTCACTACATCAAGGCTACATGATTCTATTCTCTCATTAACTTAATGATATTGGAGGAATGCTAAAGTTACTTTTGAGTCTGCTCATGTAATTCAATATTAATAAGTCTAAGAGCAGCTAATACCGCAGCAAAAACCTGATTGGAATGTACTCCACGTGTTCTTCGTGTTGCTTGGTCACAGTCCCAAGTAATAATACATTCAGTCAGCGCATTGGTATGGCCGCCTTTTGGTATTCTTACTTCATAATCCAATAATGCAGGCAAGGTGTAATTGTGCATTTTCATCACTTTATTAATCGCATCAATAAAGGCATCAAAACCACCATTTCCAGAGCCCGATGCAATATGTTTTTCACCTTTTACATCAACTCGTAAGCTGACCATGGCTTCTAAATTGAGACCACTGGTGATTGAGCAGTTAAGTAGTTTTATATGATGGTAATCTTTGCTTTCTAAAACATCAGCAATAATAAAAGGCAGGTCATCCGTGGTAATCGTTTGTTTTGAATCGCCTAATTGCACAATTTTAGATAAAACTTTCTTTTGATTTTCTTCAGAAAGTTCTAGTTCTAATAGGTCTAGGTTTTTTTTCAGGGATGCTTTGCCACTCATTTTACCTAAGGCATAACTGGTGATACGCGAAAAACGTTCAGGGACTAATTTGCTTTTGTATAAATCGCCTTTTTGATCGCCATCAGCATGGATGCCAGCAGTTTGAGTAAATACATCTGCGCCAGTAATAGGTGTATTTGCTGCAATACGTTTGCCTGAATAGCTTTCTATCATATTACTGGTACGAACAAGGTGGCTTTCATCAATTGATAAGCTCATGTTCATTTTGTCACGCAACACCACCGTTACTTGAGCAAGTGATGCATTACCAGCACGCTCACCTAAGCAATTTATTGTACAGTGGATTGAGCTAATGCCAGCACGAACAGCCGCCATAACATTGGCTGTGGCTAAGCCATAATCATTATGAGGGTGGAAATCAAATTGAAGCTCTGGGTAACGTGTGCACATATCATGTAGACTTGCGTACACTTCATCAGGTGACATAACCCCTAAAGTATCAGGTAGCATAAAGTGGCTGATACCTACACGTTGTAAATTGTCCATTAGTCCAAAAACATAGTCGCGATTATCAGCATAGCCATTTGACCAGTCTTCTAGGTAAACATTAACTGTCAGACCTTTTCCTAAGGCGTACTCAACTGTTTTTAAAATGTCAGTGGTATGTTGTTCAAGTGTTTTCCCTAATTGATCTC
>CAJVYL010000134.1 GCA_913009265.1 uncultured Methylococcales bacterium
ACCGTTTTGCTTTGGCCTTCACTTGCTATTTTTGCTAAAGATTTTGGTTGGGAAAAAGGCTTTGTTAATTCGGCAATCGTTCAAACGACAGTTACTGGAATAGCTGCTCTTACATATTCAATTTATAACCACTATAAAAAGAGACAAATGTATGCGGAAAGTTTAATGAGGTTTGTTGTTTATTCAGAAGAGACAATAGCTAATATTAAAGACCGTGTTCTGCAAGAAATGGAGAGAATTGATAGTGGGTTTAGTTTTGGAAAAAGCGTAATTACTGATGAAGAAAAGGGGGAGAGAAAAAGAAAATAATGTATTTGACCGTTATAGAAAAAAATTGTTTTAGTTAAAGGGTCACGGTAAATAAAACACAGCTAATACCAATACAATAAGTTGTTATTAGTTTTGATTTACGCATTAATGGAATTTCTTGCCAGCTGGAAAGTTTGCGATCTAAGTATAATAACAAGGACTTTGACAATTTTGATAGTAGCTTGGGAGTAGCTTTATATAAACGATATATAAGATACACAGCTAGAAGAATTGCTCCATTTACAATGATCATCTCACTATGTTGATGGTCGGTATGAAAGATATGTTCTAGAAGCAATTCTATAGAATATTCAATTGCTTCAATAATGATATGAAAACCTTCATACATTAAGTCTAGTAGCCCTATAAACCAGTCAAAAAGTGTATCGAACATAAAGATGAAAACTAGAATTAGCGCAAATTTCTTACTAATTCTTTTAAGCATTTGACTGTCTGTTTCTTGGTTTATATCGTATTGGGTAGTCGAAGCTGACTTTTTTAGAAGGGTAGGGGGCATAATCAAATACCATGCTTGTTTGGTGGAATCTCTAGTTTAAAACTATACTTGATATATGGAAAGTATTAAAAGGGTAATTTATTGTTTTATATTGTTAAACAATAAAGTAAATCGCTATATAGTATTACTATCCTTAACTGTTAAGCCCCATATAAAAAAGAATCTAATCAACAGATAAATTATATTTGTTGATTAGAAAGGGGCTTGTTCCAGATGCAGAAAAAATCTCTAAGAGAATGATTTTTATCAGTGAATATGCACTTCTCGTGATTTTTTCTTATCATTTCTAAGTAGTGTATATTGGTCCTGATCCCCTTGCATACGGTTTCCTTCAGAGGTGAGTACAATAAGGGTTCCTTCGTCTTTAATCTGAAGTTGGCGTATGCTGGAGTCTTTACGTGCAGTTAACGTAACAATGCCTGTTTTCTTATTCCAATCATATTTACCTTTTTCAAAAAACTCTCTGTTCGATGCTTGAGCATACTGAGTAACTAATAAATAATTCTTTTTATTTTTTAGAGATAAGGTCATTTTGATACCTGCACAGTGGTCACAAGGCAAGTAGCCATAGAAGACACCGTGGAATTTTTGGCTTTCATCAATGGGTTTCATATGCTCTGAATGATCGACACCTTTTCGATTCATTTCTCTCGCTTTTTGAACATCTCCCATAATTTGCATATCTGATTTAGCCATGGCAGGGTTAAAGGCAACAGCAAGGGTGCTGAGTAAAACTAAAGACAGTTTTTGTTTTAAAGTTATTAGTTGCATTATATTTTTACTTGGTAAAGGTAAGTTTATGGTTTGTATAAACTGACTCTGTACAGAGTCGCTGTATATTTACTGTTACTGTATAAATACTGAGGAGAGTTGTCAATTGCCGCTTAGTTGTTGAGACGAGGTCATTATAAAAAATGATAATGTTATTGACACTAATCGATTTAATATGAAAGGTGGGTTTTGATTTTAGTAGGAGTGTTAAGACTTTGAAACTGATTTTTTTAAATCCCTCCTTTTTTCAAGGAGGGTGGTTTAATTCGTAAGTGTGGTTTTTTAAAAAATGAAATAGAGTTTAAAATTAGTCCGGATCTTTACTCCATATTTTACCTGTTGGATCCATTATCATTTCCCAGTCTTCTCCACCATCATTTATATCAATTTCGTATTCAATGCGACCATCAGGATGTTCGATCTTTTCAGCTTTTTCAATGGTTAATTTGTTAAAGGTTTTCTTTAACTTATCAACAACAGCTTTAGGTAATTCTGAGATATGAATATCTTCTTCAAACCCAAAATATTCGCCTTGTGGGTTATAAAGTATCTCGTATTTTTCACCATGGAGTTTAAATTTGACTTCATAAAGCTTTAAAGTGAAGTGATGTTCCTCTTCAATTTTAATGATTTTTGCTTCTGGGTGTCTTTCTTTTAAACTGTTAATAACAGATGGGGGAACTTCAGACAGTGGTAGTTTTTTTGCTTGAGCTGAAAAAACAGGTAAAACAAGAGTTGCCAGTAACGTCGGTAATAATATTTTTTTTAGCATAGTCATATGTTCTTAAAGTTAAATAACAGTTTAAATAGTTTTATTAGCCAAAATTAATTTTAGCTTCTAAATCATTACGAGAATCAGCATTTCTTAGTGCTTCTTCTAGACTGATACGTTTGCTTTTATAAAGTTCAAATAAAGCATCGTCAAATACTTTCATACCTTTGCCGCCACTGGTAGACATAGCCTCTTTAATTTCATTTAATTCACCTTTTAATATCAGGTTTGAAATATGTGGGGTATTAATTAAAACCTCAATAGCTGCACATCTTTTTCCGTCTGGAGTAGGGATTAAACGTTGAGAAATAACAGCGTTCATATTGATCGCTAAATCCATAAATAACTGTTTATGCTCTACTTGGGGGAACATGTTTATAATTCGTTCCATGGCTTGGTTGGCATTATTAGAGTGCATGGTTGAAATACATAAATGACCTGTATTGGCCAATTCTAATGCAGCTTTCATGGTTTCTTTATCACGAATTTCCCCAATTAAAATAACATCAGGTGCTTCACGTAAACAGGCTTTTAGGGCGCGGGCATAAGAGACTGTATCAGTTCCTACTTCGCGTTGATTGACGATTGATTTTAAGTTGGGGTGAGAAAACTCAACAGGGTCTTCAATCGTTAATATATGACCCGCAGAATTTTTATTTCGATGGTTGATCATAGAAGCTAAAGAGGTCGATTTACCTGAACCTGTACCTCCAACCATTAACAACAAGCCACGTTTAGCTAAGATTAATTCAAGTAGTACATCAGGCAAACCTAAGTCTTCAGGTTTAGGAATAATTGATGGAATTAAACGAAAAACTAAGCCTATGGATTGACGTTGATAAAAAGCATTAACACGAAAACGGGCGCTGTTATCGGGCAGAGCAATAGCAAAATCGAGATCTTTGGTTTTAAGAAATTCAGCTTGTTGATCCTCATTCATTATGCTGAGAGCTGCCGACTTTGTTAATTCAGGCGTTAGTAAGTATTTGTCCATTGCTATGGCAACACCGGATATTTTTATTTTAACGGGGGAATCCACTGTTAAAAATATATCTGAACCATCCTGTTTAACCATTTCATGTAAATAAGGCAAAACATCAAGTGAAGATTCAGGTGCTTCTCCTAGTACTTGAATTTCTTCGATAGTTTTTTTACTTGCGGCCGTCGTTTTATTATCAGCAATAATCTGTATTTCTAAACCACTAATGTTTTTATCAGCATGTACGATAAAATTGGAACCTATAAGCTCGTAACTGGCCGAAGCAGTTTTAAAACTATTAATGGCATGTTTTTGAGCGTCATCAAATAGTTCGTCAATAAACTGGTTGATAAACTCAGCCGTTACGGGGGTTTTTCCAACCTCTTTGGATTGGTCTGCTAACCGTAATGAAGGAGGGGTATCGACAACTAAAAGTAGGCTGTCGGCACTTTTATCTAACATTAGTTTTAAGTAAGGTGATAAATCCATAATTTATTGTTTGTAATACTGGTTAAGTTAAACCCAGATCCACTTTTCTAGATGTGGATTTGGGTTATAAGTAAATTAATCATCCGTTTCGGTTAAAGATAAGCCACCAATTTGTTGTTCATCACCACTGGCTAATTTAATTTGTAGTCGAAGTTCGTTTCTTGAATCAGCATTTCTTAAGGCTTCGTCATAGCTAACTTTTCCAGATTGGTAAAGATCTAATAAGGCTTGGTCAAAGGTTTGCATGCCTAATTCACGCGATTTAGCCATGATAGGTTTCATGCCACTAATATCACCTTTAGCAATTAAGTCAGCAATCAATGGTGTGTTAATCATAATTTCAATAGCCGCACAGCGACCACCATCAACAGTTTTAACTAAACGTTGAGAAATAATAGCCCGTAGATTTAAGGATATATCCTGCATTAATTTTGCTTGGCTCTCGATAGGGAAAAAGCCCAAAATACGGTCAACTGCTTGGTTAGCGTTATTTGCATGTAAAGTGGCCAGCGCTAAGTGACCCGTTTGAGCAAATTCGAGACCAAACTCCATTATTTCAGAGTTACGTATTTCCCCTAAAACTATAACGTCAGGTGCTTGTCGTAAAGTATTGTGTAAGGCTATTTCCCAATCTTGGGTATCAACACCTACTTCTCTTTGCATGACTACACAGTTTTTATGAGGGTGAACATACTCAATAGGATCTTCAATGGTAATAATATGGCCAAAACTGGTTTCATTACGATGATCAATCATGGCAGCCATCGAAGTTGATTTACCAGAGCCTGTTGCCCCAACCATAATAACTAAACCGTTTTTATGAGAAATAATGTCTTTTAAAACGCTAGGAAGACCTAATTTCTCAAAAGTAGGAACTTCTGCGGCAATAACACGCAGAACAAGACCTTGGTAACCTTGTTGTACATAGGCATTAACCCTAAAGCGACAAAGCCCCGCAGGAGATATTGCAAAATTACATTCTTGAGTTTCTTCAAACTCTTTTAATTGCTTATCATTCATGATGCACTGAGTAAGTGCCTGAGAATCATTCGCTGATAATTTTTGCTGAGAAATAGGCGTCATAATGCCTTTTATTTTCATAGCAGGTGGGTAGTTTGCCGTTATGAAAAGATCAGATCCATCCTTATGTAATAGGATTTTAAGTAATTTGATCATGAAGGCCATTGCTTCTTCTCTTTCCATTAGGGTCCCCTTTATTTTATGTCTGACGAGTTGAGAGTATGAACTTAAGTCTAGTCTAAAATAATAGACAAACAACCTTTAAACACGGCTTCTTAGACCCTACACAAAAAATCACATATTTGTATGCCCTAAAAATCCTTAACCCAAGGTATAATTAACTAATTTTTAAAGAATATTTAGGCGTTATGAGTAAGCAAAGAAAAGCAGTTGCATTAATTTCTGGTGGATTAGATTCATTGTTAGCAGCACGAACCATTCAGGAACAAGGGGTTCATGTCGAAGGAATTAACTTTTATACAGGGTTTTGTGTAGAAGGGCACACGCATGCAATCAGAAAGAAAGATAAGGCAACCCCAAAAAGAAATAATGCATTATGGTCGGCTGAGCAATTAGGGATTAA
>CAJVYL010000135.1 GCA_913009265.1 uncultured Methylococcales bacterium
GGGCGTAGCGCAGTTTGGTAGCGCACTTGTCTGGGGGACAAGGGGTCGTGGGTTCGAATCCCGCCGTCCCGACCAATAACATATAATTGGTCGTAGAGAGTTGAAAATTACAAAGTATCAAAAATTAGTCCACACCTTTTTGAAGATCTAAAATTCTTTTATTACATGTTTTGTTAATAAAGAAAAATCCAGCAATTAGCCCAAATTTAATGAACCATGATTGAAGTGGTACATTGGGAATGTTTTCTATATCAGTTATAACGATTATAAGTGTGACTGTGAAAAAAAATAGTGCTAATCCTGAGGTGTGTTTTAAAGCTGTATAAAAGATATGCATGCTTGCCCTTGGTAAAAGAAAATTAGTAAATACTTAATTAGGCATAATAATACAAATTCCTTAAATATTCACTTTATAACTCAATCCCGAATTCCCATATAGAGTTTCGCAAGTTTCGTTGCAATCCATTATAAAGCCAAGAAGTCATTGGTTTTTAGCCGTTCTAAGTGGAAATCTGGGAAATACTCTATTTTCAATGAGTTGAGTGTTTGTTATTTAATAGACACTCATTTTTAGTCTAATAAGCTGTATAAAAATGAAATTCGACTAAAATAAAAGATAGGTATAAAGTGAATGGTACATAAGTTGTACATTAATAAGACTGATCTTGGGGGTTAATAAATGAGTATTAAAAAAGAATTAGATGAATTAACAGAGACTTTAAAGCAACAGCGTGATGAAATTGAAGTCCAAATTCACCTTGCTAGTATGGATGCTAAAGACGAATGGCAAAAAGGTGAGAAAAAATGGGGTGAATTTGTTGATGCTTTGGGGGTAATTACTGATGATAGTAAAGAAGCTGGAGCAGAGGTAGTCCACGCTACAAAAATTATCGGAGATGAATTAAAAGAGACTTATACCCGTATTTCTGAAAGACTTAATAAATAGATTATGGGCTTCATGCTAAGCGTATTGTTTAATTCAAAATACGTTTAGCATAATGCGGTCAATTAATAGACTGTACGTAAGGTATCAGAACACTTAGCGTGAGAATGCTGGCTATTGTTGATATTACAATGCTTGTTGTAACAGGAGCTTCACATGCCTTATATTGTTGAGAAAAAATATAAGCACTTATGCCAACCGGCATGGCTGATGTTAATAATGCTGTTGAGGCCCACAAAGGATCTATAGTAAAAAAATTAAAAACCAGTAGCCATACTAATATTGGAAACAAAATAATTTTTAAAAATACAATTACTAGGGCAGGTGATATGTGTCCTTTTATATGATATTTATTTAGGGATGTTCCAAGAACAAATAATGCAGTGGGTACAGCAGCATTACTCATTAAGGTTATGCCTTCTTTTAACGGTAAATAAATAGGAATATTAAAAATATTGACTATACCACCCAATATTAAACTTAAAGTAATTGGGCTGGTAAGCAATAGCTTAAGGATATTTAATATGTTCTTAAAAAAGGACGCTAGGGTAAATGAGTTACGCTCAGCAACGATCATTCCTACGGTAAAAAGGATTAAATTATGTACGGAAACAATTACAAACAAAGGCAGTAAAGAACCTTCACCTAAGGTATATAAACAGATAGGTATGCCAACAATTGTTGAGTTAGAGTATGAGGCTCCCATACTAAAAACACTTTGTTCGGGTGCTGAAAAATTGAAAATAAATTTTGCGATAATGACAGCGATAAAATATACAAAAAGTAGGGCTGCATAGTAGGAATAAAGGAATTCCCATTCCATTTTATCGGGAAGTTTAGCGTTAACCGTCCCAACAAAAAGCATAATAGGAATTACGTAGCAGAATACAAATTTAGAAATTGCATCACATTCATTTTGACTGAGGTGTTTTCTGTTTGCAGAAAGAAAACCAAGAAGTACGATAACTAATATTGGAAATATTGTTTCAAAAACAGCCATAGAATTATTAAGTTATTACTCGGTTTACTTCTTGTGTAAAGGTTTTAATGAATTTGTTTTATTTAGAACAAGGCTGGAAGGGCAGGAGCCCTTTAGGAATGGTGGGGAGGAGTTGAAAAAATGTATTTATTCAGTATTTTAGCATATTGGGGCGCTGGCTTTAGAGACTGTGAAAGTATTAGCTTTTAGCTCCCCTCTTTGGAAAAGAGGGGTTGGGGGAGATTTTATTATAAAAACAAGACGTTTAATATCAATGTGTTGTCTTTTATAAAATCCCCCTCTATCCCCCTTTTCCAAAGGGGGAGGTCAAAAACGGAATACTTTCACAGTCTCTTTAGCCTGCGTGGGGACGATAAAATGCAGCTTAAAAGCTGCGCCCCAATTAACTGATAAATCAATTTATTTTTTTACTCAATCTCATTAGCTAATTTTTCAGCATAGCCCGTATAAGCTCTAGGAGTAAGAGCTTGTAATGATTTCTTGGCATCTGCTGGGATTTCAAGTTTTTCAATAAATGCGAACAGATCTTCAGGTGTAATCCGGTTTCCACGAGTAAGCTCTTTTAGCTTTTCATAGGGTTTTTCAATACCATAACGACGCATAACCATTTGGATAGGTTCTGCTAAAACTTCCCAGTTATTATCTAAATCTGCCTCAAGTGCTTCTGCATTAATTTGTAGTTTAGAAATGCCTTTTAAAGATGATTGAATTGCGATACTGGTATGGGCAATACCAACACCTACGTTACGTAAAACAGTTGAGTCTGTTAAGTCACGTTGCCAGCGAGAAACAGGTAGTTTTTCACTTAGAAAAGAGAACATTGCATTGGCTAAACCTAAATTGCCTTCTGAATTTTCAAAATCAATTGGGTTAACTTTATGTGGCATAGTAGATGAGCCCACTTCGCCTGCAATAGTTTTTTGTTTGAAATAACCTAAAGAAATATAGCCCCAAACATCACGGTTAAAATCTAACAATATAGTATTAAAGCGAGATAAGGCATGAAAATACTCAGCGATATAATCATGGGGTTCAATTTGAATTGTATATGAATTCCAGAATAAACCGAGTGATTCAACAAAGTCTTTAGCAAACTTTTCCCAATTAATTTCTGGATAAGCTACGCTATGTGCATTGTAGTTACCTACAGCGCCGTTAGTTTTACCTAATAACTCAACTGCTTCAAATTGTTCTTTTTGACGTAACAATCTAGCTACAACATTGGCAAATTCTTTACCAGTTGTAGTTGGGCTTGCTGTTTGTCCATGTGTTCTGGACATCATGGGTTGACTTGCAGTATTAATAGCTACTTGTTTAATTGCTTCAATGCATTCTACTATTTCAGGAAGCAGTGTTCCGCGGCCTTCTTTTAGCATTAATGCGTAAGATAAGTTATTAATATCTTCAGAAGTACATGCAAAATGAATAAATTCATTTACTTTATGTAGCTCGGCATTGTCTGCAATTTTTTGTTTAAGGAAGTATTCAACCGCCTTTACGTCGTGATTAGTTGTTCTTTCAATATCTTTGACACTTTGTGCGTCATCTTCTGAAAATTGGCTAACGATATTATCAAGTAATTGATTAGCTGTATCACTAAACTCAGGAACTTCGGTGATTTGAGGGTGCTTTGCTAGTGCTTGGAACCAACGCACTTCAACCTCTACACGATAACGAATTAGGCCAAATTCGCTAAAAATTGGGCGATAAGCATCAACTTTGCTGCCGTAACGTCCGTCAATAGGTGAGATTGCAGTAAGGGAAAAGTTAGTCATTTAAAGTGTATTTCCTATTGGTTGAGTGCAAAGTAAAACTATATTTGAGTACAGTATATTATTCATTGTATTTAGATTCAATAATCCCACCACCTAAACAAATATCTCCGTCATAAAAAACAACAGATTGTCCTGGAGTGATAGCTCGTTGTGAGTATTCGAACACTACTTTACAACGACCATTTTCTAAGGGAATTAAATGACATGCTTGGTCACTTTGGCGGTAACGAGTTTTGGCCTTGCAATAAATAGCTTCAGTTAACGGTTTATTATTACACCAATCCAATTGGCTGGCTTCTAAGCTATTATGTAGCATTAAAGGGTGATCATGTCCTTGACCAACAATTAAAATATTATTGTCTAAGTCTTTTTCTAAAACATACCAAGGTTCATCAGGCGCATTTTTAACACCACCAATGCCTAAGCCTTGTCTTTGACCAAAGGTGTAATACATTAAGCCTTGGTGTTTGCCAATATATTGGCCTTCGGGTGTGCGCATTTCACCTGGTTGGGTGGGTAGGTAGCGTTGTAAAAATTCTGTAAATTTGCGTTCACCAATAAAACAGATTCCCGTGCTGTCTTTCTTTTTATGATTATCAAAGCCTGCTTTTTTAGCCATGGCCCTTAATTCAGGTTTGTGTAAATCACCAATTGGGAATAAGGTTTTTGATAAAGCCTTTTGCCCCAATGTATATAGAAAGTAGCTTTGTTCTTTATTAGGATCTAGTCCTTTTAATAGCTGAAATTCGCCGTTTTTTTCTTGTACCCGTGCATAATGGCCTGTAGCAATATAATCAGCCTTTAGGTCTTCAATTGCATAATTTAAAAAAGCTTTAAATTTAACATGTTTATTACATAAAATATCAGGATTGGGCGTACGACCAGCTTTAAATTCGGATAGAAAAACTTCAAATACTTCATCCCAATATTCAGCGGCAAAATTAACTGTTTTTAATTCTATCCCCAGCTTATCGCTAACTTGCTGGGCATCAGCAAGGTCTTCCATTGCTGTGCAATATTCGGTACCGTCATCTTCTTCCCAGTTCTTCATAAACAAGCCAGTGACTTGATGACCTTCTTCCAGAAGTTTTAAGGCTGTGACAGATGAATCAACACCGCCTGACATACCGACAATAATATTTTTACTCATACTCTAAATCTAATGGCCTAAATCTATATAAGATTTTAAAAGGGATAGGGGGTAGCGCTCACCATTTAGGTAAGCATCTACAGTATTTAAAACCAATTGGCTTCGTAATTGAGACTTTTTTGCTGCTATTTGCTCACGAGTAAGCCAATG
>CAJVYL010000136.1 GCA_913009265.1 uncultured Methylococcales bacterium
TCAGTTAAATATTTTTCATCAGCTAAAGCTGCTTCAGCAGCTGCTAAGGCAAGCATATTATTATTAAAAGGCTGGCGGACTCTATTAAGTAAATCAGCAATTTCTTTAGATGAAATACTGTAACCAACGCGCAAACCTGCAAGACCATAAGCCTTAGAAAATGTACGTGTGATTATTAAATTTGGGTATTCATCCAACCATTCAATAGAATCAACTTTATCTGTACTAGCAACAAACTCAAAATAAGCCTCATCTAAAACACATACCGTAGTTTCGGGTAGCGAACTTATAAAAGTCTTTAAATCTGTTGCTGATAAAAGTGTGCCTGTCGGATTATTTGGGTTAGCAATAAAAACAAGTCTTGTTTTATCAGTCACTAAAGCCAACATTGCTGTTAAATCATGCCCATAATTTAATGCAGGTGCTACACAAGCAGTTGCCCCAACAGCCTGAGTTACTAAAGGATACACAGCAAATGCATGTTGAGAAAAAACAACTTCTAATTCTGGCGTTAAAAACGTACGGGCAAGTAATTCTAATATTTCATTTGATCCATTACCCAAGGTAATTTGATCCATTGAAACATTCAGTTTATTTGCTAATGCAGTTTTTAGAGCAAATCCATTACCATCAGGATAACGCGATAATTCTGGGAGCGCTTGTTCAATAGCAGCTAATACTTTAGGTCCAGGGCCTAAGGGATTTTCATTAGAAGCAAGCTTAACAATCTCAGTTAAACCCAACTCTCTCTCTAATTCATCAACAGGCTTACCCGCTTTATAGGGGATAAGCTTTTGAACACCGTCAACTGCCAGCTGGCTAACATTTTGTTTCATATTCATTTTAAATAACCGCTTTAGGGTATGATCCTAAAACATTTAATACATTAACTTTCAATTTTAATAACTCCAATGCTTTGCTAACATTTTCATCATTTTTATGACCATTAATATCTATAAAGAAAACATAATCCCACAACCCTTGCTTAGAAGGTCTGGATTCAATATGAGACATACTAATGCCATACTTAGCAAAAGGAGCAATGATTTCTTGTAATGCCCCTGCTCTATTTCCAGTAGAAATTAACAGTGATGTTTTATCATCACCTGTTGATTCAGGTTCTTGCTGGCCAATAATAATAAAACGAGTGGTATTATTTGACTCATCTTCAATATTACTTTCTAAAATATTAAGATCGTATAACTGAGCAGCCGCTTCACCCGCTATTGCCATCTTATTGGATGTGCCTGCAACTAACCGAGCTGCTTCAGCATTACTACTTACTGCAGTACAAGCCACCCCAGGCAAATGAGCATCTAACCAATGCCGACATTGAGCTAAAGATTGTTGATGTGAAAAAACTTCTGTGACATCAGCTAATTTTTTAGCATGCCCCATCAAGTTATGATGAACCTTATATTCAACTTCACCACATATTTTTAACGAAGACGTTATAAATCTGTCAAAAGTATGTGCAACCACACCACCTGTTGAGTTTTCAACAGGCACAACGCCAAACTGACAATGCTGCTTTTCAACTTCAGTAAAAATCTCATAAATAGAAGCCACTGGCATTGACTTTACCGCATGACCAAAATGTTTAAAGGTCGCTTGCTGAGTAAAAGTACCTGCCGGCCCAAGATAAGCTACTTCCAATGGTTTTTCTAAAGCAAGACACGATGACATTATCTCTCTAAAAAAACGAGCAGAGGTATCATCAGATAATGGACCAGGATTTAATTCTTTGATGCGTCTTAAAACGTTTGCTTCTCTATCAGGACGATAAAAAGTACCCGTCTCGCCTTCTGATATTTTAGTTCTGGCAACTTCCATTGCACAAGAAGCGCGTTTATTGATTAATTGAAGAATTTGACTATCAATAGCGTCAATTTGATCTCTTAATTCTGAAAGTGGAATGATGTCTGTCATTACTATTATATAAAAACCTTAATTACAATTTTTACGCAAAGGTACTTTAGTACCTTCAATACGGTATCGATGGATATTGTAGAGCAGACTTCAGTCCGCTATGAACAAAAATCCTGTAAATTGCGGACTAAAGTCCGCTCTACAAAATAGTTATTCACCGACACCCATTGCCTTCAAGTGATTTTAGTTATCCGTGAGTTCTTTCAAACTCAGCCATAAAATCAATTAATGCTGTTACGCCTTCAGCAGGCATTGCATTATAGATACTTGCACGCATACCACCTACAGAACGATGGCCTTTTAATGAACTTAAGCCATTCTCACCTGCTAATTTCAAGAACTCTGAATCCAGCTCTGCATTAGACAAAACAAAAGGAATGTTCATTCTTGATTGAACAGCCGTATTTACAGGGTTTGAATATAAAGATGATTTTTCAATAGCTTGATATAAAGCATCCGCTTTTGCTTTATTATGCTGCTGCATTGCTGCTATACCACCTGATTCTTTAACCCACTTCAATACTAAGCCAACTAAATACCAGTTGTAAGTTGCTGGAGTATTTAACATGGAATCATTTTTAGCTTGTTGCGCATAATCTAATACTGAAGCAATTTTGTTATCTGCATTGCCGATTAAATCATCACGAACAATAACAACAGTCACACCAGCAGGACCCATATTTTTTTGCGAACCAGCATAGATAATACCAAATTTACTGATATCAACAGCACGCGATAAAATATTAGATGACATATCAGATACTAATGGAATATCACCAAAACTTGGAATGTCTTGAAACTCTACACCATGAATAGTTTCATTATCTGTATAGTGCAAATAAGCTGCATTTTCATCAACATTCCAATCCGAATAATCTGGGATAGATGTAAAATTTGAATCTTTAGCATCAGCAGAAACAATAACATCACAATGATTGCCCGCTTCTTTTATTGCTTTTGCAGACCAAGCCCCAGTATTAACGTAACAAGCTTTTTCTTTGCCACGTAATATATTTTGAGGAATAGCTGCAAATTGACCTGTCGCTCCACCTTGTAAAAATAAAACTTTATAATTATCTGGAATATTAAGAAGCTCTGTTAAATCGCTTTTTAATTCTTCAGCGATAGACATAAACTCTTTGCCGCGATGACTCATTTCCATCACTGACATGCCAGTACCACGCCAATCTAAAAACTCTTCCTGTGCTTTTAATAAAACCGACTCAGGTAAAGTAGACGGACCTGCACTAAAATTAAAAATTCTGCTCATTTTTACTCTTCTTCTTTAAAATTATCTTGTTCTGGGGCGTTGTCATCAGTTGTTTCTGAATCATCAGCAACTACATTTTGATTTAACTCACTTGATTCATCCAGCTCTTCTTCATCATCCAAGCCATCAACACGATCAACACCAACCACTTTTTCTTTTTTATCAAGACGTATTACACGCACGCCTTGAGTATTTCGACCAACTATAGATATTTCATCAACACGGGTTCTAACTAAAACGCCACCACTTGTGATTAACATAATCTCATCAGTTTCATTAACCAATGTAGCACCCACAACTGCCCCATTCCGTTCTGATGTTTGCATTGAGATCATACCTTGACCACCACGTTTATGACGCGTGAACTCTTCAAGCTTTGTACGCTTGCCATAACCATTTTCGGTTACATTAAGCACCGTACCTTCCGCAGCAATAATTAATGAAATCACACGCTGGTCTTCTTGTAACCTAATACCGCGAACACCTGTTGCTGTTCTACCCATTGAACGAACATCAGATTCATTAAAACAGTTTGCCTTGCCTGCACTACTAAACAACAGAACATTTTGTTGTCCATCGGTAACAGCAACACCCACTAAGGTGTCATTTTCACGCAGATCAATAGCAATCTTGCCATTAGCACGCTGTCTTTCAAATTCTTTTAATGGCGTCTTCTTAACTGTACCCGCTGCTGTTGCCATAAAGATAAACTTATCATCACTGTATTCTCTTACAGTCAACATCGCGTTAATCTTCTCGCCTTTTTCCAAAGGTAATAAATTAACGAAAGGTTTACCACGAGAACCACGACTTGCAACAGGCAAATGAAATACTTTTAACCAATACACTTTACCTGATGAAGAAAAACACAGAATAGTATCGTGTGTATTTGCAATAATCAGTTTTTCAACAAAGTCTTGTTCTTTGGTTGCTGTTGCAGACTTACCTCGTCCGCCACGGCGTTGCGCCTTATAATCACCTAAGGGCTGTGATTTAACATAGCCTTCATGCGACATGGTGACAACCATATCTTCTTCTGTAATTAAATCTTCAGCAGATAAATTCAGATGATCCTGTAAAATTTCTGTACGTCGTTTATCAGAATACTGCAGTTTAATTTCTTCTAATTCTTCACGAATCACTTCCATTAATCGAATATCACTACCTAATATTTCTAAATAGCCATCAATTAATTCAAGTAATTCTTTGTATTCTTTAACAATTTTTTCTTGTTCTAGCCCTGTTAAACGGTGTAATCGTAGATCAAGAATCGCTTGTGTTTGTGCTGCAGACAGCTTGTATGTGCCATCTTCTTGAGAACCAAACTCAAGTGCTAAAGTTTCAGGTCGAGTCCTATCCGCATCTGCATCTTCTAACAATGCAGCAACCAATCCTAATTCCCAGTTTTTAGCTAATAAGCGTTTTTTCGCTTCAGCAGGGTTTGGTGATGTTTTGATTAATTCAATCATTTCATCAATATTAGCCAATGCTATCGCTAAACCTTCTAAAACATGCGCTCTTTCACGTGCTTTACGTAAGTTATAAATGGTTCTACGAGTTACAATCTCACGTCTATGGTTAATAAATGCGACCAGAATCTCTTTAAGATTCATACAATAAGGACGACCATCCCTAATCGCAACCATATTAATACCAAATACGGTTTGTAACTGAGTTTGCTTATAAAGATTATTTAAAATAACCTCTGCAACTTCACCTCTACGCAATTCAATAACCATGCGCATACCGTCTTTATCAGACTCATCTCGTAAACCTGTAATACCTTC
>CAJVYL010000137.1 GCA_913009265.1 uncultured Methylococcales bacterium
GAAATTGATCTTAATGAAATCAAAGAACCTATTATGGCCTGCCCAAATGATCCTGATGATGTAAAAACATTATCTGAGTTGGCAGGAACAAAAATTGATGAAGTATTCTTAGGTTCATGTATGACCAATATTGGTCATTTCCGTGCTGCCGGTAAATTATTAGAAAAGAATCAAGGTGATTTACCTACACAGCTTTGGGTTTCAGCACCGACAAAAATGGATCAAGATAAGCTAACAGAAGAAGGCTATTACGATACTTTTGGTAAATCAGGTGCTAGATTAGAAATGCCTGGTTGTTCTCTATGTATGGGTAACCAAGCGCGTGTGGCTGATAATGCAACAGTAGTATCAACATCAACACGTAACTTCCCTAATCGTTTGGGTAATGATGCCAATGTGTATTTAAGTTCAGCAGAATTGGCAGCAGTTTGCTCAATCATGGGGAAAATTCCAACATTTGAAGAGTATATGGCTTATTACCAACAAATAAATGCAACGGCAGATGATACTTATCGTTATTTAAACTTTGATAAAATCGATAAATACCAACAAGCTTAGAGATATTTACTGAGCAGGGTGGGCAATGCAATAGCGTGCCCACCATCTTCTGATATAAGGAATAATAAATGACCAATAACGATGTGCTACGTCGTATACGCTATACGTTTGATTTTGATGATTCAAAAATGATCTCAATTTTTGCTTTAGCAGAATGTACAGTGACTAGAGAACAAACCAGCAACTGGCTAAAAAAAGACGATGATGAAGCTTTTCAAGAATTAACGGATGAAGAGTTAGCTACGTTTTTAAATGGTTTAATCAATGACAAACGCGGTAAAAAAGAAGGGGATCAACCTATTCCTGAAAAACGCATGACCAATAATGATATTTTTAAGAAATTAAAAATCGCATTAAATTTAAAAAATGATGATGTGCTAGAAATTATGGGCTTTGCTGATTTTGAAATAAGCGCACATGAGTTAAGTGCTTTTTTCCGTAAAAAAGGCCATAAAAACTATCGTTTATGTAAAGACCAAATTTTACGTTATTTTTTACAAGGTGTGCAGTTTAAGTATCGTGATAATGTTTATTCAAAAGTAGAAAAATAACCCTTCTTAACAAGGAGGGCTTAACACCAGCTTTAACAATCAAACTGATTGTTAAAGCTTTAAGCGAGCAAAGCATATTAATATTCCCTTTTTAATGTCTTAACTCTCCCATCACTACTTTATTTTCAGTCACTTTTTGTACTACATCTTGATAATATTCATCTTTAAATGCCTTGATGACATTTTCAATAGCTTCATTATTTATTCCACTACCTAATAAAACTTCCTCAGTTAATCGTAAGCTAATTTCCAAGGTTTCTGAAACAGTTGAGCTAACACCTTGACTGATTAGGTCTGCACAATGTTGTCTATCAATAGCGCGAGTGTGAATGGGCATATTGGGATAATGCTGCCTAATAAGAGGAATCATACGATCAATATTTTTAGGGTTGTCTAATGCAATAACTATCATTTTTGCTCGCTCAGCACCTGCAGAACGTAATACCTTTACATTGCAGGCATCACCAAAAAAAACGGGGAATCCTTGAGCACGGGCAGATTTTATTCGTTTTTGGTTCAGATCAATAGCAATATAATTAACATCTGCGGCATTTAAAATAGCTCCAATTCTAGCTCCGACTCTCCCAAACCCAGCTAAAATAACATGGCCTTTAGAGTCTTCAATAAATTCTCCACTATGGTCTTCTGTTATTTCTGGCGTGTAAAATTTTAATAATAAGGTGTTAGACAATTTTACGACAAAAGGTGTAATTACCATGCTTAAAGCAATAACCAAGGTTAGTATTTGGCCAGTTTGAGCATCTAAAATACCCGCTTCAGAAGCAAAACCAAACATAACAAAGCCAAACTCCCCACTTTGAGAAAGTAGAACGCCGGTTTGGATTGCAATATCATGACCTACACCACTTCGTCGAACCAGCATACATATAATACTTCCCTTTACTAGCATTAGTAGTAGCGTTAATCCAATAATATTGAGGAAGTTAGTCCATAACAAGCCAAATTCAATACCCATGCCGATAGTCATGAAGAATAAACCGAGTAATATGCCACGGAAGGGAAGTATATCGGCTTCAATTTGATGGCGATAATGAGATTCAGCTAACATCAGTCCAGCAATAAAGGCTCCTAATGCCATAGATAAGCCCACTAACTCCATAATCCAGGCAACGCCCAGTACTAATAATACTGCTACTGCAATAAATACTTCGGGGTCTTGGCTGGCAACTATCTTATCTAAAACAGGGTTAAGTAAATAGCGGCCTGTAAGTAATAAAATAATAATGGCTGTTATGGCGTAGAGTAAGTTAATACCAGACTCTGAAGCATCAATATCACCACCAGCAAGCATTGAGACTAATGCGAGTAAAGGAACAACAGCTATATCTTGTAGTAATAGAATAGAGAAAGACATTTGTCCCATTTTTGATGCAATTCCACCGCGCTCTGCTAATAAGTTTAAGCAAAATGCAGTAGAGGATAAGGCTAAGCCGAAACCAATAATAATGGAACTATGTTGTGAGGCACCTAAGAAAATTGCAATTCCATAAATGATAAAGGCGGTTATTAATAATTGACTCAGACCCAACCCTACAACCATCTTGCGCATTTGCCATAGTTTTTCAGGTTTTAGCTCAATCCCTAAAATAAAGAGTAAGAAGATAACCCCAAATTCACCGAGATGACGGATTTGTTCAACTTCAGTGATAATACCTAAACCCCAAGGGCCCAGTATTGCACCAGCCGTTAAGTATCCTAAAATAGCACCAAGGCGCATAGCATGAAATGCAGGGACTACAACGACGGTAGCCAGCAACAATGCTAAAATATCAATTAAGTACTGAGGGCCTGTTTCTTCCATTTTAATAAGAGCCTGGTTTTTTTAGACGTTATGAATGTATGAATATTAGTAACAATAATAGTTCACTCTGCAAAATAACACTCAGTTATTTAACTATTTACTAATATAAGAGCTGACAAAATGCAAAAAGTTGATGTGGTTATTATTGGTGCAGGTGCATCGGGTTTAATGTGTGCGATTGAAGCGGGAAAAAGAGGGCGTGATGTTTTGGTGGTTGATCATGCAAATAAAGCAGGCAAGAAAATCTTAATGTCAGGTGGTGGACGTTGTAATTTTACAAATTATTCAGTGGAAGCCGATAATTTTATTTCCCAAAATGTTCATTTTTGTAAATCAGCCTTAAGTCGGTTTACCCAATGGGATTTTTTGGCGATGATCGACCAATATCAAATTCCCTTTCATGAGCGTAGTCATGGTCAGTTATTTTGTAATGACAGTGCAAAAGATATTTTAAATATGTTGCTGGCTGAATGTGAAAAAGTGGGCGTTAAGATTCAACTTAATTGTGATATTAAAAAAACCACTAAAATATCAGAGCAAGTGTTTCAGCTAGATACTAATAAAGAAACTATTCAATGCCAATCACTTGTCGTTGCAACAGGGGGCTTATCAATCCCTAAAATGGGGGCTACAGCATTTGGTTACCAAATAGCAGAACAGTTTAATATTAAAGTGTTACCCGTTTGTGCAGCATTAGTTCCTTTCACGTTACAACCTGATGATAAGGCAAAGTATTCTGCTTTATCTGGTATAGCAGTACCTTGTGTGGTGAGCAATCAACAACAAAGCTTTAAAGAAAATATGTTGTTTACTCACCGAGGATTAAGTGGGCCGGCTATTTTACAAATTTCATCCTATTGGAAAGCGGGTGAGAGCATAAATGTAAATTTTTTACCTGAACTAGATTTAGCTGAAATGTTACTAGAAAAAAGAAATAACAAAGTCAAAATGCAATTAAAAACTATTCTGTCTGAGTTATTACCTAAACGATTGCTTGAAGTATTAATTGATCAAAAATTATTGGCTATATCATTACAAGATATTTCTAACAAACAATTAGATGAAGTCGTACAAAATATAATATGTTGGACAATCAAACCAAATGGAACGGAAGGCTATCGTACAGCGGAAGTGACTTTAGGTGGAGTTGATTGCTCTGAGGTTTCATCAAAAACAATGCAAAGCCAGGCTGTGAATGGCTTGTATTTTGTGGGTGAGGTGTTAGATGTAACAGGTTGGTTGGGAGGCTATAATTTCCAATGGGCTTGGGCATCTGGATGGTGTGCTGGGCAGTATGTGTAAGTGACTGATTTTATATGTTGATTTAGTGCTACAATTATAGAATTTAGAAAGAAGCATAAAACTGACTAAGGAACGTGCATGAAATAACTTGAGCAACTAGGAAGTGAGGCTTTAGCCTCGCCCGACCCAATGTGGGACTAAAGTCCCATTTCCAGTTTGATAGTTGTTAACTTTATTTTATGCACATTCCCAACTATGAATATAAAGAGTGGCCTGCTACAAAACTTGAGTGTCACAGGATATTAAAAACAACTATATTTAGTTTAACAATATGAGTGATAAAAAAATAATAGATACTTCTAGTTTGAGAGGCGATTTTTTTGGTGGGTTAACCGCGGGTGTGGTTGCTTTACCTTTGGCATTAGCATTTGGTTTACAATCTGGCATGGGGGCAATTGCGGGGCTGTATGGTGCGATTGCAATAGGCATGATTGCAGCCTGGTTTGGTGGTACACCAACTCAAATAAGTGGACCTACAGGCCCTATGACTGTGGTTTCTGCTGTTGTTATTTCATCAGCGATAGAAACACATGGGGGAAGCCTTGAATCGGCTTTAGGAACAATTATTGCAATTTTTCTATTGTCAGGTGTTTTTCAGATATTGTTAGGGGTTTTAAAAATAGGGCAGTATATTCGCTATATGCCTTACCCTGTAGTCTCTGGATTTATGAGTGGGATTGGTGTGATCATTATTGTATTGCAAATATTTCCTTTTCTGGGACACTCATC
>CAJVYL010000138.1 GCA_913009265.1 uncultured Methylococcales bacterium
TGGACTGTAAACAGTAAATAAAGTCTCGCCCTGCCCTATTTGTTTACCCAAAAAATCTGCATTAAGGTCCCCAATCCAGACATCATATTGCAAAGCAATATCTGTAAATTTAGATTGGTCGTATGCAACTCTAGCCCCTGCATAAATAGTTTTCACTATCTTTTCACACACAACCTCGGCAGTAGTCACACCAATCAATTGTCTACGGTAACTATCAACATTAAATGTAGCTAACTTTGGTTTTTGATTTGAATCCGTGTTAATTTTTGGAGTTAATTCACTCGCTGTTGCTTGCAATAGTTTTACACCATTACGACTAGTGTTCATATCAAACAAGGCTTCAGCTTTTCCCTGTTTTAGAGATTCAATACTGATAGATAACGGCCAACTACCATTCATTGGTAAAGAGTAATGACCTTGATAAAAGCCTGCTCCTGAATGCTCGATACTAACGACTTCCCTCATCGCTTGCATTGATCCCATTGCTGGCATTTCTGCATAAAGTTCAATGTTTACATCCGTAACTGGCTGATTATTCTGGTCACGAATCGCTAACATCAATTGATTATTACCAATTTTAGGTTTTTCTGGGGTTAATTTTATCTGTACTTGATAATTACCCATTAGATGAGTTTGTCCAATATCTTTTACTTTAACGGCTCTTTCAGACTCATTACTGTTAAGAAATATCGTCATAGCAATTAACAGTAATAATGTAACAAGACCTAAGCTAATTTTTCCGACTGCTTTCATTGTCCAATTACTCCTGTTTGTTTTGTTGATAAAGGCTCTATGCTTCCGACTGCCTGTTCAAGTTGAGCAAAACGACGCTGCACATTTGCTAAAGCCTGTTCTGATTCCAGCAATATCTTTAATCGGTTTTTCTTACTATTTATTAAGCTTAAAACATCACCTTTTCCTGAGCTGTAATCTGCTGTTGCAGCGGCTACATTTTCATCTGCTAAAGTTAATAATTGCTGACGATACAACTGCATTACATGTAAACTTTCTTCAACAAGCGCGTAAGCTATCGTTAGCTCTTCTTTAATTTTTGCCTGTATATCTAACTTCTGCCAATTTGCATGCTGAGTATTTGCTTTAGCTGCTTGCTCTGCAGCGCGTCGCTTAGTTTGGTTTAAAGGTAAATTAATACCAATACCAATATTAAATCGTTTATCCTCATTATCCCAAAGACTGTTGTATCCAGCTGATAACTTAAAATCAGGATAGTAAGCTAATTCAGCCAACTCAGACTCTGTTTTGTGCACATTAATATTAGCCGCTATTGCTTTTAGCTCAGGGCGAGTTTGCATAGCTTTAATTTGCAACGACTTAAGACTAGGTAATTGCCTAATTTCAGTAATCAGTTGAGGCTTAGGTAAAACTGAATCTACTTCTCGATTAAGTAAGGTATTTAATTGTGCCTGTCGTGTTTTTCTTTGCCGATGTAAAACAATAGTCTGATGCTTAATTTTTGCTAACGCTATTTCTGCACCTAACACATCTTTTTTACTGGCTCGACCTGTACTGTATTGAGTCTGGGTAATATCACGAAACTCTTTTAATAAGTTTTGTTTTAGCTTATCAATGACAATCGCTTGATGAATAAAATACCAATCAGCAAATAAAGACTTTACAGTAGTTGCCAGTTGTAACCGGATCGCTACAATATCTTGTTGCCGATTGTCAGCCTTAAATTCTGCTACTTTAGCTCGTAAGTGTAATTTACCTGGGAATGGTAGTTTTTGTGAAACCTCAAAACGTTGCCCAAATTCTGAGTTCTGAGCATTTGAGTTGTCGCTATCAATCGTCAGTGGGGCAAAACCATATTGAAACTGAGGATCGTCTAATGCAGAATATTGCTCAATTTGTGCAAGCGAAGCTTGCCAACTTGCTTTAGCTATCTCTAATCGTGGATTAGCTTTTAAAACTGCTGATACTAATTGTGTTGCAGATAAAGTATCAGCTAAGTCATGCTCTTTAGCTTCACTAGCCCTTAAGTTACTTGACTGGAAAATAGCCAAGAGTAACAGCATCAATTTTATTGTGTCTTTATGTGTTTTCATTTAAATCTCTGTAAGCCCTTCATCCTATAAAACCAGCTTAGTTCAAAATGGATGAACGGCTAATTTAATAGCTATGAAAAAACACAGGCTTATAAGCAGAGAGTAGTTTGCTAGCAGAAAAATTTATTTAGTCACGGCTGAAAACCACTCCAACAAAACAATAATATTTTATCTGTCAGCTACTTTATCAATAAGCTGTGTTCTAATCATAAATAAATACCAAATACAGTTCATTGCATTTGATAATGATTAAAAACAAAAGATTCGGCCTAAAGACGTAGGCGGCGGGTAAGTAAGTAGGTTTCTTTGTCACGATAAAAAAACCGCGACAAATCATCGATTAGCGAGAGCCTTGATAATAATGGCAAAGGTGTTGCTGTAAAAAATTCAACAGCAATATCAGGTGGAGGCTGTGGGCAGTTAAGTAATAAAGTTAAACAATCTACTGTTGAAACAGCATTCATCATGCCTGCATCATTAATAATGTCATAACTAACTTCGCAACAGCTAGTTTGTTCTAGCTGTTCACTCATGGCACAGTTTGCAACCATAGGGCAAACTGTAGAGCTATGCTCTCCACAACAACACACGTGTTTGGGCTTATCTTCCATGGATTCACAGGCATACAATAATTGTATTTGTGAAAATAACGTAGCGAATAGCAGTAAGATGCTTAATATGCGACGTAAATTTAGATTGCGGAAGAAAGTCATGGCTCTATCCTAATTGAATGGGATATTGCATGCAAGGATGATTACATTGGTTTTTAGCTGGTAGGGTAGAACTGTTGTTGGAGCGCAGCTTAAAACCTGCGCACCAAGCAAGGAGCTGTATCTAATTAATATTGTGACTTTTTAATTTCCATTCACTAGTTTCCATCCAGTTATCAAAATCAGATACTGTTGCCGGCTTACTTAAATAAAAACCTTGGGCGACATCACATCCATACGATTTTAATTTATCCATAATCTCAGCTGATTCCACCCCTTCAGCAGTTACTTTAAAACCTAAATTATGGGCTAAATTAATGGTCGCATTAACAATAACATCATCATTTTCACTGACTAAAATATCTTCTACAAATGAGCGGTCAATTTTTAATTCAGTCAATGGCATTTTTTTCAAATAAGCCAATGAAGAATAACCCGTTCCAAAATCATCAATTGATAGTTTATAACCCATGTTATTCAATCGTTCCAAAATTTCTAAGGTTAATTCTGGATGAGAAATAATTGAGCCCTCCGTGATTTCTAATATCACCCACTCTGGTTTAATGCCTGTTGATACAGCCACACCAGCAATTAAATCGGGTAATTCAGGGTCATGCAAGTCTTTAGCTGATAAGTTAACTGAAACAACCAGTGGTTTTCCTTGCCGATGCCATTCTGCACACTGTTGAAAGGCTTCTTTTAATACCCATAGCGTCAAAGGCTTTATCATTCTTGTTCGCTCAGCCATAGGAATAAACTCGTCAGGTGAAATAAACCCGTGCTTTGGATGATGCCAGCGCACCAGCGCTTCTGCACCAAAAAGCTCATCAGTTTGAATAGACACTTTGGGTTGATAATAAAGCTCTAACTGATCTCTTTCTATTGCATGACGTAATTCACTCATTAGCGTTAAACGTCGAGGACTATGTTGATCAAAAGAAGGTTCATAAACAGCATACCCATCTTTAGATTTACTTGCCATGTAAAGCGCAACCCCAGCTTTTTGCACTAAGGTATCAACATCTTCTCCATGTTCTGGAAATTGAACAATACCAATGTTGGCATGCACTGCAAATGATAAACGCTCTACCACTAAAGCAGGTTCTAAAACTTTTTGAATGCGTTCTGCTAATATTTCAGTTTCCATATCTCCCATTGAATCGGTGAGAAGGATACTAAATATATTTCCATCAATTCTTGCAACACTATCAGTACCAAGAACAACACCTTGCAGACGAGAAGAAACTTGTTTAATAATTTGGTCACTACTGGTGCGACCTAAAGTATCATAAACCTCTTTAAAGTTAGCTATTTCAACAAGTAATATTGAGAGCTGTTTTTTTTGATGATTAGCAGATAAAATCCCCTGCTCTACTCTATCGTAAAATAAACTTCGATTTGGTAAACCTGTAATGACATCATGTGTCGCTGTATAATTGGCTTTCTTTTCCAAATCTTCAGCTTTATTACGTAATTCTTGAGTTTGGTCAAAAATGATAGCGCTTGCTTGATAGGCAATTATAGAACCTGAGTATTGCCCCCACAATGCAAAGACAAAGGGAACACCATCCATGATCCAGAGTGCAAAATTATTTTTTTGTGCACTCATTATTCCAGCGGCTGTAATTGAATTGTTTTGATAAAAACAAACCAACAGTGTCGCAACAACGACACTTACCATTGCTATAGCTACTCCTTGATAAGCAGCTTTGGTGACTTCACCTTTTAAAATACGAACATTATCGCCTAGTAGATTATTTGCAATTGCTATAACCATACATCCCTTCCTGAATCATATAATGAATTACTCTAAATATTAATAATGTTTAGGTTTATAAAAGCCTAGTTAATCTATCTTCTTCACAGATTAATCTTAATACTAGCAGACATTCAATGATATGCACATTTAGTCGGTAATAATGTTGAAAATGCAAAAATGATCACCTTCCCTGGTAATCAATATTCATATTTAATTACATGCCACCATGACTTGAACCTTCACCATAAGAAAAGTAATCCCAGTTAATAAATGTACCTTGAACTGGTGCTCCACCTGTGTAAAGTGTTCTTTCTACTTCTAAGCTTTGTAAGTTAAACTCAAAAAAGATACCGTTATCACTAGCAAAAGCATAGTAGTACATGCTATCAGGGCT
>CAJVYL010000139.1 GCA_913009265.1 uncultured Methylococcales bacterium
GATAGTTACAAAAAAACTATTCCATCTGGGCAATCTGATATTGTGAAATATCATTTTAAAATACCAAGCTGGGTTAAACCCCCTGTTATTATTAACGCTACACTAAAATACAGGAAATTTAACCAGAGATATGCTGAATGGGTGTTTAAAACACCCGGAATTTCCTTACCTATTGTAAATATGGCGACTAAATCCATATCTATTCCTATCAGGATTAGACCTGAAGCAACATCAGTCAATAATAGGCCCAACTAATGCTTAAGTTTACTGCTAACTTAAGCATGCTATTTACTGAGCTTGATTTAATAGATCGCTTTAAAGCGGCTAAAGAAAATGGATTTGACGCTGTTGAAATTCAATTCCCTTATTCGCTACCTGCAGAACAAATCAAACAAGCTTTGGAACTAAATGACCTTAAACTAGTTCTATTTAATGTAGATGCTGATGATTTATTGCAAGGTGGTGAAGGTTTAGCTGCTGTCCCTGAAAAACAGCAACAATTTAAACTAGCTCTGCAGCAATGTAAAGCTTATGCTGAAATACTTAAACCTGAAGCCATAAACATTCTCCCAGGGCGGTGTACGCTTAACCCAGAAAGAGAGTCTGAATATATTGAAACATTTATTAAAAATCTAACTCTTGCTACCGAAACTTTTAAGCCCTTAGGGATTAAAACGGTATTTGAAGCCATCAACACAGATGATATGCCTGGCTTTATTATCTATAGTGGTTCACAAATGCTAGATATTATTAACCAAATCAATCATCCTATGCTATACCTACAATATGATATTTATCATATGTATAAGATGAACGAGAATATTATTGATTTTATTAATAAGCATGCTGATAAAATTGCTCATATTCAGTTTGCTGACAATCCAGGCCGGGGGCAACCTGGCACTGGAAAAATAGATTTTGATCAGTTATTTAATGCTATTCAGCAATCAAAATACTCAGGATGGGTTGGTGCTGAATACAAGCCAACTTGCGAAACAAATAAAAGTTTATCTTGGCTTCCACATAACCAGCCATCTCAATAATTAATTATGAAAAAAACTGCGGTTATTTTTTCCTTATTAGCTCCATTATTGTCTTCATCTGCAAACAGTAAACCTTTGCAGTATGAGCAAGTGATCGATATTGACGTAATAATTAGGCAAGTAATCTCAGTAGATACCCACCCCTTTTTAGATAACAAGGTATTCCAGAGTTATAAAAAGGTATTAGATGATCTGTATTTTTTATCTCCCCAACACCTACTCTGGATTGATCCACAAAAATCAGCCCATCAAAAAGTTACTTCGGTACTAAAACTAATTTCTAATGCAAATGCAAGCGGCCTAAATCCCGAGCATTACAACCTCACTGACTTAACAAATCACTGGCAACAATTAAAAAACAAACAAACTGTTAGTTATACTGATCTAGCCAGACTTGATACTGCAATTAGTATTAACTTAATTCATTTCTTATCTGATCTACATTTTGGTCGCATTAATCCATTAACATTAGCACCAAATTATAATAGTAAGAAAAATGCATTCTCCTTAATCCCTGTTATTCTGGAAGCTATTGCAAAGGATGAGGTATCTCTACTTTCTAGCCAAGTAGAGCCAAGCAATACAGCTTACCATCAACTAAAAAAAGTACTATTAGAGTATAAAAATAAAGAACGAAGCCAAGTAATAAAAAATTTGCCATACATTACTTCTATTCGTCCCGATGATTTATCACCACAAATCATAGAAATAAGGCAGCAACTTAATCTTTTCGGTATTTCAAGTGACGAAAACAACCCTTCTTTTTTATATGACCAAAAATTAGTCACTCAAATTAAAAGACTTCAATTTCTTCATGGTCTCAAAGAAGATGGCATTATTGGCAAAAATACCATAAAAGCCTTAAACACACCTATATCTCAACGCATTCAAAAGATAAAATTAGCACTGGAGCGTTTTCGCTGGCTTCCAAAAACAGAATCAGATCACTTAATTATGGTGAATATCCCAGCATTTCAATTAACTGCATATCATCCTGATAGCAATAATAAGGATACTCCACAGACTCTTGATATGAAGGTTATTGTTGGTAAATCAAAAGATACAAAATCTCCTGTTTTTACCGCCAATATGTACTACCTTGAATTTTCACCTTATTGGAATATCCCTAAAAGTATTACTTTTGATGAAATTCTACCAAAATTACAGGAAGACCCTCTCTATCTAGAACAGCACAATATGGAATTAGTGACAGAGTTTCATAATGATGCAATAGCTCTCCCTTATGAAGAAGATTCATTTTCTCAGCTACAATCAGGGGAGTTAAGACTTAGACAACGCCCAGGGAAAGATAATTCTTTGGGCCGAGTGAAATTCATTTTTCCTAACAACTATAATGTGTATTTACACGATACACCATCACGCCATTTATTTAGAAAGACAAAAAGAGATTTAAGCCACGGCTGTATTCGTGTTGAAAAACCGACCGAACTTGCCCGTTTTCTATTACAAACTAAACGAGGCTGGGACAAAAAAGAGATTGCAAAGGCTATGCAGCTTTCTTCCCCCAAAAAGGTTAGATTAAAAAAAGCAGTGCCTGTGATTATTTATTATTCAACTGCATCAATTGTGCAAGGTGAAGTGGTTTTTTATAATGACATTTACAATTATGACGCCAAGCTAAATACTGCATTAACGGAACATAACAAGCTTCCTATAATACCTTTAGCCAAAGCAAATGATTCATTATTACCTAATAAACTATAACTTAATAAGTTACGAGCTACCAGTTCCGTACATTCCCTGTATCAAGATGCACAAAGTCTGACTGACGATAATAGCCAACACCACCTCGTGCCATATTGATAGCTACTTTCTGTACCACTCGCGAGTCTACACCTACAACACGAATATCAATTGCTCTACCTTGCATATGCAAACTTTTCTTTGCAACACCCGAGCTACTTTTATTTAACATACGATTTGTTTTAGGCGAACGATAACCTGAAATAACTTGAAATGTTTTGTTTCCACCTAATGACGCTTGTAAATCATTCAGTAAATTGAATAATTCAGGGTCCATTATATGAGAATCACCAGAGCGATGATCTCGAAGTAAATAATTTAAGTCTTGTACAGCATCAGAAAGATATTGCCCATGATCGAAATAAGTCAGAGATAACTTTTCTTCTGTGTGTAAATTATGGAATGCAAGTTTACGTGGTGTTTGTAACCAATCTTTTGATGCTAAAGCAATCGTCGGCGAACTAGCCATTGCTATAGTTGCAGCGCCACTTGCTAAGCCTTTTAAAAACAGCCTACGTGAGCTTAAATTATCTATGTTATTGGTTTCTTTATTCATCATCAAAAATTAGTACAGTGTTCAGAGAAAAACATTCTATCTATCAACATAAAAAAACCATCACAAATAATTAAATTTATTATGGTCATTCATTAAATGTTGATAAGGAGTATAACAGACGCTTTTGGTTTATATAGTGACTACTGTGTCAGTTTTACATATTTTTGATATAAAGTATCGTGATCTTCGACGTGCTTCGCATCTTTGTCAATACAATCAACTGGGCAAACTTCAATACACTGAGGTACATCGTGATGACCTACACATTCAGTACATAAATCTGGGTTGATTTCGTAAATATCTTCGCCTTGAGTAATTGCACCATTAGGACATTCAGGTTCACATACATCACAATTGATACATTCTTCATCAATGATTAAAGACATTTTAATTCCTCACTTAAACTTTTTAATTAACCTTTCTTCCACACATTTAGGCACAAAACTGGACACATCTCCGTTAAGTTTTGCTATTTCCCTAATCATACTGGAAGAAATAAACTCATATTGCTCTGCTGGAGTAAGAAACATTGTTTCCAATTCAGGAGATAATCGGCGATTCATACCCGCTAATTGAAATTCATATTCAAAATCAGATACAGCCCGCAACCCTCTTAACACCACATCAGCATTATATTCTTTTGCACAATCCACCAATAAATTACTAAACCCTATAATTGTTACATTAGGTAAATGAGCAGTGACTTCTTCAGCCATTTCTACTCGCTCTTCTAATGAAAACAAAGGGGCTTTTCCTTGATTAGTTGCAACGGCAACAATAACTTCATTAAACAGCTTTGATGCCCGTAAAATCAAATCTATATGTCCATCGGTAATTGGATCAAAAGTACCTGGATAGATTGCTTTTATATTCATGTGATTCTACTCACCACAAAAAAATCAGACATTCTAACATAAAGAATAATCAGTTGCGTTTAAACAAATAATATCCAACTTCTCCAGCTACTTTCTGTTTCAAACATTCCCAATTTTCAGGTAGCTCATCTAACACTAACTTACTTTCAACCTCGACATATATTTTAGCACCGGCGGCCAACCAAGCTTTATCCTCAAGCCAATGACAAGCTTGTTGAGCTAACCCTTTGGCAAAAGGAGGGTCTAAAAAAACCACATCAAAAGGCTTTGCATCACCCGCTAAAAACTTAAACACATCACTTTGAACAATCTTGATTTGCTCGGCAGATAATTTAACTTTATTTTCATTAATGGCTCGACAAGCCTGAGCATTGTTTTCAACCATAACAACATTTCTAGCCCGTCTAGATGCAGCTTCAAAACCCAAAGCTCCACTACCCGCGAACAAATCGAGACATTGACTTCCTATCACATCTGTTTGCAACCAGTTAAAAACCGTTTCCCTGACTCTTGCTGGGGTAGGCCTCAACCCTGGTGTATCTTCAAAAACAAGCTGTCGACT
>CAJVYL010000140.1 GCA_913009265.1 uncultured Methylococcales bacterium
CCGCCTTCTAATACCCATGATTCAAAATGACTGGACTGAAAATAAATATCAGCCTCATCCACCTGAGAGCTGAGCATACTGTCCATAATGGTATCAATATCTTTTTCTTGCATGCCATACGGCGCTAATATTGATTGTTTTACTTGGTTTAACATTTTTATTTGTGAGTATTTAATTTAATTATTGCTTGATAAACATTTATCATAACTATCAAAGCATGTGTTTTATTCCCCTCTAAAGGAGAGATTAGGGGAGGTTTTAATTTTTAAAATCCCCCTCAATCCTCCTTTTCCAAAGGGGGAAGATAAAAAACCACCCTTTTATTTAATCAATAGGCAGATCATCTCTAATCGTTTTATACAAAGCCTTAATTAGCATTGCTCCGAGGTCACTAGGATTATCAAAATCACCTTTTTCGTCATCTAATAAACTGTCCTCATCTTGTTCAATAAGTTCGACACTCACTTCTGTATCACTCTCGCGCCACTGAACAGTTAATTTATACGCGGCTTCCTCATATTGATCGGTAAAAAAGAAAAAGCTCAAACTATCCATTACCCCTGAGTCTTTAGATGCTTTCTGATCTGGATCAAACATAACATAATAAACACCCTGTTCTCTGTTCTTATCTGTTATTTCTATTTCACTCAGCTTTAGTCCTTGTTCTACGATATTCCATGATCGATCAAAGATTTTTTTTATTTTTAAGACTGGCTGTTCAGCTGACCCAGATAAAGAGACAACTTGCCCTAAACCTGTATTTTTATCTATATCTTTAGTTTGATTTTTTTGTGCTGGCTGATCTGCAATAATGAGTACAGGAGGTGTTTCAAGATAACTAGTATCTTTATATCTGGTATTAACACTGTCCGAGCATGCAGTGATTAATAATGGCATTAATAGCACTAAGCAGCTTTTTTCTAATTTCATACTTATTTACAAAAAATGCGTCGATGATTTAATACAGGAAATGAAGTTCTTACTTTTTCTAGCCGCTCTAAATCTATTTCTCCACTAACAAAACCGGCCCCTGTTTTATAGCAATCTAAAATCACACCCCAAGGATCAACAATCATGCTGTGGCCAAATGTTTTGCGTCCATTAACATGAAAGCCACCTTGGTTCGGTGCGATGATATAACATAAGTTTTCAATGGCTCTAGCGCGGATTAAAACTTCCCAATGTGCAGCGCCTGTTTCTGCTGTAAAAGCCGCGGGAACAATGACTATTTCTACATTTTGTTCCTGCATTTTTCTAAAGAATTCAGGAAAACGCAAATCATAACAAATAGCGATACCTAAACGACCAAATGGCGTGTCTATAACTAGAGGTTCATCACCATTTTCAATAGAGTCTGATTCTCTATATTCTTCATTGGTATCGGGTACAAAAACATCAAATAAGTGGACTTTGTCATATCGTGCAACGCGTTCACCTTTATCGTTATAGATTAAACATGCTGCTCTAACTTTATTATCCGCATCTGCAACTAAAGGCACGGTACCCGCAACTAACCAAACGCCATATTTTTTGGCTGTTTCAGATAAAAATGTTTGAATAGGACCTTCTCCATCCTGTTCTCGTACTTTTACTTTATCTAATTCATGCTCACCCATTAAGGCAAAATTTTCTGGTAAAGCAATTAGCTTTGCCCCGGCCTTTGCTGCTTCTGCAATTAATTTTCCGGCTTCCAATAAATTGGACCCAACATTTGGACTTGATGCCATTTGAATGGCGGCACATTTACTCATATTTTTCTCTTTAATTCTAATATGTCTAATTTTCTGTTTAGTAGCTGTCTCATCTTTCATATTTCAGTGAAAAAATCACTCTATCACTGGCGTAGTTCTGAACAAGTTGGTAAACCCATTCCAAGTTTTATTTAAGAGTCCACTTTCTTTATGCAGGGCTGTTAATTTAATATCACCCCATTTTCCTGTCGCCTGATATTTAGACCCAAAAAAGTAGCCATCTTTATAATCACTAGTTACTGCTTGGGTAATGGTGTCTGCAATACCGCCGATAATTGTACCAGCTATAGGCACAGCTCCTGAACTTTTTGGCAACACATCTATGGTTAAATCAAGCGTCTCAGTCAATAAATCAGTATCACCAGAAAGAATAATCCGAGCGGGAATTGCATCAACTAATAACCTATTTGTATGCGCAGTTCCTTGGTTTATCTTAAGCAAACCAGTAATACTATTAAAACTAAGTCCTTTTTTATATAAATCACTAAAATCTAAAGTTAAGCGCTTAATCCATTGCTCCATAGCCAAAAGTCCCAAGGCACGACCAACTCCAGGCTCAATACTGGATATCCGTCCGTTTTTCAATTGAACTTCTACATCTGCTTCTATAGTTGACAATGAAAAATTATAGGGTGCTTTTGGCCATTGCCCTGAGTAATTAAAATTTGCTTCAGCATCTTTTATATCATTCCTCATTCCTAATTTAGCCATTATATTGCCAATATCTTCAGCAATTAAATCACCTTGTAAATAAGTAAAACTCTCCTGTCCTTGCTTTACCCAATCAACACTCATTTTTATTTCTAAATCCTTTGCTGTTATATTTACAGGATTAAACCTAAGCCCGTCTAAAAGACGTTCCATCTCTATTTTAAGAGTCCCTAAATTAACACCATTCCACAAAAACTGCTTACTAGAAATATCAATCAGCGGTAAGTCAGTTGTTGTTGATCCACCCTTTTTCTGCTTTATTTTTATTAACTCCGAAAGATTAATATAAGCCATTTCTAACTTTATTTTATCTTTGTCTGTCTGATTAAAAGGAATAGAAAAGTCCCCTTCTGCAATTGGATTAAACAAATACCCGAACCATTTTTTCCCGTTTTGAGTCACTACCATTTCAAAATTACCAAGATTTTGGTTATTCCACTGTAAATTTGCAGTTTTTATATTAAGTTTATTAACAAAAGGAGTTGTTTGCTTTTTACGGGTATCACTCCCCATAAATGTCAGCCATTTTGATATATTAAATTCATCCTGATTAACATAAACTGTTACCTCATTTCCTAGCGGTAAAGTTGCCACCCCTTTCCCATAAATGATATTGGCCGAATGCATTTTTTTTTGTTGCTTATTAATGTACATAGCCACTTTAATATCATTATTAAAATTCACCTTAAGCGGTAGTAACTCGGCCTCATTTAATAACAGTTCAAGTTCTAAGTTTTTACTTTCGCCAATTTCTTTCTTCAAAAATCCGGGCAAATTCATTGTCAAACCAGATAAATTTGTTTCAATATTTAATTTGGCTGATTTTTTTGTTTCTACTGAGGGTAATTGCAACTTCAATTGATAATTAAAATTACCTGTTAGCTGCTTAGCCTTCAATAACCCTGTATTTAAAAAATCGAACTGTTGTTTTAACTGTTTAAAATTTGTTCTTCCTGTGACCTTTACAGTAGTATTAAAACCTTGAGTATCTATATTAGTACTTATAGTTTCTCCTAGTGCCGTTGCCTTAATTTCTTTGGCAAACAAGCCTTTTTCAGTAAAGATCAAGTCACCATTTACGTCTGTCACACCAAGATCAATCGACTTTATATTTAAACCCACAGTTTTTAATCGAACCCTGGCATTTACTTTGGATTGTAGATCTTTAAATAAAGGAACTTGAGAATCCAGGTACACGTCAATATTGCCTGATGGTTGAATAACATCTAAAAACTTGTCTACATTATTATGTAATGGTGTCTGTTGCATAAACGCTAAACCACGATCAATTCGACCAACAGCCCTCCCTTTTACTGATACTTTTTTACTTTTTCCGAACTGTGGGATTTCAACCAAAGCATGTGTAATATTCAACCCATTAACTTCAGCGTGATCAGCAGTGACTGTTACCCCACCATGGTGAAATGCAATTTCTGCATTTACATTATGCAAATGAGGCCAGTTGGGAGAAAACTCTAATTCAACATTACTAGCATCAAGCAAGGCTTCAAACACACCTTCATTTTTCAAAAAAGGGTATTGATCAAGCTTGCCAGAAAACAACAATCCACCCGTTTTAATATTGCCCGATACAAAAGCATTATCCAACCACGCTAAAGTAGTTTTAGTCATAATGCTAACGGGATAATAATCGGGGATAGTACTTACATCATTTAAATTAGCAAAAGAGCTCTGAAGATCCAAAAAACCTGAATCATCATTTTTAGGAAGTGTTAGTTTAAATGCCGTTTTAGTTTCTGCATCTTTTAAGTTTAAAACTAATTGCTCAGATTCCAAAAACCAACTGTTTTCTTGTTGCTGCCATGCTATCTGACCAGATACCTTATTAATAGGTATAGCAGCTCTTAATCTACCAGGGGAAAATAGACTTGATTTTCCCGTATTAAATCCAACAACGCCCTGCTCATTTGTCCCATAAATACTTGCAGATAAGTTTTTAATTTGTGGGATATTTTCGAAAGAGGAAGTAAAAATATTTTCTAGTGCACCATTAACAGCAAAGGTGTTTTTTTCTGTATCTAAATAAGCTGAAAAGTTAGTGATTTGTCCTTTTAATTCCATACCAGACAACAATTGCTGCTTGTCTTTATCCAAAGGTGAAACGAAACGCATTAATTCACTAAATTGCTGCAGGTCTAATTGCTCAATAGATGCCGCTATTTTAGTTAGCTCGCGATTACCTGAAAAAATAAAGCTTGCCGC
>CAJVYL010000141.1 GCA_913009265.1 uncultured Methylococcales bacterium
TTAAACAACGACTTAAAACAGGGTGTGTATTTGTTGATGGTCAATCAGTTACTCAGCATAACCACGAGTTAAACATCGGTAGTCAGGTAGAAGTTAGGGCTTCTGCAAAAGGTATTTCACATAAATCCAATTTATTAGAGATTTTGTATTCAGATAGAGACTTGGTCGCTATTAATAAGCCTGCGGGGCTGTTGTCAGTAGCGACCGCAAATGAAAACAAAGAGCATGCGCTGGCAATGCTTCGCAACCAGCTTTCACGACCCAAACGGTCGGTTAAGCTATGGCCTGTTCACCGGCTTGATCGTGATACATCGGGCGTGCTGTTGTTTGCCACCTCTGTAAAGATGCGCGACGCTGTTCAAGAGAAGTGGCCCAGTGCTGAGAAAACTTATCTAGCGATCGTTGAGAGCTGCCCAAACCCTAGACAGGGAACAATTGACCAACCTCTGTGGATGGATCCAGAAAAGTATCATATGAATGTTGGTACCCATCCGGAAGCTAGGAATGCTATTACACATTTCAACACCCTAAAAACAATCAATAATCGGGCTCTGCTTGAGGTTAAAATCGAAACAGGCCGACAACACCAAATCCGTGCCCACCTCTCTTGGCTAGGGCACCCAGTGATTGGGGATCCTCGCTATGGGCACGACGGTCCGCGCTTGGGACTTCATGCTTTGCGCCTGAGTATTACACGCCCAGGTACTGGCAAGCGACTAACCCTAGAAACCCCAGCGCCTGATCAGTTCCTCGATTTACTCCAGCAGGATAAACCTGACTTGCCATGAATACAGCTGAAGCAATTTATTGAGCTTTTGACGGATAAAGGTAGCTCAATAGCTAAAGACCTAGCAACGAAAAGAAATCCAATTGCAAAATATCAGACATAGCCAGCCGTATTTTTTGTTCTTTGGATGCAAGATGGGGTGGATTTTTTAACTATGCTATGGGAGAGATAGAGCAATAGCCTTTGCAGCTAATAGTTGAGTATTATTGTGTATTTTATGCTTGCATGAGGCTTGTATCAGAAGCTAATCTTTTATTTCCAAACACTTCTTAGCCTTATCAACCAACTCTGATAACGAACTTTCCGTAAGTTGCATATAATATTCTTTGTTTGGATATATTCTAGCAACAACCGCTTCTTCACATCGACCAAAGCACGCCTGCTCTCTGACAGAAATATCTAATTCCTGCTCCACAACCTGATGCTTAAGTTTTTCAAATAAATCTAAACTGGCATCTCGTCCACAAGACTTATTATGCTTCCCCATATGGACATGCGTACAAACAAGAATGGATACTTTGGAAAATTTTTTCATAGCTCAATGAATCACATTTCTAATTAATGAGTAAGCTTAATAGCTATTCCAACACCATCCACCGTTCTTTGTTTCTCAATTTCTTCCTCTTCTTTCTCAATCACTTTCCCATCAATCTGGATATGCCTATCAATTTTATCCTTTTTTTCAGCAAAAAAATCGGGCAAATAGTCTTGCGGCTTAGATCTTGAAGCACTACCTGTAATTACTGGTTGTTTTATTTCAATTGGTAAAGATAAGTCCAAAACCTGATTATTGGGAAGCGGCTCAATTAGTTGATTTTTTTGTACAACTTGAGTCGGTTTCTTTTTTATCTTATTTTTGGTATTCGTTATTTTCTTATTTACGACTTGAGGAGTCTTAAGACTATCTTTGACTAAAAGTTTTTTGATTTGCTGTTTTTGTGGTTTCTTAATTGGTTTATCAACCCCACTATCTTCACAGCCGCTGAGACAACAAACAGACAAAAATAAGATAAAAAAGAAACACTTTGCCATCATTCATTCCAAACATGAAATCACTAATTATTATTTTAGCTTTTTATGATTCAAAATCAAGAAAGATTATGAAGAGCGGCCCTATTAGTTTTGCCTGAAACTATTCGTTTAACCTGTTTGAGAACAAGGCGAAGATTGCAGTTAATAGCATGCTATTAACAAGATATTCAAAGCTTCCGCTCATGCTCTCGCCCAAGCCACATCAAAGAATCTTATTTTTATAGCGCTCGAATATTTTAAATCGATATTCAAGCATTTAGTTAGTAATTATTTGATAAACCTAAAATTCAAATAAGATACATTATGCCGTAGTAGATCGCCGCAATCTCTAAAACCACAGGAAGAACTATATAAATAGCATTCTGTTTTTTCGGCACATAAACCGTATTATCAAACTCTAAAGCAAACTCTTCTTGATAAAATTCATCTCGACCACTTGCCTGAGTACTACTCTGTGATTGATTATTACTCGAAACAGAACTACTTATAGAAGTATCTTCGTTATCAAATATTGAATTAAAAATATCATCTAACTTCTTCTGATTATCAAATAAATTATTTAGTGTATCTACATCTATTGCTGCTGCAGTCATGTTGTTAACCCCCAGTTTCACATTATTTCTAATGCCTTTTTATCTTGCCTAAATAAATAATACTCTAAAATAAAAAAAAAGATACTGAAGCATTGCGATAAAGTGAACCAGCTCCTGTTTAGAGTTCCAATTTGAGAAAGCCTTCACATTAACAACCCACCAAAAAATCAAGGCCAATAATAAAAACGACAATTAGGAAAGTCGTTACAACCAATATAATCTTGCCCGACTTTTTTGCCTCGAACTGCACTACGCATTTCAAGCTTATTTTGACACAATGGACAATCACCTCCGGCCTTAAATTTATCAGATGAGACAGCCTTATGTGCTGATGGATTTTTAACACTGACAACAATAGACTTTAACAAATCAATTTGTTGCTTCAAAAAACCATTTAAATCCTGCCCCTTATTATTTGCAATATCATCTAACTGCTGCTCCCACTGAGCTGTTAGTAAAGGATCTTTTAATGCACCAGGAACAGCATCAATCAACCTAAAACCCAACTCAGTCGCTTTCAGCAACTTTTTTTCTTGTTGAATAAACTTGCGCTGAAATAAAGTTTGAATAATATTTGCTCTAGTAGCCTGTGTTCCCAACCCAGCAGTTTCTCTCAGGATTTTTTTCATCACTTTATCTGTCACCTGAGTCCCTATGGTTTCCATCGCTTTAATAAGTGTGCCTTCAGTATAATGCTTTGGAGGGGCAGTTAACTTTTCTAACAATTTAAGCTGTTCACAAAGTAATTTCTCAGCTTTTTTTACTGCTGGCAACTCTTTTTTATTATCATCAACACTTGTCTTTAATGATTTACTTACTCCCTCTTCTAAAGCTATTTTCCAGCCTTTAACTCGCGCTATTCTGCCACTAGCTTTAAACAAATCCTTTTCAATAGTTACCACTATATTACTTTGATCATATTCAAAATCTGGGAAGAACTGCGCAATATAGCGCCGCCGAATTAAATTATACAAATTAAATTCTTTTGCATTAAGCCGAGTAATTCCAGGTGTTGCTTGTGTCGGCACAATGCCATGGTGAGCCGTTATCTTTTTATCATTCCAAACTCTGGATCGCTTTTTTTTATCTGCCAGAGTAATCAGCTCGTTTAAACTAGCATCATTATTAAGCAATGCATTCAATACTTGATTTGCATCTTTAAACTGACTAACAGGGAGATATTCACAGTCCGTTCTAGGGTAGGAGGTCAACTTATGCGTTTCGTATAGAGCTTGTGCAATATTTAACACATCTTGCGCACCATAACCCCATCTCCTCGATGCTTCTTGCTGCAGTCCTGATAAATTGTAAAGCAAAGGTGGCGGCTGTTTTTTTCTTGATGTTGTAGCTGTTGTCACCTCACCCATTTGCTGCTGACAACGATCAATGACAGCTTGTGCAATATGTATATCTAAACAATGTTTTTGATCTTCACCCCGAACTTTTGGCAATTGCCATTTTGTTTCCAAAACCTCACCGTCAATTCCATTATTGGTTTTAAAGAAGGCTTGTATTTCATAATAAGTAGCCGCTTTAAAGTTTAAAATCTCACGATCTCGTTTAACAATTAAAGCTAAAGTTGGTGTCTGTACACGCCCTACAGACCTTACCTGTCGATCATTTGCTAACAGCGTATAAGCACGGGTAAGGTTCATTCCAATCAACCAATCAGCCCTACCTCTAGCCAAGCCAGAATAGTATAGAGGTTCTGTTTCCTTACTAGGGCGTATATCCTTCAACGCTCTTTGCACACTAACAGTATCTAATGCTGATAACCATAACCGACGGCTTGGGCCTAAATACTTAAAGTAATCCATTACTTCTCTAGCAATAGTTTCCCCTTCTCTATCAGCATCTGTTGCAATAACGACACTATGAGCACTTTTTAGTAATTTCTTCAAAACCATGAGTTGCTTACTTGTCGATTTCTTTGGTGCCATCTCCCACTCTTTTGGCAAAATAGGTAAATCAGCTAATGACCATCTTTTATACTTAGAATCATAACCATCTGGTGGGATCATCTCAAGCAGATGACCAATACACCAACTTACAACCAAATTATCACCTTGCAAGTACCCTTCATTACGTCGATTAGCACCGAGAATTCGAGCGATATCACGACCTTGTGATGGTTTTTCACAAAGATAAAGTTCATACCTGGTTTTTGTTGTATTAGCCAATAGAAATTACTCTTGCAGTTTATATAAATTAAGCTTGATAAATTATAAGCAAATCCTACTTTTTTTGTATGATTCTTC
>CAJVYL010000142.1 GCA_913009265.1 uncultured Methylococcales bacterium
ATACTTTTATCAAAAAACTCTGATATACGCTCTTTTGACCAGTTGGCATTATTGAGATAAATCACTGTTTGGAAGTAATCAATGATTTTTGTATCAACGCGGTCAGAATTTAATTTTAAGTTAAGAGCTTTAATTTCATCAGGATCACCGGTCACAATTCGTACGTCAACACGGTCAAAATAGCCAGGGTTTGACCAGCGAATAGCTTGTATTGCTTGCATTCTATGAAAGCCGCCAACCAGGTAATATTCTTTGTTATTACGCTCCCACACCACTAAGGGTTCAAATAAACCATTTGCTAGAATGTCTTTTTCTAAATGAGCAACTTTAGATTGATCTAGATTACGATGGTTGGTTAGGGTATGGTGGAATTCAATTTGTTCAATAGATAGGTATTCGTACCGTTTGGTAGCAAGCATTATTTAACTCTTAACAGAAGGATGGTTAGGCTAGACAAGCAGTCTAGCAAGCAATTTTGTGCAGATTGTAACGTATTTTTGTTAAAAAATATCGATGAGAATATTAAAACAATTAAATGTGATTAATATAGTCATCTAAAACTAGATAAATTAACTCTTTATAAAACAATGAAAAACTTCTTTTTAGTAAATTTACTGTTATTAACAGCTACAGTTCAAGCAGAGAATATTGGATGTATAACGACATCTTGGAAATTAATTGGTGCAAATCATAAGGTATGTGTACAAGCATTTGATGATCCAAAAATACAAGGCGTTAGTTGTCATATTAGTCAGGCAAAAAAAGGGGGGATTACAGGTGCTTTTGGCTTAGCAGAAGATCCATCTAAATTTTCAATTGCTTGTCGACAAGTTGGCCCTATAGTTATCAATGGTAAATTGGCTAAGCAGGAAAAGGCCTTTAGTAGTGATACCTCTTTGTTTTTTAAAGAAACTCGAGTAACTCGATTATTTGATGAAAAGCGCAATACTTTAATCTATGTTGCTATTAGTCGGAAGTTAATTGATGGAGCGCCGGCAAATAGTATTTCAACAGTACCTATAATGCCATGGGTTAAATAAATACCTTAACAAAGAGCCTTATTCTTACTTTTTATAATGACTAACTTTAAATTAACAGGTAATTCTTTGCTTGTAAGATTGTTAGAATTTATCTAAAGCTGATAAACTATACGGTTTATTTTACAAACCTTTAACTACTCCAAAAAGCATGAAAAAAATCCTTGTTTCTGACAAATTAGCCGATGATGGTATTAATTATTTAAATGAGCAATCTGGTATTCAGGTTCATATTCAAGTGGGGATGAATGAGGATGAGCTTTGTGAAATTATTGGTGATTACGACGCACTATTAATTAGAAGTGATACTAAAGTTACAAAAAGAGTATTACAAGCCGCAACTAACCTAAAAGTAGTAGGGCGCGCTGGAATCGGTGTTGATAATGTCGATATTCCTGCTGCAACTGAGCAAGGTGTTATTGTTATGAATACACCTGATGCAAATGCGACAACAACTGCTGAGTTAGCCATTGCTCACATGTTCTCTTTAAGTCGTAACTTACCAGAAGCTAGTGCATCTGTTCGTGCTGGTAAATGGGAACGCTCACAATTAGTTGGTGCAGAAATTAATCACAAAACTTTTGCTATTTTAGGTTTTGGTACCATTGGTCGTTTGGCTGCAAAACGTGCTTGTGGATTAGGAATGCGAGTTATTGCCTATGATCCATTCGTAACGCCAGAAATTTTTGAAGAATGTGGTGCAACATCAGTTGATTTAGATACATTAGTTAAAGAAGCTGATTATCTAACATTACATTGCCCCATGATTGAGAAAACACGCGGTATTATCGGTGCTGATCAATTAAAAATGATGAAGAAAACCGCTATGTTAATTAACTGTGCACGTGGTGGGCTAGTTGATGAAGCAGCATTGTATGATGCGCTTAAAAATGGTGAAATTGCTAAAGCAGCATTAGATGTTTATGAGCAAGAGCCACCAAAAGAATCTCCATTATTTGAGTTAGATAATATTACTTTTACACCTCACTTAGGAGCTTCAACACGTGAAGCACAAGTTGCAGTGAGTGTGGAAATTGCTATTCAAGCCGTTACTTACGTAAAAACTGGCGAAGCAATCAATGCCTTGAACTTATCAACAAAAATTTCTGCTGAAGCATTGAAGAAATCTCGCCCATTTATGAACCTAGCTAATGTGATGGGTAAAATGCTTGTTGATTTAGCTGGCGAACCAATCAAAACAGTAGAAGTGTCTCTATTTGGTGAAGCAGCTGAAGCAGAAGTAAGACCTGTTTCAGTTGAAGCATTAGTAGGTATTTTAGCCGGTCAAATGTCTACACCTGTAAACAGTGTAAATGCAGAAAATATTGCTAAAAAACAAGGTATTGCTCTAGTTGAGTCTAAAACTGAAGAAACTGAAGGTTATGTGTCTTTAGTTAAATTGAGTGCGGTGTGTGCTAACAAAACTGTTTCTGTTGTAGGGACATTATTAGGTGATCGTCATCCACGTATTGTTAATGTTAATCAATTTGAAATTGAAGTCGTGCCAGAAGGTACTTTATTGGTGACTGAGCATAATGATAAACCTGGTGTGATTTCTGCGATCAGTTCTATCTTGGGTGAATCTAATATCAATATTTCAAGAATGCAAGTGGGTGTACCTGATGCGAGTGATAACGCAATGGCTGTGATTAGTGTTTCTAGTTCTTTATCTGCTGAAATTTTAGAAAAAATAAGAGAGCTTTCTTTTGTTAATAATGCGATTCTGATTAACTTATGAGTTTTGACATCATCTGCTTCGACTGTGACAGTACTTTAAGTAAAATTGAAGGTATTGATGAGTTAGGTAGAAAGTCTGGTTTATACGATGAATTGGTGGCATTAACTAATGCTGCCATGAATGGTGAAATGGCTTTAGAAGAAGTTTATGGGCGACGTTTATCATTGATCAAACCTAATAAAGATCAGCTAGATGATTTGGCTGACTTGTATATTACTGAGATTGTTGATGGTGTTGAAGAAGTTTTTAGCACTTTGTTAGCGCAAGGTAAGCAAGTCCATATTATTAGTGGTGGTCTTCGTCAGGCGATTTTACCTTTAGCTAAAAAGCTTGGTTTAGCTGCTGATCACGTACATGCGGTTGATGTTATATTTAATGCTGATGGAACTTATAAAGAGTTTGATCAGCAGTCACCCCTTGCAAAAAATGGTGGTAAATCGATTGTTTGTAAACAAATCAAATCAGCAGATTTAAGTATGGCAATGATTGGTGATGGTAAAACAGACCTAGAAGCAAAACACGCAGGAGCCAAGGTGATTGGTTTTGGTGGTGTGATGCGAAGAGATATTGTTGTTGAACAGGCTGATGAGTTTGTTAACGAAACATCGTTGATGGCAGTTTTACCTTATTTGGCTTAAGGATTGTAGGGCGGACTTTAGTCCGCCATAAAAATATTTGTAGGAACATAGCGGACTAAAGTCCGCTCTACAACAGGTATTATTTGGTACATTTTTTGTAAAATAGTTTAGAGAGATGGGAAATGGCAGGACATAGTAAGTGGGCAAATATTAAGCATCGTAAAGGTGCTCAGGATGCTAAACGTGGCAAAATTTTTACTAAAGTTATTCGTGAAATATCTGTTGCTGCAAAAGCAGGCGGCGGAGATCCAGCTAATAACCCAGGTTTACGTTCAGCGATAGATAAAGCGCTGGGTGCCAATATGAAAAGGGACACCATTGAGAACACCATTAAGAAAGCAACAGGTGCATTGGAAGGCATTAACTATGAAGACGTCCGTTATGAAGGCTATGGCCCCGGTGGTACTGCCATTATGGTTGAATGTTTAACCGATAACCGTAATCGTACTGTTAGCGAGGTAAGACACGCTTTAACTAAAGCGGGTGGTAACTTAGGGACTGACGGTTCAGTTTCTTATATGTTCAATAAAATAGGTGTTATTAGTTACCCAGATTCAGTCGATGAAGATGCAGTCATGGAAGCAGCTATGGAAGCAGGTGCTGATGATATTGTGACACATGATGATGGTTCTGTTGATGTAATGACATCGCCTGAAGAATATCTAACCGTTAAAGAAGCAATGGTTGCAGCTGGGTTTGAGCCAGAAAATTCAGAAGTGACTATGGATGCAGAAAACAAAACTGAATTAGATGCAAAAAATGCTGAAAAAATGTTGCGTTTAATTGATGTTTTAGAAGACCTGGATGATGTTCAAGACGTTTATTCAAATGCAGATATTTCTGAACAAGTAATGGCAGAAGTTGCAGAAATGTAATTAATAGTTCCTATACTTTGTATGGGAATGATAAGAGAAATAAGTGACAAGAATTTTAGGTATAGACCCTGGCTCAAGAATTACTGGGTACGGGGTTATTGAAGAAACTAGTCGAGGCAGTAGTAAATATATTGCCAGCGGTAGTATCAGAATAAAAGCAAACTCATTTCCTGAGCGCTTAAAACAAATATTTGATGGTGTAACAGAGGTGATAGCTTTATATCAACCGACAGAAATGGCCATTGAACAAGTCTTTATGCATAAAAATGCAGATTCCGCTTTAAAGTTAGGGCAAGCA
>CAJVYL010000143.1 GCA_913009265.1 uncultured Methylococcales bacterium
AACACATTGATATTAAACGTCTTATTTTTATAATAAAATCTCCCCCAACCCCTCTTTTCCAAAGAGGGGAGCTAAAACCTAATTTCCTAAGTCAACAGCATTGAGTTTGCCTCTCTGCTGTTGATTTAAGCCCTCTTCCGCTGGATAAGGCCATTTCTATAGAAAACTTTGCCTAATCTAATGCTTCCAACCAGGCTGATTGGTATGGATACAACTTTAGTTCGCGGGTATTTTTTCCCAATGCGGTTCTTTCAATTAAGTCTCTCCAAACACCTGAGCCCTCTGCTAAAGGGTGTTCTGGCAATTTTAATATCTGAATTTCAGGACTTAGGTTGCTGACGGCTAAAACACGCTGTTGTAAATCTGTACTGATGCGCCAAAAGGCAAATAAGTTTTCTCCGAGGGAAATAGTTTCTTGTATGGCATCGGGATGAAAAGCTGTTTGTCTGCGACGTATCTTCAGTAGGCGTTTTAATTCATGAAATACTGTGGCATGCATTGATGTTGGGTTGTTGAGCAACGCCAATAATTCATCATATTGCCATTTTCGTCGATTAATTGAACGGGTACGTCCAGTTTGTTCCACTCCTTGATAGTCATTACCCGTTGCTGTAATACTATGAAAATACAATGCAGGGATGCCTTGTAAAGCAATCATAACGGTGTGCGCACAAATAAATCGTTGAGCCTGATATTCATCAATGCCCAAATGTGTTCCTTTTAAGGCATCAAATAAAGCAATATTAATTTCATACGGTGACTCTTTACCTAGTTGATCAGTACGCATGCTGACATAGCCACCATATTCATGCATGCCATCAACTAAAGATAAGACTTCGGACTCAGGTAAAATACCTTCAGCAGGGCGTAGGCCTATGCCATCATGAGAGGCAATGAAGTTCAGATAAGTACAGTTTTTTTGTGGTCTGGGTATGTCTGTAGCCCATTGTGTTAAGTATTGACTGCTACCGTGATACATGGCATGGAGCAATAGAGGGGGTAAGGTAAATTGGTAAACCATATGAGCCTCATCACTATTACCAAAGTAACTTAGGTTTTCCCCATTAGGCACATTGGTTTCAGTAATAAGAACCGTTCCCGGGGCGACCACATCGACTATATCTCTTAGAAGCTTGACCACTTCATGAGTTTCTCGCAAATTAATACAACGTGTCCCCATTTTTTTCCATAAAAAAGCAATAGCATCTAGTCGAATAAAGCGTGAGCCCTTTGCTATGTAGAGCAGAAGAATATCTATAAATTCAAATAGCACATCAGGGTTAGCAAAATTCACATCAATCTGATCTTCACCAAAGGTTGCCCAAACATGATGAATACCTTCATGTGTATGTGCAGGTACTAAAACAGGTGTGCTTCGAGGTCTAACGACCATAGATACATCAGTATCTTCAGGTTTTTCTATAAAATAATCACAGCCAGGTTTAGCTCGGCTTAAAAAATCAATAAACCAAAGGTTTTCTCTGGAAACATGATTAATCACCAAGTCTGTCATTAAATGAAAGTCCTGGCTAATACGTTCAATGTCGCTCCATTCCCCTAGTAATGGGTCAACTGTTTTGTAATCAATAACAGAAAAACCATCATCAGAACTGTAGGGAAAATAAGGTAAAACATGCACGCTGTTAATGCATTCGGTTAAATGTAAGTTAAGAAACTCAAACAACGTTTGTAATGGCGGTTCCTGAGCTTGTTGAACTGTATCTCCATAAGTTATTAGGATAATATCGTGTTCATTCCATATTTCTTCTTTATGACTGCTATTTTTGCTAGTAGGTTCGGCATAGAGTGGAAACAATTTGGTGATCAAGCGCTCCATTAATGTCTGAGTTTTTGCTTCGCCATAAATAAATTTTAAGCGTGCTTCGGCTTTTTGGGTAAACCAGTGAGGTAATTCATTGTTAGAGGATGGGTTTTTACTCATGAGATTGGCTCCTTATTGGTTTTATTATTCATTAGCATGACTTCAGCTTTGCTTCCCAAGTACACATATATAGCGAGACATAATAGTAGAAAACCTGCTGCCAAAATGATCCAAACAGCCTGAATAATATGCTCACCGCTCTCTTTTAGTGCGGACTTAAAGATCATTAACAGTGCTTCAATGGATACTGCGATAATAATGGCGGCAATAAAACGGGTAATAGTTCGGCGAGTAGAGCTGTGTCTTAGTATGTCTTTATATAAAAGCACCTCTTCTTCCAGTGTGGTTTTCCCTAAATCAAAGATGGCAAGAGCCAAGGTAAGGTAGATAACGACACCAAAGGGAAGTAGTTTGTTTTCATTGTTGTTTAATAATGCCTGAAAGACAGTCCAGCACTCTTTTCCTGCTAAATAGAGCAGTAATAGAGCAACACTAAACAGCCCGAGAACAATAATAGAATAGACAGCTTTGAAATAAGGCTCAAAATGAACACGTTTACTATCGCCAGTAACAAAGCTAAGAATGGCTGGCAGATCCATATCGAGCACTATAAAGCCTTTGATAGTATCGTCATCATTAACAATTTTAATGCTTGCTGAAAGGCATAGCTCACGGCGAACACTGGATAAGTAGGGTTCTGTAACAACTACTGAATTGCTATTGAGAGCCATTAAATAATAAGGGCTTTTACTTCGGTCAGAGCCATAACCAATTTTTGATTTATCTTTAAAATATCTTCCCGATATATTCATGCAGGTTTGTTGACCTTTATCATCCAATAGATAAAGTAAACTTATAAATGGGTAGTATTCACATAATGAATCAAGATTCTTAGATAATTCCTTTTGCTCTTGGCCAAACATTTTTGAATCTGAAAAACAGCTTAAAATAGAAGAAAGCAGGTGCTGAATAGCCAAGCAATGCTCTTCATATTTTTCAATAACATTAATATGACTCATTTTAGACATAAGCAAATAAGATATTTTGATAAAGTAATTGCTTAATGTTGAGCAGTTTTTATGCCATTTTTTTAAACAGTTTTTGATTGCCTATAAGTTTCAGTCAGCAAGGCCATAATCGTTTTAAAGAAGTGGTGCCAGACCTACAAAGCGGTGCATTATGAACCTAAGGTGAGTATATCTGTCCTTACCTCCCACAAGCTCATGAAAATGATGCTTTTTTATGGCATAATGCTCAGTTCGTTTTTGTTGTGATTACCATTTACCCATGTCTGAAAGAAAAATTCTTGTTACTAGTGCATTACCTTATGCCAATGGCCCTATTCATTTAGGTCATCTGGTTGAATATATTCAGACTGATATCTGGACTCGTTTTCAAAAACAACGTGGTAATCAGTGTTTATACATTTGTGCGGATGATACGCATGGCACGCCTATTATGTTACGTGCAGATAAGGAAGGTATTACCCCAGAACAGTTAATTGCTGATGTAGAAAAAGAACATCGTGCAGATTTTGATGATTTTGGTGTTGCTTTTGATAATTATCACACCACCCATTCTGACGAAAACAAAGAATTTTCTGCCTTAATTTATACCCGTTTACGTGATGGCGGGCATATTAGTAAGCGTACTATTACTCAGGCATACGATCCCGTAAAAAATATGTTTTTACCTGATCGTTTTATTAAGGGTGAATGTCCAAAATGTGGCGCAAAAGATCAATATGGTGATAACTGTGAAGCCTGTGGTGCAACCTATTCCCCTGTTGAATTAAAAAATGCGGTATCAGTTGTTTCTGGCGAAAAACCTATCGAAAAAGATTCTGAACATTACTTTTTTGATTTAGCTGATTTTACTGAAATGTTAGGTACTTGGACTAAAGCAGAAGGGCATCTACAACCCGAAGTGCGTAATAAAATGGCTGAATGGCTAGAGAATGGCTTACATCAATGGGATATTTCTCGTGATGCACCTTATTTTGGTTTTGAAATTCCTGATGCACCTGGCAAATATTTTTACGTTTGGCTTGATGCCCCTATTGGCTACATGGCCAGCTTTAAAAACCTATGTGATAAACAAGGTTTAGATTTTGATGAATACTGGGGTAAAGACAGCGATGTAGAGCTTTATCACTTTATTGGTAAAGATATTATTTATTTCCACGCCCTATTCTGGCCAGCAATGTTACATGGTGCTGACTTTAGAACACCTAGTGCTGTTTTCTCGCATGGCTTTCTAACAGTGAATGGCGAAAAAATGTCTAAATCACGTGGCACTTTTATTAAAGCCCGTACTTATTTAGAACATTTAAACCCAGAATATTTACGTTATTACTTTGCGGCTAAATTAACCAATGGTATTGATGATCTTGATTTAAATTTTGATGATTTTTCTCAAAGGGTCAATTCAGATTTAGTAGGTAAAGTGGTTAATATTGCTAGCCGAAGCAGTGGGTTTATCAAAAAACGTTTTGATGGGAAATTATCGCCAAGCTGTGCAGAGCCAGAGTTATTTCAACAGTTTATTGATGCGAATGCTGTTATTGCTGAATTTTACGAAAACCGTGAATTTGGTAAAGCCATGCGTGAGATTATGGCTTTAGCTGATAAAGCTAATCAATATATTGATGAGAAAAAGCCTTGGTTAGTCGCTAAAGAAGAAGGTAAAGATACCGA
>CAJVYL010000144.1 GCA_913009265.1 uncultured Methylococcales bacterium
TTAGTAAACAAACTAGACCGCTTAGGTGCTGACTTCTACCGCGTTGTTAAACAAGTAGAAGATGTTTTGGGTGCAAATCCACTAGTTATGGTTTTACCAATCGGTGAAGAAGATGATTTCGTCGGTGTTGTTGATTTATTAACACGTAAAGCATGGGTATGGGATAACACTGGTGACCCAACAAACTATGAAATTCAGGACGTTCCTGCTGACATGGTGGACACTGTTGAAGAATGGCGTGAAAAACTAATTGAAACCGCTGTTGAACAAAATGACGATGCAATGGAAAAATATCTGGATGGTGAAGAGCCGGATATGGAAACTATCAAAGCTTGTATTCGTAAAGGAACTATCAGCCTTGATTTTTTCCCTACATACTGTGGCTCAGCATTTAAAAACAAAGGCATTCAATTAGTATTAAATGCTGTTGTTGACTACCTACCATCACCTACTGAAGTAAAACCACAACCAGAAGTTGATGAAGAAGGTGAAGAGACAGGTGAACTTGCTATTGTTGATGTAGATCGCCCTTTCCGTGCATTAGCATTCAAAATTATGGATGACCGTTATGGCGCCCTAACCTTTATCAGAATTTACTCAGGTAAATTAAACAAAGGTGATAGTGTCATGAATAGCTTCACAGGTAAATCTGAGCGTATTGGCCGTATGGTTGAAATGCATGCCGATGAACGTATCGAACTAGATCACGCTCAAGCCGGTGATATCATTGCTGTTGTAGGCATGAAAAATGTAAAAACAGGTCACACATTATGTGATCCTAAGTCTCCTGCAACACTTGAGCCTATGGTTTTCCCTGATCCTGTAATCTCAATTGCAGTTTCACCAAAAGACAAAGCCGGTTCAGAAAAAATGGGCATCGCTATCGGTAAGATGGTTGCTGAAGATCCATCGTTCCGTGTTGAAACTGATGAAGATTCAGGCGAAACTATCCTAAGAGGAATGGGCGAACTGCATTTAGATATTAAAGTTGATATCTTAAAGCGTACCCATGGTATTGATGTTGAAGTTGGTAAACCTCAAGTAGCTTACCGTGAAACTATCACTAAGAGCATTGAAGATAGCTATACTCACAAAAAGCAATCTGGTGGTTCTGGGCAATACGGTAAAATTGATTACCTAATCGAGCCTGGTGAACCTGGTTCTGGTTTTGTATTTGAATCAAAAGTAACTGGTGGTAACGTACCAAGAGAATTCTGGCCTGCTGTAGAAAAGGGCTTCAAGAACAGTGTCGATGTTGGTGTACTAGCTGGATTTCCATGCTTAGACTTTAAAGTCACGCTACTAGATGGTGGATTCCACGCAGTTGATTCATCAGCAGTTGCTTTTGAAATTGCTGCAAAAGCTGCATACCGTCAATCAATCCCTAAAGCTGGCCCTCAATTAATTGAGCCAATCATGCACGTAGACGTATTTACACCAGAAGATCACGTAGGTGATGTTATTGGTGACCTTAACCGTCGTCGTGGAATGATCAAATCTCAAGAAGCTGGTGTAACAGGTGTTCGAATTAAAGCTGACGTTGCCTTGAGTGAAATGTTTGGTTACATTGGTGACCTACGTACAATGACTTCAGGTCGCGGACAATTCTCTATGGAATTTTCACACTACACTGCTTGTCCTAAAAACGTAGCTGAAGAAGTTATCAAAGAAGTTCAAGAGCGCAACAAAAAATAATAGGCTTTAACCGCCAAGTTATTTAAGGCTCTTATAAAAAACCCACTTAATTTATTAAGTGGGTTTTTTTGTGCCTACAGAATATGCAAGACACAAAAAAGCCGCAACTCCCAAAAAGGAGTTGCGGCTTTAAATTATTAACTTAAAAATTAAGCCGAATAATTAGCAGAAGCAAATTCCCAGTTAACTAAAGCCCAAAAAGCTTCTAGATATTTAGGACGTGCATTACGATAATCAATATAATAAGCATGCTCCCATACATCACAAGTCAAAAGAGGAGTTTGATCACCAGTCAATGGAGTAGCAGCATTACTCGTACTTACTAGCTCAATACTTCCATCAGCATTTTTTACCAACCAAGCCCAACCAGAACCAAAAGTTGTAACAGCACACTTTGTAAATTCTGCTTTAAACTCATCAAAAGAACCAAATTTTGCATTAATAGCATCAGCCAATGCGCCAGTAGGAGCCCCACCACCATTTGGAGACAAACTGTTCCAGTAAAAAGTGTGATTCCATATTTGTGCAGCATTATTAAACATGCCACCTTCAGAACGCTCAACAATAGACTCTAAAGATGCATCTTCAAAAGAAGTACCAGCAATTAAGTTATTTAGATTAGTAACATAAGTCTGGTGATGTTTACCATAATGAAACTCAAGCGTTTCTTCAGAAATGTGAGGCGCTAACGCGTCTTTAGCATATGGTAAAGCAGGTAATTCAATAGCCATCAATGTCTCCATAAAGAGTTTAGAATAAAAGAATAATATAAGGCAAAAATAAATACCTAGTAATTCTCTAAGTATTTATACTTTATCATTGCTGATTAATTAAATAAAGTAAAATAAAGCACTTAAACCCTCAATAAGCTTGTCTACAACAAAAACATCATGGCAAAAGAAATAGAGCATAAATTTTTATTAAAAAACGATGACTGGAGAACTCAAACCACAAGATCATCACTATATAAACAAGGCTATATGGTAAGTGATAACAGCCGCTCTGTTAGAATTAGAGTATCGGGTGATACAGCCTGGCTTAATATTAAAAGCGCTACGATAGGAACCCTAAGGCAAGAGTTTGAGTATGAAATTCCTATAGAAGATGGAATTGAAATTCTTAATACTTTATGTCAAAAACCAATTATTGAAAAAACACGGCATCTTGTTACATATAAACAACATACTTGGGAAATAGATGAATTCACTGGTGACAATGACAAACTAATAGTTGCCGAAATTGAACTTAGCGAAGTTGGCGAACACTTTGAAAAACCGAGCTGGATAGGGCAAGAAGTGACCACAGACATTAGATATTACAACAACAGTCTTTGTAAAAACCCTTACAAAAACTGGAAATAAACTAAAGAAATAATATTTGTAATACAGTTAAATATAATATATATTTAACTGTATGAAAAAAACAACCATTGTTGCATTTTTACTACTAACAAGCAGCAAGCTACTTGCTAGCGGTGTTGACAGTCAGATAGACCAACTGGAATCAGAGTGGGCAAAAATATACTATTCAGAGAATAGCGAACAACACAACCACTACCCTCACCTTATTAAGAAAGCAAAGAAAATTTCTGAAGAACACCCACATGCTGTAGAAGCCATCATCTGGCAGGCAATTATAATTGCCACCAATGCCGCCTACGAATCACCATTCAAAGCCCTTTCATCAATTGAAACAGCAAAAGAGCTATTGGAACAAAGCATTAAAACCCAGCCTGAAGCACTTGAAGGAGCTGCGTTTGTTGTTTTAGCAACTTTGTACTACATGAGCCCTGGATGGCCAATATCTTTTGGCAACCAAAACAGAGCAGAACTGTTATTTAAAGAAGCACTAAAAATTAACCCATCGAGTATCGACTCAAATTATTTCTATGCTGACTACCTACTTAGCAAGGATGAAGTTAAGGATGCACAAGTTTACTTCAAGCGCGCTATTAGCGCCCCTGTAAGGCACAATCAAGTTTATGCAGACACCCAACTACAAGAAGAAGCACGCACAGCACTCATCAACAGCCAACAAAGAACACTAGATAAAGGAAGAAATAAATTCCTATCTTTATTTACCAGCGCCAACGCAGAATAACCCTACCTTACAATTTACCGATTTGCTTAAAAACTCTCTTCATAGCAGTATCTTTCTGATATTATATGCTTACTTTTTTAGAACGAACTGGATAGAACCATGACTTTTGTCGTCACAGAAAACTGTATCAAATGTAAATTCACCGATTGTGTTGATGTATGCCCTGTAGATTGCTTTCACGAAGGCCCTAACTTTTTGGTAATTGATCCAGACGAGTGTATTGACTGCACATTATGCGAGCCTGAGTGCCCAGCTAACGCTATTTTTGCTGAAGATGAACTTCCTGAAGGCCAAGAAGAGTATATCGCTATTAATGAAGAACTAGCAAAATCATGGCCTGTTATCACAGAAGTGAAGGAAGCAGCTTCAGACGCTGAAGATTGGAATGGAAAAACAGGAAAAACTGAACTTTTAGAAAGATAACATATAAAAATAACCCTCCGCTAATAGCAACACCATCTTTACATTAGCAGCTTGCACATCCACACAAACACTTTCTTTTTCATCAAATAGAAGAAGAACAGAAACACGAAATTATTCTTACCCCAACCCTCTCCAACTGGAGAGGGTGCAAGAGAGATAAAAGCTATTTTTTATGGCTATGTCACCGTTAAGTGTGGATTTTGTTAGCTCTTAAGCCCTCTCTTGCTGGACGCCTGCATGGATGCAGAA
>CAJVYL010000145.1 GCA_913009265.1 uncultured Methylococcales bacterium
TTATCTGAACTTCAAGCAGCAGCGCAAAGCGCCCAAATAGGTGTTGCTAAATCAGAACTATTCCCACGCTTTATTTTACTGGGCTCAGTTGGTATGAAAGCTAGTGATAATGGCAGCCTTCTTTCTAACGGCGCACACCTTGGTGACTTATTTAGCGGCAGCAGCTTTACCTGGTTTGTCGGACCTTCGGTTAATTGGAGTATTTTAAATTATGGACGCATACGCAACGATGTTCGCGTTCAGGATGCTCGTTTTCAACAATTGGTTGTCAATTACCAAAATACTGTGTTGACTGCAGCTAGAGAGGTCGAAGATGGCGCTGCGGCTTTTTTAGGTGCCCAAGGCGAAGTAAAATATCTTAAAGAAAGCGTACATGCTGCCAAACAAGCTGTTGAACTAGCAGAAATTCAGTATCGTGAAGGTGCTGTAGACTACACTCGAATACTAAACACTCAGGAAACTTTGTTACGACAACAAGATAAATTGATCGATCGTAAAGGAAGAATAAACACTAGCTTGATCTCTGTTTATAAAGCCTTGGGAGGAGGATGGCAGCAACGTTTAGGCAAAGATTTTGTGCCAGCAGACATCCAAAACCAAATGCGTGACCGCGTAAACTGGGGTGATTATTTGAGCGAAGATTTACCAGTAGATAACATCGAGCCACCCGCTCCAGCTAGTGAACAACCATTATTTCCTTTCTTTGATTTTTAATATAGCTTATACCAATCCCAATAAGTTCCTCTATTAGCCCTTCTCCTGCTGGAAGGGTTTGGGTTATGCCTACAAGGATGTAGGTAGGTAGAGCAATGCAGTCGCCCCAAACCCAACAGGAAAGGACTTTTAAGAGCAACTTCAACTTTTCAATATTTAACGGTGCATAGTCAATTATTCAGGCCTTTTCATCGGCACAACCGTTCAGGCCCTAAAAACTGTTACGCATAAAACCAGTATTGATAGCACTTATTTCTTCCGCATTATTTTATCTTAATCCAAGTATTTTTAGGTCTAACGTTTAAGTTATTGTAATCGTATATGATATGCTTTCTTTATACTTAATATTACTTAAAGTCAACTCTCTCATGACAATATCGAAAGCGAGCAAGAAAGACCCTATAGATTCTTTTAATAAAGTTAATATCTATAAACTAGTCAATAAACGGCTAGGGGGTGTCTTAATATTAGTACTAACAATCATAGGTACAAGTAGTTATTACCTAGAACAACACCGATTAATTAAAATCATACAAGATATAGCAATCCAACGTGCCAACCAATATGTAACCGAGTTTGGTATTTTATTAAGCGATCAACAAGCAGTAGATAATGGCAGTGTACAAAAAAGTATAGAAAAATTTGCAGAATCCGATACCACCTTTACGGTGGGTACTTTCGTTAGTGTTTTTGTCCGGGATACTCGAGGAAAGGTTGCAGCCAGTTTTCATAGTGATAAATACACAACTAAAATAGTTATAGACATCCTAAAACAAAGCACTCAAGTCAGTGATAAAACGACAGAAATGACTGTAAAACAAATTGAAATTGATTCACAGCAGTTAATTTTATTAAGCTTTCCAGTTATGAGTAAAACTAACGTTCCTTTAGGACAAGCGGCCATACTATTTCTACCCACAACTGAGCGTTTACAGTTAATCCAAACGAATACCTGGCGAACTACGCTCAGTGCCATCTTTATTGTATTAGTCACTGCTTTAGGGCTATACCCAGTAATTATTCGACTAACCCATCAATTATCACTACTATCAACAAACCTTCTTATAGCCAACTTACAAACAGCAAAAGCGCTTGGTAATGCAATTGCTAAACGAGACTCTGATACTGATGCTCATAATTACCGTGTTACCATTTACTCCGTCCGTTTAGCTGAAGCTATTGGATTAGATACAAAAAAAATGCAAGGGCTAATTAAGGGTGCTTTTTTACATGATGTAGGAAAAATTGGTACGCCAGATAATATTTTACTTAAACCAGGGAAACTTACTGAGAGTGAATTTTCGGAAATGAAAAACCATGTAGGTCATGGCGTTGATATTATTAAAAATTCCAGTTGGTTACAAGATGCTGAAGACGTTGTATTACATCATCATGAAAAATACGGTGGCAATGGATATGCAGCCAGTGGCGACAAAGCGCTGACAGGGAAAAATATTCCATTAGCTGCACGTATCTTTGCCATTGCAGATGTATTTGATGCTCTTACTTCGCGCCGCCCCTATAAAGAACCTTTTGATTTTGATACAACGATGACAGAAATGGAAAAAAATGTCGGCACGCATTTTGATCCAGAATTATTTATCGCATTCCAGAGCATTGCCAAACCGCTCTACAGTACACTTGCCAATCGTGATGATGAACTACCAAAAGATATACTAAAAGAAATTGTGCAACTATACTTTCTAAACAATATGGAACAACTTCTTTAAAAAATTAACTGGAGATTACCTATGTCTTTTGAATTGATAAAAAAACTGGACCAAGAGATTTGGGTGAAAATCAGTGGTCAATTTACTGTTGAAGATTACCAAGAAACTCAAACCTTAACTCTACTGGGTCTTGAGCTATATCATGAAAGTAGTGCATTAATTATCTTAGATAATTTCACAGGATGGAGCAAAGACCCTCGATGGGAAGAAATATTGTTTATGCAAGATCATGCGGACAAAATTAAAAAAATGGCTATCGTCGGTGATGAAAAATGGAAAGAAGAAGTCTTTATGTTTGTCGGCAGATCTTTCCGTAGCACTAAAATCGAGTTTTTTCAAAAAGACCAGCTGGAATTGGCTACAGACTGGTTGGCTGAAACTGACTGATGTTTTATGTTAACCTTTTAAAGACAAGGTAGCTACATTAATGTCATTGCGATAGAAAAATATCCCCTACCCTTTTTATTTAAGCTTTTACACTATGAAAAACCAGTTTAGCTCCATTAAACAAGTTTATTCTATTTTAATATTAATTATTCCATAAGTTTTGACTACTAATCATTTCAGTTTTTATCAGGGGTTATCTAAAGTAGAGACAAGGCATGCCTTGTCTCTACAACCCTAAATAATACTGCCAATAAATAATCCATAAACTGTTTTAATTCAGGCTCTACAAACTACAATGGTGTCAATCAGCGTTGAAAAGTTACCACCTGTCAGCGTCCAAAAGTTTCCACATGGTTTAGTAGGTTATTCTGTTTTTAAACCTGATTTTCTATGCTTAAATCGGTAAGAATCATTTCCTGTTTCGATAATGTCACAATGATGCGTAATGCGATCCAGAAGTGCTGCTGTCATCTTTTCATCGCCAAAAACCTGTACCCATTCACTGAACTTTAGGTTGGTTGTGATGATCAGAGTGGTGCGCTCATAGAGCTGACTGATTAAGTGAAATAGCAATGCGCCACCTAATTTTGGGAATGGCAGATAACCTAGCTCATCAAGGATCACCGCATCCATCTGAATGAGTTTTCTTGCCATTGCCCCTGTTTTATCTTGCTGCTTTTCTTGTTCGAGTAGATTGACTAAATCAACAGCATTAAAAAACCGCACTCGTTTTTCTTGATGAATAGCGGCGATACCTAATGCTGTGGCAAGGTGGGTTTTACCTGTTCCAGTGCCACCCACAAGAATAAGGTTGTGTGCATCCTCCATGAATTTTGCTGTTGCCAGCTGTTCTATCTGTTGTTTTGAAAGGGGTGTTTCGCCCCATTCAAAGTTAACCAAGTCTCGATGAATAGGGAACTTGGCTACCTTTAATTGGTATCGTAGACTCCGTGCATAGCAGTCTGTTACTTCGGCATTCACCAACTTGCTCAATAACTGCTCTGGTGATAAGTCTTGTTTTCTTTGTGGTGCTTCCGCTTTAATTTCAGCCCATGTTTCTGCCATTCCATAGAGACGCAGGTCTTTTAATTGAGAGAGCAAATCAATGGACATTGTGTGCTCCCAATAAGTGAGCATAGCGCTGAAAATCAGCCTTTGGTTCATCCTTTAGTTTTAAGTGATGGCAGGCGTTTAATTCTTTAGCTTGTGTTGGTTCCGTTAAACGCCTCATCTCATTGAGAACAATACTGCCAGTGACAACGCCTATATCTAACGTAAGTTCACAGGCAGTTTCAAACGCATCAAGCCCAACCTCTTTTGCAAGTAGCAGGCAATCAACAAATGCTCGGTCACCTTTCTCCTGTTTTGAAAGTTGTTTTCTGACTTGCTGTATCGGTTCAGGTAAATCCCAGTTTTGAAAGGGAATACCATGACGTAAGGCTCCGGGTTTCTTTTCTAAGACTGAAAGATAATGCCAAGGGTTACAGGTTATTTTGTCACGGCTAAAACAGCTTGGGTGTTCTGCAATGATCTCGCCTTTTGCAACCATACCCTTGATTTAAGCACTTTTAGGGATTATTGTGTCCAGCGTCAAGAAACCCCTTTAAAAACCAACCAATATGCT
>CAJVYL010000146.1 GCA_913009265.1 uncultured Methylococcales bacterium
CTAAATGTCTCTCCTTTTTTTTGTAATAAAGAATGTAAGTACTAAGCGAAAAATGATGGGTTCCGCTCTGAAGTCCTCTCCTGCTGGAGAGGGTTGGGTGAGGAGAAGTTAAACAATTCTCTTTTGCAAAACGTTTTTTTTCTTTATTGCTAAAAGCAAAAAGAATAAGAAAAAAGGGTTTTTTTTATCTCCTCACCCAAACCCTCCCCAGCAAGGGAGGGCTTAAAAGCAAGCTCTGTCAATGCAAGATTGACATAATATTACTACATTTTTAAAATACGCTGAGTAGTTACTAAACATTCATAATTTATGTGGACATAGCAACGATGAAAAAAAAATATTTTGGTACGGATGGAATTAGAGGTGAGGTAGGTAAACATCCTATTACACCAGATTTTATGCTTAAGCTTGGATGGGCTACAGGGCGCGTTTTTGCAGAAGAAGGTTATGGTTTTGTCATCGTTGGTAAAGATACTAGAATTTCGGGCTATATGTTTGAATCAGCGTTAGAAGCAGGGTTGTCTGCTGCTGGTGTTGATACAAGGCTTCTTGGTCCTATGCCAACTCCTGGCGTTGCTTATTTAACAAGAACTTTAAGAGCTAAAGCCGGTATTGTTATTAGTGCTTCTCATAATCCTTATTATGATAATGGGATAAAGTTTTTCTCTGTTGAAGGTAAAAAACTACCCGATGAGCTAGAGCATAAAATTGAGAAATATATAGATTCTCCGATGACAACAGTCGAGTCAGCACAATTGGGGAAGGCTAAACGATTAACTGATGCTGCAGGTCGATATATTGAGTTTTGTAAATCAACAGTACCCACTAGCTTAGACTTTAATGGATTACGTATTGTGGTTGATTGTGCAAATGGAGCAACTTACCATATCGCACCACATGTTTTTACAGAAATTGGTGCTGAAGTTGTTACTATTGGCGCAGAACCAGATGGCTTGAATATTAATGAAGAATGTGGCGCAACAAAGCCAGAATTGCTAGCCGAAAAAGTTATTGAATATAGAGCTGATTTAGGTATTGCATTAGATGGTGATGGTGATCGTCTGATAATGGTTGACCATAAAGGTGAAGTGGTTGATGGTGATGAGTTAATTTATATTATTGCAAAATCACATCAGAGTGCTGGGTCAAAAGACAAAACAGTGGTTGGCACATTAATGACTAATTTAGGCGTGGAACATGCACTAAAGAAAATTGGTATTGATTTGATACGTGCTAATGTTGGCGATCGCTATGTTATGGAAATGTTAGATAAGCATAAAAGCGTATTGGGTGGGGAAGGATCTGGACATATTATATGTTTAGATAAAACCACGACAGGTGACGGTATAGTTGCAGCGCTACAAGTTTTAGCTGAGGTTCAGCAAAGTGGAAAAAGCTTGCATGAGCTTAAAGCGGATACTCAAAAATATCCTCAAATATTAAAAAATGTAAGAGTAAACAAAAAAGTCAATCTAGATGAGGTTGAAGATATCCAGAAAGCAGTAAAAGCTGTTGAGAAAAGTATGGGTAATAAAGGTCGCGTTCTTTTGAGAGCGTCAGGAACAGAGCCTTTGATTCGAGTCATGGTTGAAGGTGAAAATTACGATGAAGTGCTTAAGTATGCAGATCAATTGGTCGATGTGGTAAAGAAAGCAATATAAGCTTGAACTAGAGTGCTTTACCCTATACTATAAGCGGTTTAGTTTTTATTGGAGTGTGAAATGCGTCAATCTATAGTGATGGGTAATTGGAAAATGAACGGATCACGTTCAGAAGGGATTGAATTAGCAAATGCAATTATTGCTGGTCTAAGTGATGGTGATAAAGGTATTGCTGTATGTGTTCCTACCGTTTATTTATCAGATATTGAAAGTGTCGTGAAAAATACTCCATTAGCGTTAGGCGGCCAAAATGTAGCTGATCATGAATCAGGTGCATATACAGGTGAAACTTCAGCATTTATGCTGAAAGAAACAGGTTGTTCTTATGCCTTAGTTGGACATTCAGAAAGACGTTCATACTACGGAGATACTAACGAATCAGTAGCAGCACGTTTTTGCCAAGCACAAAAAGAAGGAATTACTCCAGTTCTTTGTATTGGTGAAACATTAGAAGAACGTGAAAGCGACACAACATTTGCAGTCATTGATGGGCAGTTAAATGCAGTTATTGATTTAGCTGGTGTTGATGCTTTAGCTAACTCTGTTATCGCTTATGAGCCAGTATGGGCAATCGGTACGGGTAAAACAGCATCTGACGAACAAGCACAAGAAGTACATAAATACATTCGTGAGCAAATCGCAGCAAAAAGCCAAGCAATTGCTGAAAATGTTCAAATTGTATACGGTGGTAGCGTTAAACCAGCCAATGCAAAAGCAATTTTTGCAATGCCTGATATTGACGGTGGCTTAATTGGTGGAGCTTCATTAGACGCAGCATCATTTTTAGCGATTTATAAATCGATTTAAGTAGAAAAGAGATATGTATCAAGTAATCATAGTTGTTCATGTATTGTTGGGCCTGAGTGTTATCGGCTTTGTATTAATTCAGCAAGGTAAAGGTGCTGATGCAGGTGCTGCATTTGGTAGTGCTTCATCTGGTTCTGTTTTTGGTGCGCAGGGAGCATCCTCCTTCTTATCAAGAACAACTGCAATTTTGGCAGCTTTGTTTTTTGCTACAAGTCTTACTTTAGCAGTAATGAGTGGTATCACAGAAGGTAGTGTTGATTTAATGGATACACCAGCAGGTGAAGAAGTTTTTGCTGATGTTCCTTTAATTGATGGAGCAGAAAGTGTACCTGCGATAGATACATTAGATACACTTCCTGTTATTAATGAAGAATTGCCAGAAGAAGTTAAAACAATTCAACAAGAAATAAATACAATGTCTGATTCAGTAACAATAGAAGAAGATAAAGTAATTGTTGAATAAATAACCTCATAATAATGCCGATGTGGTGAAATTGGTAGACACGCCATCTTGAGGGGGTGGTGACTTAGGTCGTGCCGGTTCAACTCCGGCCATCGGCACCAGAAGAAAGTACAGGGAAGTTCAAAGAAGTATAAAAGCTCATGTCTGACAAGGATTTGGGCTTTTTTTATGTTCAGCGAAGTACAATGAGATACAGGTCAAGATACAGTAACTTTTACAGTAACTTTTGCAAGGGGTAAAAAGTTACTGTATTTTTGAGGTTCTTTCGTGGCAATACAATTACTTAACGCTAAAACTGTAACCAACACTAAACTGAGGGATAAATAAAAGGCTCTCCTACAATATTTCTTTTCTCTATATTTCTAAGAGAATAAAGAATAAGAAATGGGTGTTTTTATTTCCTATCAGTAATTGCGGCAGCATTGCTCTACTTTTTGCATTCATACAGTTGCGCCACGAAATTAGGTTTGGGGGGGGTATAGATAAGAATCTGTCAGCTATGTAGAAAGTGTGGGGCTTCCTTCCACACTTTTCAAAGTAGGATATTATTGAAATAAAACAGCTAAGCTAACGATAACTGCACTGCTTAAAATAGCCCAAATAGTCCCCGTATGATTGCTTTCCATTTGCTGACGTAATTGAGATATTTCTTTGTTTTGATTTTCAATGGTGTATCCGTCCTTTCCGTTTGAAGACCAGAGATTAGTTTCTTTATTTTCAGCACTTTTTTCTACTATGGGGAGGGTAACATTTTCCACGACAGCAATAGTTTCAATTTCGTCCTCTTTAAATGGTGTTGAGATTGTTGTTGTTTCAGAATGTACTAATTCATGTAATTTTTCTCTATCGTTAACATGAGCTGCAGATTTTTTTATATATGCATAGGCATGAATTATTTCAATTGGCATGGAAGCTTCATCACCAATCTTAAAGTTTTGTCTAGATCTTTCAGTTTGGGGACCCCATAACTTATCTTTTGGAACCTTCACTTCTCCTAAAGTATCTTTTTCAATTCTATAGTTCATTATTTGTAATTTACTTAAAATAAATTAATTTTGTCTTTTATAGTACAAATATATGGAGTTTCAGCAATACCTTGGATTTTTAGCGTTTTTAGCAATATTTACACTAGGCTTCTGGCTTCTTATTTTCCTTGCAATTTTAGTGCCTTATTGGGCTTCTTCTTATTTGTATATTAAGATTAAAGAAATAATCTTAAAAAAACTTAAGGGATAAATATTGGTTGATCTTCTTCACCTTCACCAAAGTTTAAATCATTACTCCTTTGTCGTCTACTTTTCCTGTTATTTTTATCATTAAACCTATAAGATAGAGTTAGAACATATGATGGCTCTCTCCACTGGCCTTCTCCTTCTCTAAAGAATGTGTTAGTAAATGACTCATATCTGTATCTACCAGTATTAAACACATCATTAACTTTAAATGAAATTGTTCCTTTCTCTTTGA
>CAJVYL010000147.1 GCA_913009265.1 uncultured Methylococcales bacterium
TCAACTTGCGATGCCAATTCACTGTATTTATCAACATCACCAAAAGCGGCAGTACTTGATCGTAATTGGGTGGTAATAAATTGATCATAACTTCGGGTTATATTAACAACATTTACACCTGTCCCTAAATAACCGACGCCAATCATTTGTTCATCTTTTGTTGCTAGATCAACTCTTTGGCGACTATAACCTTCTGTATTAACATTTGAAATATTATGACTTGTAGTTTCCAACGAGCGCTGGAAAGCCTGAAGCCCCGTTATCGCTGTTCCTAACATACCACTTGCCATTGCTATTTCCCCTTATGAATTATCTGCTGCTGACTGCTGTTTTAGAACCAAAGTATCCGAATATTGATTAACCGCTTTACTGTTATATATTTTCATCACTTTATCCGCATAATTTGGATCGGTTGCATAGCCTGCTTGCTGTAGTTCATGCACATATCGTTCCGCTTTTTCTGCCATTTTTATGGCGGTCTTATATCGAGGGTTAGTTTTAATAAAATCAACATAATCATTAAAACTTTCTTGATAAGATCCGTAAGATCTAAAACCTGCTATTTCTTTTTTAGCGATACCTTGCTTATATTCCAATGTTTCAACCTTTGTGCTGACTCCATGCCATGATTTATCTGCTTTAATGTTAAATAAATTATGACTACTGCTGCCATCTTTAGATTGAATAACTGATTTACCCCAACCTGTTTCTAATGCTGCCTGTGCAATTAAAACATTAGCATCCACACCCAGTTTTTTAGCGGCTTGTTCTGCATAAGGGCGTAATTGATTAACAAAATCATCAACTGAATTAATAGGCTTAGTGATTAAGCTATCTAAGATAGGCTGAGCTTCAATTGGTTGCTGGCTAGTTTTTGCCGCTTTAAACATTAAGTTCCGTCTTTGGTAATCTGCAATACCTTGCTCTTTAGTAACAGCAACTGATTGATCTGGGCTTAACTGCCTTTCAATAACATCAGCCAAACCCATTCCATTTTCACCCGCTAAATGGATCGATAATTGTTGATCATACATATCCCTGTAAAAGTCACTTTGGCTATTGTCCAAAATACCATCAGCTAACTTGGCCTGACGCATACTTTTTAACATCATCCCAACAAAAACAGATTCAAACTGCTTTGCCACTTCTTTAATAGAGTCAGGTGTTTTTTGTTTGGCCTCATTTTTTAATTTGGCCAAACTATCAAAATCGGTATAAATATCAGCACTATCAACATTTAACATGACATGTACCTATATAATTATAAGTTCAGCTCTTAAAGCACCTGCTGTTTTAAGTGCTTCTAAAATAGCGACCAAATCACTAGGCCCAGCTCCCACTTTATTAACAGACTTAACAATCTCATCTAAAGTGACTCCTGGATTAAAGACAAACATATGATTCCCCTCATCATCTATAACACCACCTTCCTCAACCTTAATTTCTGATTGAGGAACAATAGCGGTATTTCCACCTGCTAAAGCATTAGGCTGACTTACTTGAGGGTTTTCACTAATGGTAACTGTCAAACTACCATGCGATACAGCTGTAGGTTGAACCCGAACTTTACCATTAATAACAACAGTACCCGACCGCGAATTAACAATAACTCTAGCAGGTGCATCATCAGGTGCTACTTGCATATTCTCAACCATTGAAACAAAACTGACGCGTTGTGATTGATCTAAAGGTGCGCTTACTTTTATCGATGTAGCATCTAAAGCCCTTGCTGTTTGTGGACCCAATATACGGTTAATAGCTTCAACCATTCTATTAGCTGTAGTAAAGTCTGAATTATGTAAATTAAAAACTAATGAATTGCCTTTCCCAAAAGGGCTTGGAACCCCTCTTTCTACTGTCGCACCATTAGGAATACGTCCAACCGCTGGATTATTAACAGTAATCTTAGAACCATCTTGCCCTGAAGCACTTAAACCGCCTACAACTAAGTTACCTTGTGCAACTGCATAAACCTTACCGTCCGCCCCTTTTAATGGACTCATTAATAATGAACCACCGCGTAAACTCTTGGCATCACCAATAGAAGAAGCTGTTACATCAATTTTCTGACCAGGTTTTGCAAAAGCAGGAAGATCAGCATGTAAGACGACTGCGGCAATATTTTTAGATTTTGGGTCAATGCCAGGTGGCAATGTTAGGCCAAGTCGCGCCAACATGCTCCGCAAACTTTGCCCTGTAAATTTTGTTTTGTCACCTGATGAATTTAAGCCAACGACTAAACCATAACCAACCAATTGGTTACTACGAACACCCGCTATGGAAGCTAAATCCTTTATTCTTTCAGCATTAACAGGCTGCCAATTAAGCAACAACAATAACGCTACTAATATACTGTGTTTCATATCAATCTCCCTTAAAAAGGAAAAACAGGGCTTAAGAAGAACCTGGCAAACCAACCCATTTTGCTTGAATCAGCAACTGAGCCATCCCCAGTGTACATAATGGTGGCATCTGCTACTTTTGCTGAAGAAATGGTATTAGATGCATCTATATCTACGGGTCTAACAATGCCCGATAATCGAATATATTCACTACCATCATTTAAGGTAACCCTTTTTTCACCTCGAATTCTTAAGTTTCCATTGGGAAATACCGCAACCACTGTCACACTTATATCACCCGTTAAACTATTACTCTGATTGGCCTCTCCTTCCCCTTCAAAATCATGCTCTGAAGCTAAAGTTGCGCTTAAATCACTACCAAAAATCATTGAAGGATCCATTCCCATAATATTTGGGGCTGTCACTGAGGTTGAGGTACTCTTAGTAGCATCTAAATCTGCTTTTTTCTTAGCCTTGGTATCTTCATTTAATTTAACCGTTAAAATATCCCCTACACGTCTTGCCGTATGATCTTCAAACAAGCGCATATCATAACCAGATTGATAAATTGCACCATTAGTCTGCTGTGGAGGGCGAAGATCAACTGCTTGCACAGGTGAAAAATCTGGATCTCTTTTAGGTAAGGTTTCACAGCCTGTTAAAGGTAGTAGCAATAGAGAGATAATAGCAATTTTGAATAGATACATATCATTCACCTTGACTATAATTGCTGAGTCACAAAGGACAGCATTTCATCCGTAGTGGAAATTGCTTTTGAATTCATTTCATAGGCACGCTGAGTTTCAATCATATTGACCAACTCCTCAACTACATTGACGTTTGATGTTTCTAATGAACCTTGAAAAACAGCACCAAACTCATCTTCCCCAGGTGTCCCAACAACTGGAGCTCCACTAGCAACTGACTCGGTAAATAAATTCTCACCCACGGGGTTTAATCCTGCTGGGTTAATAAAATCAGCCAATTGAATTTGACCAATTTGAACGGCAGTTGGACTACCTGGTTGCACTACAGATACCGTACCATCACGCCCTATGCTTACGCTTAGTGCATCACTTGGAACTGTTATATTAGGTTCCAGCAGCATTCCACCCGAGGTAACTAACTGCCCTGTTGAATCTAGCTTGAAAGATCCGTCGCGGGTGTAGTTAATATCACCATTTGGGTTTAAGATTTGAAAAAAACCACGCCCATTAACAGCAACATCTAGTGAGTTTTCTGTTTGTTGAATATTACCTTGAGTATGCAGCTTTTCTGTTGCTACGGTTCTGACACCGGTTCCCAACTGTAGACCTGTTGGTAACTCGGTATTTTGAGTTGACTGAGAGCCAACTTGGCGAATATTTTGATAGACCAGATCTTCAAAAATCGCTCTAGACTTTTTAAAACCAGTGGTATTTACGTTAGCCAAGTTATTGGCAATTACCGCCATTCTTGTTTGTTGGGCATCTAAACCTGTTTTAGCAACCCATAATGCTCTTTCAGTCATGTTATTCTCCTAGTGACAATTTATTGTCTTACTAGAAGATAATGCATTTACTATGCCATTTGCATTAGTTTAGCACTTACTCCTGAGTTATCATCTGCATTCTTCATTACTTTAGTTTGTAATTCAAAATTTCTTGCTAATTCAATCATCTCAACTAATGCAGACACTGCATTAACATTTGAACCCTCTAAAGCACCTTGTACAATACTTACAGTGGCATCAGCTTCTGCAACACTTCCGTCTTTGGTATGCATAAAACCATCATTGAGCTTTTCTAAATTATTCAGCTCAGGCTTAACCATTTTGATTCTATCAATAACAGCTAGTGTACTTGCCGTTTCTCCAAGAGGAATAACACTTATGGTTCCATCATTACCTATATCTATTTTTTCGGACGGCGGTAAAATTATAGGGCCATCGTTACCATAAATAGGGTTACCCGCCCCTGTTTCTAAACGGCCTTCAGGGGTAATTCTTAAATCACCCGCTCGCGTATAAGCTTCTGCTCCATCCTC
>CAJVYL010000148.1 GCA_913009265.1 uncultured Methylococcales bacterium
AAGTATTTAGGTCCAGCTGCATTATTACAAGCTTCTCGATGGTTAGAAGATAGTCGTGATGAAAATGCTGGTGAGCGATTAGATGAGCTCGAAGATCCTTATAAATTGTATCGCTGTCATACTATTATGAGCTGTACAGATACTTGCCCTAAAGGGCTGAATCCAGCAAAAGCCATTGCGGATATCAAAAAGCTAATGGCTATTCGTCAACAAGGTTAAGTGAATTATGGCAATCCTGATAAATTTGTCAGGGTTGCCAAATCACTCTAAAGTTTCTATGGAATCAACTGCTAAATTAAAGTGGCAATGCCGAAGAGGCACTAAAGAGTTAGATTATTTATTAGAAGCCTACCTAAACGCTTTTTATCACCAGGCCTCTACAGAAGATAAAATGTTTTTTAATGAATTACTGGAGATGCAAGATACAGTCTTAATACGCTATCTACTTGGCAATGAATTACCCGATTCAACAGGACTAAGATCTCTTGTTAAAAAAATTCGAGACAACAACACTATTTGAAATTAATAAATCTATTTTATTGCTTAAATTTCTGATTGCATTACATTTGTTGTCAATATTACCTGTGTTATTTACTCCTCTTGCTTTAGTCTATAAAATCGCCCTAATTGTAGTTATTATGGGTAGTCTACGAATTTATCTGATTAAAGAAAATAGCCGAGAAAAAATATTTATTCGACATAAATCTGTAATGGGTTGGGAGTTGGCAGGGCGAGAGGAAAAATTCGACTTAATTGAAGTATTACCGTCAACCGTTGTTACCCCGTATTTTAGTATTTTAAATTTTAAAATACATGAAAACAAAAAACAGACTATCCTTATCATTAAAGATGGGTTAACTGCTGATAATTATAGAAAATTGGTGGTGCTATTGAAAATGGTTGGTTTGAAAAATAAGGGTGATAATGAGTCAAAGTAAAGATATTGAGCTGGAAATATCTAAAATAAAAAATTTACCACCTTTACCTGAAGCAAGTATACGAATCATTACTGCAGTTAATGATCCAGATATTTCGATTGAAGAAATGGTAAGCGTACTCGCTTTATCCCCAGTTTTAGTTGCTAGGCTTTTAGGGTTGGCAAATTCTGCCTACTTTGGACGTTCAGGGCAAATAAGTGATTTACGTATTGCCATTATTCAAGTCTTAGGACTTAGTTTAGTTAAAAGCTTTGCTTTAAGTATAGTGCTTAATGTTGAATTACAAACTACAAAATGCAAATCATTTGAGCCTAGTTTCTTTTGGAGCCATGCACTGGTTACCGCGCTTATGGCCCAGAAAATAGCTTTACACCTAAATGATGAATTAATCCCCCCTAATATTGCATACACGTCAGGTTTACTTCTTAATATAGGTTTGCTGGCCGCAATACAGATACTTCCTGAGACTCTTAATGACGTGCTGGTTAAAGCAGATCATATCGAAGGGAGGGTTAGTGCCGAAATGAAGAGTGTTATGGGGAAAAACCAGTATGAAATTGGGTGTACTTTATTGGGTCGATGGAAATTACCTACTATATATCAGATAGTTTTAGAGCAGTTTAGGCAAAATGATTTTCAAGGCAACGAACGAAGGTTGGTTCTTTTATTAGAGCTTAGCCATTGGGCGGCGATTTATATTGTTGATGATAAAATAGATGAAATGCCTGGTTTTTTAAGTCAGTTACAAGGATTATCCTTTTCTGAAAAAGGTTTTTTGGATATTATTGATAGTATTTATCATAAAAAAGATGATATTAATGAGTTGGCATCAGTAATAGGTGGGTAGAGTTTAAATGGATATATTACAAAATGGCGAAGGCTTAGAAACAGTTATTATTGATTTGTTAAATTCTTTATCTGCAGTTAAAGATTTATCTGAGTTAAATTGCCAAGCCGGAGACGAAAAAGAACTAATTCGAAATGCCTTAACTATTCTTATTCAAAACCAAGATATGGAGCGATGCTCTTTATTTTTATTAAATGATCAAGGCGTGTTAATAAACTTAACTGGGTTAAGTCTTAATGAGCAATCACAAAAATATACCCCTTTAGAGTTTAAAATTGGGGAAGGTGTTATTGGTGCTGCGGCACAAACGGGTGAGCTTCAGCATTGTCAAAATTGTCTAGAAGATGATCGCTTTGCACTAAATGATAAACAAAAAAATCTAGATCTGCCAGGTTCAATTATTAGTGTTCCTATTTTTGTAGGACAAGAACTGGTCGCAGTACTGAACATCTCTCATCCACAGACTTATCACTTTAATGATTGGCATATTCGGATGTTAGGGATATATAAGAATATGTTGGGGCAGTTGATTAGTAATTATCGACTGTTTCAACAAATGGAAGAGCAAATATCAAAACGTACTGAAAAACTAGAGAAAGCACTTTTTGATATAAAAGCATTGAAAGATCATTTTGAAAACATGTCGATGATTGATCAATTAACAGGCTTATATAACAGACGATATTTTTATGAGCAGGCCAATATTGCAATTGCAAATACAAAGCGGTATGGACAAACCCTTTGTATTTTAGTTTTAGATTTAGATAATTTTAAGCAAGTTAATGATACTTATGGACATGGTTTCGGTGATGATGTTTTGGTAAGAGTATCTAAAGTCTTAGAAGAACAAGTAAGAGAGACTGATATTCTTATTCGGTATGGGGGAGAAGAATTTGTTGTCATTTTTACTAATACTAATTGTAGTAATGGTGAAGTGTTTGCTGAACGTATCAGAGGAGCAGTTGAATCTTTAAAATGGGAAAAAGATGGTTTTGTGCAAACAACAAGTATTGGTTTGTATTGTTTGGATAAAAATTGTTGTATGCCTGATGGTAATAAAGATATTAATATTGATAAACTTGTGAGTTTTGCTGATACAGCGTTATATACTGCAAAAGCGCAAGGGCGAAATAAAGTAGTAGTGTTTAATAAGGATGTATTAGAAAATTATTCAGAAAATCAATAATTTCTTGTATAATCACCACTTTTTTGGCTACTTCCAGTCAAAATATAGCTTCTGAAATGTGTATGGATTAACTGTGATAAAACAGAGTTAATGTTATTTTTAGTATGCTTCTAACCAAGACTAAGAGATTTATATTCTATGGCACTTCATTGTGGAATTGTCGGTTTACCAAATGTAGGTAAATCAACACTATTTAATGCACTAACTAAAGCGACTATTGCAGCAGAAAATTATCCTTTTTGTACTATCGACCCTAATGTAGGTGTTGTTCCTGTTCCAGATGCAAGAATGGATAAATTGGCCGAACTTGTAAATCCAGAGCGTATATTACCAACAACGATTGAATTTGTAGATATTGCAGGTCTAGTGGCTGGGGCATCAAAAGGTGAAGGGCTAGGAAATCAGTTTTTAGGCAATATTAGAGAGACAGATGCCATTATTCATGTCGTTCGTTGTTTTGAAGATGATAATGTAATTCATGTGGATGGAAAGGTTGACCCTATAAGTGATATCGAAGTAATAAACACTGAATTAGCATTAGCCGATATAGCATCAGTTGAAAAATCATTATTAAAAGCTACAAAAGCAGCCAGAACAGGAAATAAAGAAGAACAAGCAAAAAAGGAAACCTTAGAAAAGGTATTTTCTCATTTAGATCAAGGTTTAGCTGTACGTTCATTAGATTTAACAGAGGATGAAGTTAAACTAATCAAAGAACTTTGCTTAATTACTCTAAAGCCTGCGTTGTACATTGCCAATGTACAAGATGATGGATTTGAAGATAATCCAATGTTGGAGCAAGTCAAAGAATTTGCCGCAACAGAAAATGCCAATGTAGTTGCTGTATGTGCCGCTATTGAAGCTGAAATAATTCAGTTAGATGAAGACGAAAAACAAGAGTTCTTAGATGACTTAGGCCTAGAAGAACCCGGCTTAAATAGAGTAGTAAGAGCCGCTTATTCATTATTGAATTTATCTACTTATTTCACTGCTGGAGTTATGGAAGTAAGAGCGTGGACAATACCTGTAAATGCAACAGCACCACAAGCAGCAGGTGTTATTCATACAGATTTTGAAAAAGGTTTTATCAGAGCAGAAGTGACTGCTTATCAGGATTTTATTGATTTTAAGGGTGAGCAAGGTGCTAAAGACGCTGGAAAATGGCGCCTTGAAGGTAAAGATTACCAAGTTCAAGATGGTGATGTAGTACATTTTAGATTTAATGTTTGACAATAATAAGTAACATATATATAATTTCCGTTCTTTACAAGAGCTGCTGTCTAGCAGCTCTTTCAAGATATGGCGATATAGCTCAGTCCGGTTAGAGCGCGGGATTCATAACCCCGAGGTCCCAGGTTCGAT
>CAJVYL010000149.1 GCA_913009265.1 uncultured Methylococcales bacterium
GAGGCAGAACATCAATTTGGACAAGCATTAGTAGAGAAACAAAGAGGGAAAGGCTCTCAATTAAGTAGTTTAGGGAAATTACTGCTAGAAACCACAAAAGATAGTCATTTATTCCTTAAAGAAGCATTTAAGTCAGAAGAAGACAAAGCAAACAATTTACTTGAATCATTTAACTCAGCCACTGAGACTTTACGAATTGTTGCAAGTGATTCAGAAATTTTAGAACAACTCCGTAAATATCAGTTGCCTATAGAATTGCATATTGATGGAAGTGGACAAGCCCTATCCGCTTTTGCAAAGAATAATTGTGAACTTGCTGGTTTTCATACTGGGACAAATGAGGATAGCCAAAAACAAATTGAAAATTTTTCACCCTATTTTGACCCAAAACAGGATAAGTTCATTTTATTAGAAAGCCGACAACAAGGAATAATCAGCCACCCTGACCTTCCTGTTACTTCATTTCAACAAATGATTGAACAACAGCTAACCTTTGTTAATCGTCAAACTGGATCAGGCACTCGAAATTTATTGAATATTTTGCTTAAACAACAAAATATTAATCCTGACCAATTAAATGGCTATTATCATGAAGAACATACCCATTTAGCTGTTGCAAGTATGGTGAGTAGTAAGCAGGCAGATGCTGGTTTAGGAACACAAAGTGCGGCAAAACGCCTAAAACTCCAGTTCACCCCCATAAGTAATGAACTGTACTTTCTAGTTTTCACTGTATTAACACCAAAAATACAACTGATTATAGATAAACTGTCAGAGCAGAAGTCATTAGAAATCATTAACTACAAGCAATTTATAAAGCTTATTTCATCTTAAAGGCCTTGCAGCTTTCAAACTAAGCTTTTAAGTAATTTTTTGACTGAAACAAAAAACCGCTGCCTCACCCTATCACCCAACACTTCGGTATAAGTTTTACTTAAATACAAATCCACCCCACAGACTTTAGGAATAACCGAACAACGCCCATGAAAACTATATTCTTTCCCTTGAACTTGGTAGGTTAAAGGCACATATTGATTATTTACAATATCGCCAACAACGACAAGCTCAATACGTTGATCAAACATTTCATAAGTTAAAGTTTCAGGCAGCAGCTTTAATTCTGCTAGTAATACAGCTTCATCTGCTGCATTTTTACCGAAAATACGGCAGTAACATTGCTCTAAATCCTCTAATAATAACTTAGACAATATTTTTGCAGATACCTGCCCTCTTTGATTTTGAGTTAATAATTCTAAACCTTGCTCTTGTCTCATATTAATACTTGCTTATTTAACAATACTTAAAAATCAAAAACATAATTCACCCACAGCTAGCAATAAAACCAAATTCGTTTTAAAATATGCGGTTAAATTAAACGATTAATTTGGAACATACCTTTACGGACACCCCATTAATGACTGATTATAAACTAACTCACCTGAAACAACTTGAAGCGGAAAGTATTCATATTATTCGCGAAGTTGCTGCTGAATTTGATAACCCAGTAATGCTTTATTCAGTAGGTAAAGATTCTGCTGTTATGTTGCATTTAACCATGAAAGCATTTGCTCCAGGAAAACCACCCTTTCCTATGATGCACGTGGATACCACCTGGAAATTCAAAGAAATGATTGAATTCAGGGATAACCTAATCAACGATTTAGGTTTAGACATTATTGTCCATAAAAATCAGGATGGTATTGACCAAGGCATCGGCCCTTTTACTCACGGCAGTAAAAAACATACTGATGTAATGAAAACTGATGGCTTAAAACAAGCCTTGAATAAGCATCAGTTTGATGCAGCTTTTGGTGGTGCACGTAGAGATGAAGAGAAGTCTCGTGCTAAAGAACGCGTTTACTCTTTTAGAGATAAAAATCATCGCTGGGACCCAAAAAACCAACGCCCTGAATTATGGAATATTTATAACGGCAAATTAGATAAAGGTGAAAGCATCCGTGTATTCCCATTATCAAACTGGACTGAGCTTGATATCTGGCAATATATTCATTTAGAAAACATTCCGATTGTCCCTCTTTATTTTGCTAAAAAACGTCCTGTTGTTGAAAAAGATGGCATGTTGATCATGGTTGATGATGATCGTATGCCAATAGGCCCAGATGATAAAGTCGAAATGAAGATGGTTCGCTTTAGAACATTGGGCTGTTACCCATTAACGGGAGCTGTTGAATCAACAGCAACAACATTACCTGAAATTATTCAGGAAATGCTATTAACTACCACCTCTGAGCGCCAAGGCCGTTTGATTGATCATGATTCATCGGGCTCTATGGAACAGAAGAAACGCGAAGGGTATTTTTAAGAGCAGACGAAAGACCAAAGACGAAAGGCTCAAGACATGCGATTTGAAAATTTGGATGTATGGAAAAGATCTTCTCGGCTTTGTGTTGACGTATACAAAGAACTCAGCCACTGTAAAGATTATGGCTTTAAAGACCAAATAACACGTAGTAGCTTATCCATTCCTAGCAATATTGCTGAAGGATTTGAACGTGATACAGACAAAGATGGCAATAAGTTCTTTTATTATGCAAAAGGTTCTTGCGCAGAATTACGGACCCAAATTTATATAGGTATTGAGATTGGATACATAAAAAAAGAAACAGGACTTACTTGGAAGAATGAAACTGAGCAACTATCAAAAATGTTATTCACTCTCATTAAATCCAGAAGCACTTGATCTTTTCGTCTTTCGTCTTGAGCCTTTAGTCTAAAATTTTTTAAAGGAAAAAATTTTCCAATGTCCCACCAATCAGATTTAATTAGTACAGATATTGATGCTTATTTAGCTCAGCATGAGCAAAAAGAGCTGATGCGTTTTTTAACTTGCGGTAATGTTGATGATGGTAAAAGTACCTTAATCGGCCGCTTGTTACATGATTCAAAAATGATTTATGAAGATCAATTAGCCGCTGTTCAAGCTGATAGTGCAAAATCAGGTACAACTGGCGCAGGTAAAATTGATTTAGCTTTATTAGTTGACGGCCTACAGGCTGAACGCGAACAGGGCATTACCATTGATGTTGCTTATCGTTACTTTTCCACATCAACACGTAAATTCATTATTGCAGACACCCCAGGGCACGAGCAATATACTCGTAACATGGCAACAGGTGCCTCTACTTGTGATTTAGCTGTTATTTTGATTGATGCGCGTTACGGTGTACAAACTCAAACTAAACGTCATAGCTTTATCGCTTCACTATTAGGAATTAAACAAATCATTGTTGCTGTCAACAAAATGGATTTGATGGATTACAGTGAAGAAACCTATAACGCGATTAAACAAGATTATCTTGAATTTACATCATCACTAGAAATGGGAAATATCCAATTTATCCCCATGTCTGCTCTAGATGGCGACAACGTAGTAAACCCAAGCGAGAATATGCCTTGGTTTACGGGAAAACCGATGATGGAAACATTAAATACAGTTGAAATTTCAACTGATCGTAATTTTGATGATGCCCGTTTTCCTGTTCAATACGTTAACCGTCCAAATCTTGATTTTCGTGGTTTTTGTGGCACAGTTGCTTCAGGTGTTTTCCATAAAGGCGATTCAATTAAAGTATTGCCATCAGGTAAAACCAGCAAAATAAAGTCTATCTTCACTTATGATGGTGATATAGATGAAGCTTTTACTTCAATGGCAGTGACTTTAACCATGGAAGATGAAATTGATATCAGCCGTGGTGATATGATTATTGGAAAAACTTCAATATCACCTATTGTTGCAGACAAGTTCAATGCCTCTATCGTCTGGATGGACGAAAAAACCATGGTACCAGGTCGTCAATATGTTATTAAATTAGCGACTCGTGCAGTGTCCGGCTCAATTTCATCTATTAACTACAGAATAGATGTTAATACCCTAGAACATCACGATGCGACCGACATAAAACTTAACGAAATTGCTTCATGTACTGTTTCTGTTAATGCCCCCGTAGTTTTTGATAACTATAAAGGCAATAAGGGTACTGGGGCATTTATCATTATCGATCGCTTAAGCAATGTTACTGTTGGCGCTGGTATGATTACGGGTGAAGCGGGTGACGAAGATCTAGTCCACGTATCAGCTGACGAACGTGCTGCTAGGTTTAGCCAAAAAGCGACGACTGTTAATTTAACAGGTCCTAAAAGCCAAGAGACAGCCTATCAATTAGAAAGAAAGTTATTTGATACAGGTCACGCAGTCACGGTATTAGAAGCTGATAACGAAGCATTAGT
>CAJVYL010000150.1 GCA_913009265.1 uncultured Methylococcales bacterium
CAAGTACAACTTGTGGTTGTGGATCTTCGTTTTCAGTTTAATCCGTTTCGCCCAGGGTAAATTCCACCAAGAATGACCGGTGCTTTTGCTCCAGTCACTTCAGTTAGGTTGCCAGATAAATTATTCATCGTTTGTCTGGCCAGCCAAGCAAATGCCATCGCTTCTACATGATCAGGGTTAATTCCAAATTCTGCAGTGGAAGAGACTGGATGGTGTAGATTTTTTTCAATTAACTCAATTAAATAACCATTATGCATACCGCCACCACAAATTAAGGTGTGGTCTGTTAGTGGGGCATGTTTTTGTATGGCTTCTGTAATTGTCTCTGCTGTTAAGTAACAGAGACTTGCTTGTATGTCCTTTGCGCTACAATCTGGAGTCTGGCTGATTTTTTCATTGAGCCAAGAGGGAGAGAAGTATTCCTTGCCTGTACTTTTGGGTAAACTAAGGCTGAAGTAAGGGTCTTGCTTCAGGATTTTAATTAATTCGATATTTTCTAAGCCAGTTTTTGCCCAAGAGCCATTTTTATCGTAAGCCTTATCTAAATTCTTTTGAATCCAGAAGTCCATTAATGTATTGCCTGTTCCCGTATCAAAGCCAATAGTTTTATTGGCAGATAAATAGGTAATGTTTGCAATGCCGCCGATATTTACAATGGTAATATTTTCTTTTGATAAATCAAATATCTGACTAAAAATTGCTTGATGAAAGGCGGGAACTAAAGGTGCACCTTGTCCGCCAGCCGCAATATCACGTCTACGAAAGTCTGCAACAGTAGTAATACCGGTTTGTTCAGCAATAATGTTAGGGTCGCCTATCTGTAAAGAAAATGCAGAAGGTTTTTCTGGCGCGTGGTAAATAGTCTGTCCATGACTACCAATAGCCGTTATTGATGAGGCAGGAATATTGGCTTTTTTTAGTAAGTTATTACAGGCTTGAGCAAATAAGTGACCAAGTTGGGTGTCAATTACACCGTACTTTTCTAGATAGATAGCTGAGTCAGCTTGAGATAAATCCTGTATATCGCTTCTTATCGAGTCAGAAAATGGGGTGTATTCAAAATCAAGTAGGTTGATCTGATCACCATTAAATTCGACTAAACCAGCGTCAATTCCATCTAAGCTGGTTCCCGACATTAAGCCAATGTAAAGCTCTGGCATATTACTTAAAGGTTTTGGGCTAGTAAATTATGTGCTTTGGCTTTATTAAGCTGGGCAATTAAAGGCTTTGTCTGTGTTTTAAATTCAGCTAATAATGATTTTTTAATGGGTTTGGCGTGAGGTAATTTTACTGTTAATGGGTTTCTATGTACGCCATTAACTCTAAATTCATAATGAAGATGAGCACCTGTAGCTAAGCCAGATTTTCCAACATAACCAATTACATCACCCTGTTTAACGTATTTTCCTACGCGTTGTCCTTTTTTATAGTTAGACATATGGGCATAAAGTGAACTATATTTTTGTCCATGCTGAACGATAACAACGCGGCCATAACCACCTTTACGACCGCGGAAAGTTATTTTTCCATCGCCGGTAGATGTGATTGGTGTTCCTGTTCTAGCTGCATAGTCAACACCTTTGTGGGCTCTAATTCTATTAAGGACAGGATGTTTACGTCTAAGGTTAAAATGAGAGCTTATACGTGCAAATTCAATGGGTGTACGCAAAAATGCTTTGCGCATACTCTTGCCGTCAGGACTGTAATAGCTTGTATTGCCTTTTTTGTCTTGGAATCTAACAGCTGTGAATGATTGATTTTGGTTGATAAATTCAGCAGAAATAATCTCGCCAGAATCAAACTCTTGGCCATCAACAAATAATTTTTCATAAACAACAGTAAATTGATCGCCTTTTCGTAAGCTTAAAGCAAAATCAATATCCCATGCAAAAATATTAGCCAATTGCATAATTGTTTTATCAGAAAGCCCCGCTTGTTTACCATCTAGAAAGAGAGATGAGTTGATAGTTGTCTGTGCGCTGGTAATTTTCTTTTCAATGGTTTTGCTGTTTATTTCAACATTAAATGCATCATCGCTACGGGTAGCAAATAAAGTATCTACAGTGTTTTTCTTGTAAGTAAGTTTTTGTAGTTGTCCGTCTAAATCCGTAGTGACGATAAGATTTTTTCCTGGACGAATGGATGCAAACTGTTTACCAAGTTCGTTGGCATGAATGATGGCGTGTAAGTCTTTTTTACTCAGGTTTAGTTTAGAAAAAATAGTCGATAAACTCTCGCCTTTAGCTATTTTATGCGTAAGTAATTTAAATTCTGGTTCGCTTACTTGCTCGGTAGAAGAAATAATAGGGCTGTTGATTGCAATGTCAGAAACTGCAGGTTGAATAGCAGGAATAGCAAGTGCTGTGTTGTTAATCTCAGGCTCAGAACTTTGAGGTGTGCAACCTGTAATTACAGTAATTGCAGTTACAGTACTTAAGATAAGAGTTTTATATGTTTTGATTTTCACAGTATTATTTTTCTAAGATATTGAGAATTGAAGCTCAATAAAAGCCATTAAACAGTATTGAATTTAAGATAATTATAGCCTAAAGGCATAATTATTTCAGAGGATGGCTGCAATGTATCTATAATAGTATGGATATAAAATTTTTAAGAGAAGAGTAACAATGTCGCAAGAAAACGTGTTGGAGCAGCTGAGACGCGGTTCAGATGAAATTTTGGTTGAATCTGAATTGATAAAAAAACTTGAAGAAAATAGACCTTTAATCATTAAAGCAGGGTTCGATCCGACTGCTCCTGACTTGCATTTAGGGCATACTGTATTAATAAACAAATTAAAACAATTTCAAGATTTAGGTCATGAAGTGCAGTTTTTGATTGGTGACTTTACAGGAATGATCGGTGATCCAACAGGTAAAAACGTCACAAGAAAACCGTTAACTCAAGAAGATGTGTTGGAAAACGCTAAAACATATCAAGAGCAAGTTTTTAAAATATTAGATCCTGATAAAACTAAGATAGTTTTTAATTCCACGTGGATGGATAAAATGTCTCCAGCTGATTTGATTCAGTTGGCGGCGAAGCATACAGTTGCAAGAATGCTAGAAAGGGATGATTTTAGCAAAAGATATAAAGGTGGGCAGCCGATTGCAATCCATGAGTTTTTGTATCCATTAATACAGGGTTATGACTCGGTTGCAATGAAATCAGATGTTGAGCTAGGTGGAACTGATCAGAAGTTTAATTTGCTGGTGGGGCGCCAGTTGCAAGAAATATATGGTCAAAAACCTCAGACAGTTTTGACCATGCCTATATTAGAAGGCTTGGATGGTGTGCAAAAAATGTCTAAGTCATTAAATAACTATATAGGTATAGCTGATGCTCCGGATGATATGTTCGGAAAGATTATGTCAATATCTGATGAGTTGATGTGGAGATACTTTGAATTATTAAGCTTTAAGCCAATGGCGGAAATTGATCAATGGCATAAAGAGTGTGATGACGGGGCTAACCCTCGTAATTATAAAGTAGCTTTAGCTCAAGAAATTATCGAAAGATTTCATAATGCTGGTGCAGCAAGTAAAGCGTTGGAAAATTTTGAGGCCAGGTTTAAGAGAGGAGTAATACCTGATGATATAGAAGAGGTGTCATTACAGGGTAATGCGGATGGGATGGCGATAGCTAATATATTAAAAGAGGCAGGATTAACAAAAAGTACTTCTGATGCTATGCGAATGATTAAGCAAGGTGCTGTGAAAATAGATGGCGAGAAAGTAAGTGATCCAAAGTTACAAATTGAAGCCGGTACTCAGCAGGTTTATCAAGTCGGAAAAAGAAAGTTTGCCAAAGTGGCAATAAACTCTTGACCCTAGCTCTTAATGCTGTAGAATGCGCTGTTCTTTCGGGGTTGAGACTAATCCAGAAAGGACGCAGGAAGCGGCAGTGACTTGGTTTTATGATCTGGATTTAAAGCAATCTATTTATTAGTTGGTTTTCTTCCTTGTCATGTTTGATTGAGTTGGTGGGTTAGTAAGTTAATATTTTAAATGTTAATTCATTTAAAATAAACTTTGACAAACGGAATTGAGGTTGTATAATGATCGGCTC
>CAJVYL010000151.1 GCA_913009265.1 uncultured Methylococcales bacterium
GAACATATTGATCGCACAGGTAAACATAGTCGTTTTATTCCTGTTGTACATTCAGATAGTTGTACTGGCTGTGGTAAATGTGAAGAGGCCTGTATTTTGGAAGAGGCAGCTGTGAAAGTACTGCCTTTTGATTTAGCTAAAGGAAAAATGCAATCCCATTACAAATTAGGGTGGGATGAAAAAGGTGAGGCTGGCAAGTCATTAGTCACGCCAGATATAGAACATCAATATAATCTTCCCGCTGGACAAAGCTATGATTATGAAGGTGAAGGTTTAATTCAAAAACCAAACAATTCGACGCCATTTGCTAAAGATCCTTTGTCGACTTTAAACCGTAAGGCAACAGACTAATGGCTGAACTACACCCTGTTGGTGTTGAAGCCATTGACAAAAAAGGCTGGTGGAAAGCACACCAGTGGTTAATTTTAAGACGACTTAGTCAACTAAGTATTCTAGGCTTATTTTTGTTAGGACCTGTATTTGGAGTTTGGTTCGTTAAAGGTAATCTAGCAAGCAGTTTAACGTTAGATATTTTACCCCTAACAGACCCCTATGTTTTGTTACAGACAATAGCGGCTGGAGCAAAGCCATTATCAACAGCACTAATTGGTGCTGCAATAGTGACAGTGTTTTATATTCTTGTCGGTGGCCGTAGTTACTGCTCATGGGTGTGTCCGGTTAATATTGTGACAGATGCTGCTAGTTGGTTACGCCGAAAATTGGGTATAAAAGGCTCTGGAACGGTAATAGATAAAAATGTACGTTATTGGTTATTAGCGGTGACATTTATAGTGGCATTTATAACGCAAAGTGTTGCATGGGAATTGGTTAATCCAGTATCGATACTACATCGAGGCATAATATTTTCTATAGGAATGGGATGGAGTGTTATTTTATTTATCTTCCTATTTGATTTATTAATAAGTAATCGTGCGTGGTGTGGTCGCCTATGCCCTGTTGGTGCTTTTTATAGCGTCATTGGTACTGTCAGTCAGCTAAGAATCACAGCTGATAACCGTGAAGCGTGTAACGATTGTATGGACTGTTTTCAGGTGTGCCCTGAACCACAGGTAATTCGTCCTGCACTAAAAGGATCAGGTAACCCTGTTATTACAGCAGCTAATTGCACTAATTGTGCACGTTGTATTGATGTATGTAGCGAAGATGTATTTCATATCTCAACTAGATATGCAGATAAAATTATAATTAAAAATAGTAGCCCGGAGGCTCAATCATGAAAACTCTATTTATTACACTATTAATGGCATTCTCCAGCATGCTTTTTGCTGAGGAAAGTATTGATTCATTACGTGGTAGTCATGATCTTGAAAGTATGTCTCAGGATGCAACAGTGAAAAAAATGGCAAAAGATGGTGACCCGATTGAACGTAACTATGTGCAACAGCCACCATTGATTCCCCATAGCATTAAAGGCTACCGAGTTAATTTAAACGCTAATAAATGTATGTCATGCCATAGCTGGAAAAACTATAAAGCGGCAGGCGCAACAAAAATCAGCCAAACTCACTTTGAAGATCGTGATGGTAATGCTTTAGCAGAAGTATCTTCTCGTCGTTATTTCTGTCAGCAATGTCATGTGCCGCAAGCTAATGCTAAACCTTTAGTAGGCAATAACTTTAAACCTTTATCAGCCATATCTGATAAGTAAAGCGAGTAGAAATCATGAACTTTATTTTAAAAAGAATAAAACCGTTATTAACGGTCACTATTATGGCTAGTTTTCTTGCCGGTGTTGTTGTCTGGGGTGGATTTAACTGGGGCTTAGAAGCGACTAATGATGAGAACTTTTGTATTTCATGCCATGAAATGAAAGATAACGTATTTCAAGAATATAAAGAAACGGTACATTACAGTAATCGAACCGGCGTACGTGCGACGTGTCCTGATTGCCATGTTCCAAAAGCTTGGGGGCCGAAAATGATTCGTAAGATTCAGGCTTCTCGAGAGGTTTATCACAAGATATTGGGCACAATTGATACGCCTGAAAAATTTGAAGCAGAGCGTTTACACATTGCAACACGTGAATGGAAACGTTTAAAAGCATCTGATTCATTAGAATGTCGTAACTGTCATGACTATGAATCAATGGATTTTGTTGAGCAAGGCCAGCGTGCTGTTGCTCAACATTCAGTGAATATAGAACAAGGTAAAACCTGTATCGATTGCCATATGGGTATCGCTCACCAATTACCAAAAGGCTGGGAAGAGGGTGCTAAAGAAGCTGGTTTAGACCGACATTAAGAATTTAATAATAAAATATTTAGAACTTTAGGAAGAATACTATGTTTCTCCGGTGCTACAGCCGTTTCTGAAGATGTTAAAGTTATCTATACTGCAGAAGTTGCTAAACAAGATGATTATAAAGATGGCACCATGAATGACCGAAACTACTATCTTGCAGATCTTTCTGTAGAAAGTTTGAGTGATTCTGGTAAAATCGTTCTATAAAGCAATGAGTTATCTAGGTTGGTAAGTGATCTTGAAATGATTGTGAGTCACTTTAAGGTGTAACCCCTTTAAATAAGAATATGCTTATTATGTAAGAAGTATATTTCACTGGAAATAATTTAAAAGGCTATTACGGTATAAGTAATAGCTTTTTTTATGGGGATATAACTGACAATATCATATTATTAATTTAGCTATGAGTGAGTTGTTGTCAGGTATAATATTACTTACTTATTTATGCCAATATAAAGATACATTTTTTACAAAAGATATGATTTTAGAAGTAAAAAATATAAATTGTTCTCGCGGTCATCGCCAACTTTTTACTGGATTGAATTTTAGTTTAAATTCAAAAGAGGTTTTATTAGTTGAGGGAAAGAATGGCTGTGGTAAAAGTACATTATTGAAAATACTGTCAGGGCTGCGACTTCCTGATGGTGGTGAAGTGATGTGGAACAAAGAAGCTATCACCTCTATTTCATCAGAATATACTCAGCGAATGGTCTGGTTGAGTCATCGAAATGGCATTAATGATAGTTTAACTGCGAAAGAAAACATTCAAGTATCAATAAGCTTATCTAAATCAGCAGAAATAAACATTAATGAGGTTTTAGACCGCGTGGGCTTAAAAGGTTATGCCAATACACCCGTTAGACAATTTTCAGCGGGTATGAAAAGGAGGTTAGCCTTGTCTAGATTGATTACTCAACAAGCTTCATTGTGGATTTTAGACGAGCCTCAAGGGGCATTAGATAAAGCAGGAATTGAGCTGTTGGAAAATTTAATAGCAGAACATGTGGCTGATAATGGCATGGTAGTGATGTCGTCTCATCATGATGTCCAATTTGAAAATATCACTGTTAATACACTGCAATTATAAAACTAATGACATCTTTTCACAGCCTAAGCTTACTCATCAGCAGAGAGTTTTTAATTGCGTTTCGGCAACGCCATGAAGCGCTTAATCCGATACTGTTTTTTGTTTTAGTATGCTTATTGTTTCCTATTGGTATTGGTCCTTCGCCGCAATTATTAAATGCTATTGCTCCAGGTATTATTTGGGCGGCAGCATTGTTGGCAATTTTAATGTCATTAGGTAATGTATTTCGAACTGAATATGAAGATGGCACGTTAGAGTTAATGGTATTGGCCAATCAGCCCCTAATCGTTTTGACGATGATTAAATTATTAGCTCATTGGTTACTTAATGTCTTTCCATTAATATTGCTTTCTCCCCTTATTGCATCAGCACTGGGCATGAGTTTTGATGTTCAGCTGACTTTGATTGTGAGTCTTTTACTCGGTACACCTGTTCTGCTTTTAGTGGGGACAACGGTGGCAACATTAACATTAGTGATTCCTCAAAATGGAATGTTACTCGCTTTACTTGTTCTACCTTTATATGTGCCTGTACTAATTTTTGGTACAAGTGCAGTTAATGCCACAGCAATCGGTATGTCGGCAGTGGGGCCATTTTATGTGCTCGCGGCATTATGTGTTTTAAGTTTAACGCTGTCGCCTTTTGCAATTGTTGCAGCTATCAAAACAGGGGTTTCACAATGATG
>CAJVYL010000152.1 GCA_913009265.1 uncultured Methylococcales bacterium
ATGACCTTTCTTTAATTATCAGTAATGAAATATTAAGTGAATATACGGAGATTATAGGGCGTAAAACAAATATGATGATTGCAAACAATATCAGTGAAATGTTATTGAGCTTACCAAACGTCTATAAACAAGAGGTTTATTATAGATGGAAATTAATCGAAGAAGATAAAGATGACAACAAATTTGTTGATTGTGCAATTGCTGGTAATGTAGATTATTTAGTCAGTAATGATAAACACTTTAATTGCCTGAAAAAAATTGATTTTCCTAAACTGAATTTATTAAGCATTGATGAATTTATGGACTTGCTTATCAAGTAGACGCCGATACACCACCAAGAAGCTGATTATATTAAAATTGCCTTGGGGAATATAAGTGAGGGATTTATCAGGCTCAGCATAAGCACAAACCCCACTCTATAGAGACAGATGATTTTGACGATATAATTGAACACTGTAAGAAATTATAATTAATTTAACTCAAGAATTAAGGCTAAAGCTCCTCTTGTCTATTTCATCTTCATAAGTAACTCTCTATGACGAATAAAAACAATTAACATTGATAAACTCCGTGCCAACATAAATAAGGTCATTGTTAACCATAACCCTATATTTCCAAGATGTTGAGAGTAATACCAAGCAGGAAAAAACACGCAGAACAATGAAAAAATCATGGTATTTCGCATTTGTGCTGTTAGCATCGCGCCAATAAATATTCCATCAAACAAATAGCAAAGAAATGAGACTAAAGGCATCAGTATTAACCAGGGTAAGTATTGATAAGCTATTTCCTTAACACTTTTTAAATCAGTGAGCTGATCAATAATTTCATATCCAAAATATAAATAAAGCAGCGAAAACAAGATAGCAATTACAAATGACCAAAGTCCTGCTGTTAAGATTACCTGTTTTAACATTACTTTATTCTTTGCCCCAACAGCTTTTCCTACTAACGCTTCAGCTGCATGAGCGAAGCCATCTAAAGCGTAGGCCATAAAGGTCTGAAAATTAAGCAAGACAGTATTTGCAGCTAAAATAACGCCACCTAATTTTGCCCCTTGTGCTGTAAAAAATGCGAAGGCAAAAATTAAACACCAAGTACGTATAAAAATATGACTATTAATACGCATCATTGATACGATCTTGTTAAGGCTCATTACATCACGCCAATAGCAACAACCTTTATGCTTCCTCAACTTTCTTAATGCAGCAATTAAAGCAATAGCTAATCCAGAATATTCGGCAAAAACAGTTGCTAATGCCACACCTTCAATCTGCATTTTAAAGTGATAAACAAACAGTAAATCAAGACTGATATTGATTATATTTGTTAGCAATAACACAAGAAATGGCACTTTGACATTTTGCTGACCTAAAAACCAGCCCATTAACACGTATAAACATAAAGTAGCTGGAGCACTTAAAATTCTGATTTCAAAATATTGAGCCGATAACAATTTAATATTGTCACTACTTTGCAATAAACTTAAACTCAATGAAGAAATTGTCTGATTTAAAACAAGTAATACAATAGATATAGCAATGGCCAAAACTAAGGCTCTCATTAAGACTGCATTGATCTCGCGTCTATTTCCATCACCAAAGGCATGTGCTGTTAATCCCGTTGTCCCCATTCTTAGGAAACCAAAACCCCAGAAGATAAAGCTAAAAATCAATCCACCTAAGGCAACCGCGGCTAAGTATTGCTCAGAATCTAAATGGCCTAGTACTGCCGTATCAACCAACCCCAGTAACGGCGTGGAAATATTGCTTAAGATCATTGGTAGAGCCAAACTTAAAACTAAACGATGATTTAATTGTTTATTTATCAAGACAACAAGGTGCTTATAAGGGAAAATGGTACTAGTTTAAAATATCCTAAGGATTTTATGTATAAATATGACGGCTTACTTGTTCACCAAACTTTAGATGAACATGGAGCCATAGAAGTTATTGATACCAAGGGTGAAAGAGCCTTGCATTTTGGCTCTCACTCTCGTCAAAGCTCCATGATTATAGATGACCCTAATCACTTAAATTCTTTTTATGCCCAAGCGATGATGGGCTTGCTACTTTTTAATGATTCACCTAAAGACATTCTAATGATTGGCTTAGGTGGCGGTACAATAACTAAATATTTATTACATCAATTCAGCGACTGTAAAATCAAAGTTATTGAATTTCGTAGTAGCGTTTTAAAAGTAGCCCGTAGCCACTTTCAACTTCCACTTGATCCACGTTTAAAGGTAAAAATTGGCTGTGGTGGAGAATATGTTTCCAAACAAAGCTTACAAACAGAAGAACAACATGACTTGATGGTTATTGATGCATTTGATCACCAAGGTATGGCCCTTGAAGTAAGCAGTGAAAAGTTTTTTGATGATTGCAGAGTTCTTTTAAAGGATGATGGCATGCTTGCCATTAATTTATGGGGAACAAATAAAGATTTATTTCAAGAGGTAACCTGGAATATGGGTCGCGCATTTGAATGGCGTATCCTGTTTTTACCTGTTCGTAAGCGTGGCAATATTATCGGATTTGCTTTTAAGAAAAATGCCCCCAAATATTCAATGAAAGAGTTAAGAGCTAAAGCTAATCAATTAGAACAGCAGTATCATCTTAATTTCCCACAGTTTGTTAAAGACTTCAAACGTAATAACACCACCGTATTAGATAAAGTAATAAAAAAATGACCCAAACAGCACCCTACCTTTTCGGCTATAAAAAATTCTGGGCACAACGCTTTGGCACGGCTCATGAACTTCCTATGAGCATGGATGAAATGGATCAACTTGGATGGGATTCTTGCGATGTTATTTTAGTTACAGGTGATGCTTATGTTGACCACCCAAGTTTTGGAATGGCTGTTATTGGCAGAACACTAGAAGCACAAGGTTTTAGAGTAGGAATTATTTCTCAACCTGACTGGAAAAGTGCCGAAGACTTTAAAAAACTAGGTCGCCCAAACTTATTCTTTGGTGTGACTGGCGGTAATATGGATTCCATGGTGAATCGTTATACCTCTGATAAAAAAATACGCTCTAATGATGCTTATACAGCAGATGGTGCGGGCGGAAAACGACCTGACCGTGCTGTTAATGTTTATTCACACCGCTGTCGTGAAGCATTCAAAAACGTACCTTTAATTATTGGTGGAATTGAAGCCAGTTTACGTCGTATTGCCCATTATGATTACTGGTCAGATAAAGTCAGAAAATCCGTATTAATGGACTCTAAAGCAGATTTATTAGTCTATGGAAATGCAGAAAGGCAAATTGTAGAAATTGCTCACCGCCTAGCTAATGGTGAAGCTGTCACCGATTTAAAAGGGATTCGTGGCACGGTACATTATGTCAAACAAATTCCTGGAACTTGGACAGAAAAAGACTCAACATCTGTCGATAAACCTGGGGTTATTAATCCACCTACTAACCCTTATCAGGAAGAGCCTGATTGTGATAAAAAACCAGACATATCAAGTGATGAAAAGGTAGTTCAATTCAGCCGTGTTATTCCAAATAAACAGCGCTCACAAACAGTTATTCGTTTGCCTGATTATGAAGATGTAAAGGATGATCCCGTACTCTATGCTCACGCATCTAGAGTTATGCATGGTGAAACTAATCCAGGTAATGCTAGGCCTTTAATTCAACGCCATGGTTCACGCCAAATCTGGATGAACCCTCCACCTATTCCATTAACTACTCAGGAAATGGATGGTGTTTTTGACCAGCCTTTTTCACGTTTACCGCATACTCAGTATGGTAAGTCTAATATTCCTGCCTTTGAAATGATTCAACATTCAGTGAATATTATGCGTGGCTGCTTTGGCGGCTGTACTTTTTGTTCCATTACGGAGCATGAAGGGCGAATTATTCAAAGCCGGTCCGAAGATTCGGTTATTAAAGAGATTGAAGCCATCAGAGATACCTCCCCTGCTTTTACTGGCCATATTTCTGACTTAGGCGGCCCTACTGCTAATATGTATCGCCTAGCCTGCAAAGATAAAGC
>CAJVYL010000153.1 GCA_913009265.1 uncultured Methylococcales bacterium
CTGATCGGTCAAATGATCACATTTACACTGCTAGTATGGTTTACCATGCAGTATGTGTGGCCACCGCTAATTGAAGCGCTAGACGAGCGTAAAAAGAAAATTGCTGAGGGTCTTGCTGCCGCTGAAAAGGGACAGGAAGATGTTAAATTAGCAGAGAAAAAAGCTATAAAATATCTTAAAGAAGCTAAAGCTGAATCTGCAAATATTATTGCACTAGCGCAAAAGCGTGCTAATGAAGTTGTTGAAGAATCTAAAGGCACCGCCCGCTTGGAAGGTGAACGATTGATTGAAGCAGCAAAAGCACAAATTGAGCAAGAAATGCAGCAAGCGAAAGAGAACCTTCGTAAAGAAGTGTCTTCATTAGCATTAAAAGCTGCTGAGCAAATTTTGCAACAAGAAGTTGATAAAGCGAAACATAAAGATATTATCAGCAAAGTCTCTGAACAGTTAGGATAAGCAAATGAGTGAATTATCAACACTTGCGAGACCTTATGCCGAGGCCGTTTTTAAGCAAGCTATAGAAAGTGGGTCGGTATCAGATTGGTCTGATAGCCTGAACCTTCTGTCTCTAGTCATGCAGGACAAGGAAATGGTAGCAATCATAGCTAATCCAAAAGTATCATCGGATCAGCTAACTACTTTGTTATTAGATATTTGTCAGGATCAATTAAAAGAAGAAAGCATTAACTTTCTGAAAGTATTAATTGAAAATGATCGATTGATACTGGCACCTCAAATTTCGGAACTTTATGAATCGTATAAAGCAGAGCATGAAGGTTATATCGATGTTGAAGTCACCAGTGCATATTCTTTAACAAAAGAAGAGCAGAATAAATTTGCGTCTACGCTGAAAAAACAATTGGGCAAAACAGTTCACATTACTACATCAATAGATAAGTCATTAATTGGTGGTTATATTGCGAAAGCAGGTGATAAAGTAATTGACGGTTCAGTCAAAGGTCAGCTTCAACAATTAGCTAAGAAACTCTAAAACATAGGGTGAAAAAATAAATATGCAATTAAATCCATCTGAAATCAGTGATCTGATTAAAAAGAAGATTGAGAATTTTGACGTTAGTGTCGAAGCTCATACAGAAGGTACTGTTGTCAGCATAACTGATGGCATTATCACAGTACATGGCCTATCTGAAGCAATGCAAGGTGAAATGCTGGAATTTCCAGAAAACACTTTTGGCATGGCGCTTAACTTAGAAAGAGATTCTGTTGGTGTGGTAATGCTAGGTGCATACCAACACATTTCAGAAGGCGATACCGTTAAATGTACTGGTAAAATTTTAGAAGTACCTGTTGGCGAAGCGTTATTAGGCCGTGTTGTTGATAGTCTTGGTAACCCAATTGATGGTAAAGGCGCTGTAGAGACTACAGAAACCTCACCTGTTGAGAAAATTGCACCGGGTGTAATTGCTAGGCAGTCAGTTGATCAACCTGTGCAATTAGGTTTGAAATCAATCGACTCTATGATTCCAGTTGGCCGAGGCCAACGTGAGTTAATTATTGGCGATAGACAAACGGGTAAAACAGCGATTGCGATTGATGCGATTATCAATCAAAAAGGTACAGGTGTTAAATGTATCTACGTAGCTATCGGTCAAAAAAGATCGTCTGTTGCTAACGTGGTACGTAAATTAGAAGAGCATGATGCTTTAGCACATACTATTATCGTAACAGCCACTGCTTCTGAAGCGGCAGCACTTCAATTCATTGCACCATATACTGGTTGTTCAATGGGTGAATACTTTAGAGATAAAGGTGAAGATGCGCTAATTATTTATGATGATTTAACTAAGCAAGCTTGGGCATATCGTCAGATGTCATTATTACTTCGTCGTCCACCAGGTCGTGAAGCGTATCCAGGTGATGTTTTCTATATTCATTCTCGTTTATTAGAAAGAGCATCTAGAATTAATGAAGCTGAAGTTGAAAAGTTAACTGGCGGTAAAGTAAAAGGTAAAACAGGTTCTTTAACTGCATTACCAATTATTGAAACTCAAGGTGGTGACGTATCAGCTTTCGTACCAACCAACGTAATTTCGATTACGGATGGACAAATTTTCCTAGAGTCTGATTTATTCAACTCAGGTATTCGTCCAGCGGTTAATGCAGGTTTATCAGTATCACGTGTAGGTGGTGCAGCTCAAACAAAAATCATTAAAAAGCTAGGCGGTGGTATTCGTCTTGATTTAGCTCAGTATCGTGAATTAGCAGCATTTGCTCAATTCGCATCTGATTTAGATGAAAGCACACGTAAGCAAATTGAACGTGGACAACGTGTTACAGAACTGATGAAGCAGGATCAATATTCTCCTATGTCTGTTGCTGAAATGGGTGTTTCATTACATGCTGCGAACCAAGGCTTTCTTGATGATCTAGACGTAGCTAAAGTGCGTGATTTTGAAGCAGCTTTACAATCGTATATGAAGTCTGAACAAGCTGATTTGATGCAAAAAATCAACGATACAGGCGATTATAGCGATGAAATTAAAAAAGGCATTCAATCTGCGATAGAAGCTTTCATTAAAACAAGTAGCTGGTAAGGGGCTTCTTATGGCTGTTGGTAAAGAAATACGCACCCAGATCGCGAGTATTAAGAATACTCAAAAGATCACTCGAGCAATGGAAATGGTTGCCGCGAGTAAAATGCGTAAAACAAAAGACAGAATGCAGGCAACGCGCCCTTACTCAAAAAAGATCAGCCAGATTATTAGACATTTGGCTCATGCTAATCCTGAGTATAAACATCCTTTTCTTGTCGACCGTGAAGTAAAGCGAGTAGGTGTTATTGTTGTAACATCTGATCGTGGTTTATGTGGTGGTTTGAATTCTAATTTATTCAGAACCATACTAAAAGACCTTGCTGCATGGGAAAAAGATAAGATAGAAGTTGATATTTGTACCATTGGTACAAAGGGAAGTAGCTTTTTTGCAGGTATTAATGCAAATCTTGTAGCACAAATTGGTAAACTTGGGGATACACCTCACCTTAACGATATCGTAGGTATTATTAAAGTGATGTTAGATTCCTATACAAACGGCACTATTGATGAATTATATGTAGTTAGCAATGAATTTGTTAATACAATGACTCAAAAGCCAACTGTAGAGAAGTTGATTCCAGTTGTTGCAACTGAACTAGAAGATGATGCAGATGATCATTTTGGCAATAAACATTGGGATTATTTATATGAGCCTGATGCCAAAGATGTTCTAGACACATTATTGACTCGCTATATTGAGTCTATTGTTTATCAAGGTTTAGTTGAAAATAATGCCTGTGAACAGTCAGCTAGAATGGTAGCAATGAAAAGTGCTTCTGATAATGCAGGTAATATCATTGATGAACTGCAACTTGTTTATAACAAGGCTAGACAAGCAGCTATTACGCAAGAGATTTCAGAGATTGTAGCAGGTGCCGCTGCTGTTTAGGCTGTTAAAAAATAGCCGATAGCTACGCAAATTTAGATTTAGAGAGGACGAAAATGAGTAATGGTAAAATCGTTCAGATTATTGGAGCGGTCGTTGATGTGGAATTTCCACGCGAAGATTTGCCGAAAGTATATGACGCATTAACAGTTGAAGCTAAAGGTTTGGTCCTAGAAGTTCAACAACAATTAGGTGACGGCGTAGTTCGTACAATTGCTATGGGTACAACTGATGGCGTAAGCCGTGGGTTAGAAGTTAGCAATTCAGGTGATGCTATTAAAGTACCAGTAGGTCAAAAAACTTTAGGACGTATTATGGACGTTCTAGGTGATCCTATTGATGAAAAGGGCCCTATTGGCGAAGAAGAAAAATGGGTTATCCACCGTGATGCTCCTTCTTATGAAGATCAAGCACCTGCTAACGAATTGTTAGAAACAGGTATTAAAGTTATTGACTTAGTTTGCCCATTCGCTAAAGGTGGTAAAGTTGGTCTTTTTGGTGGTGCTGGTGTTGGTAAAACAGTAAACATGATGGA
>CAJVYL010000154.1 GCA_913009265.1 uncultured Methylococcales bacterium
TATATATCAATTACATCCCCCATCGCCAAATTTTCGACATCACACTCAAAAGGTAATGCGCCAGAATCTTCCATGGTATTAAAGAAAATAGGTGCAATTTTGCCGCCTATACAAATGCCACCGCCTCGTTTATTAGGTACATAAGGAATATCATTTCCCATATACCATAACACTGAGTTAGTCGCAGACTTACGTGATGAACCTGTACCAACAACATCACCTACATAAGCGACAGGAAATCCCTTTTGCTTCAGTTCTTCAATTTGCTGCTCAGCATTAGTAATTCCATCTCTAGGAATTTTAAGCATAGCTTTAGCATGCAATGGAATATCAGGACGGGACCATGCATCTGGTGCTGGTGATAAATCATCAGTATTAGTCTCACCTGTTACTTTAAAAACAGTAATTGTCAGCTTTTCTAACACTTCTGGCTTACTAGTAAACCATTCTGCATCAGCCCATGACTGAATAATTTTCTTTGCAAAATCATTCCCTGCATCTGCTTTTTCTTTAACATCATGAAAAGCATCAAAAACTAACAGTGTATGAGATAAAGCTTTTACAACAATAGGTGCAAGCTCATTGTTATCTAATAAGTCAATTAAAGGTGCAATATTGTACCCACCTAGCATTGTACCAAGTAGTTCAGTAGCTCTAGCAGCATCTAAAATAGGCGAGCTATCTTCACCTTTAGCAATTGCAGCAAGAAAACCTGCTTTTACATAAGCTGCTTCATCAACACCAGCTGGAATGCGATTGACCAACAAATCAAGGATAAATGCTTCTTCACCTGCAGGTGGTTGCTTAATTAATTCAACTAAGCCTGAAACTTGTTCAGCATTTAATGGTTGAGGAACGATTCCATCAGCAGCACGTTCTGCAACATGTTTGCGGTATTGCTCTAGCATTATTGACCCTTGTCTAAATTATAATGGCTTGATTTTAACAGATTTTCTGGAATGTTAGGAGTGGGGATTCAATATAATTAATGAAGTGTGAAATCAATTTTTATAGTCATTAATAGTTTCAAAAAGAGTCGAGTATTTTTACATTTAAAGCGTCAATTAATTTCCTCATTTACATAAACAATCAGTATCACATTGAAATTACTATATAAAACTAAATTGGGTATCTTTTATGCAGTATTTATTAACATAAAACCGATTAAAGGTGACTCCAATGAAATCAATAGACAATAGTAATGATATCAACATGGTAAGGGCTATTTTTATAGAAACATTGAGCGGTGAGTTTCTACTAAAAACAGGGTTTGGTGTATATGCTTTTTTAGCACCAGCCGATATTAATCATTTATTTAAAGAGTATTTACACCAACCACAACCACTTAAAATTTTTAGCAAATCTTGTGTAAGAAACCATGCTATTTAACCTAAAATGGATTTTTAAGAACTGCTTGAGTTGGATTTTTTCAACTCAAGCATATGTTGCTGCAAAAACTCTGGGATACGTTGATCTAGCCAATAACTAGGTTTCAATGGACTTTTTCCGGTTATAAATCCCACATGCCCTCCCCCTTGCGTAATCTCTAAACTGACATTTCCCGATAGTTCTTTTAGCTCTGGAATAACATGCTCAGTCATAAATGGATCATCTTTTGACTGAATCAATAAAGTAGGTGTTGCAATAGTATTTAGGTAATACCTAGAGCTGGATTTCTGATAATAATCTTCAGCACCATCAAAACCATGTAATTTGGCAACAACCTGATCATCATACTGCCAGAAAGATTGAATCCCTGATAAATCACCTAAGCGGTTAATTTTTTCCGCTTCTTGTACTTGTCCAATATTATGCAAGTGATCTACTTTAAACTGCATATAGTCTTTTAATTCCCTTATTAAATTACCTCTATAGAATTTAGAAAAACCAGCATCTAATTTTGTTGCACAAGCACTTAAAACCAAAGGAACAGAAACGGCAATCGCAGCAAATAAAGAAAGATTATTTCCTTGTTCACCCAGCCATTTTAGTAGAACATTTCCCCCTAATGAAAAACCAATACAAGCCATTGGGGTATTTGGTTCTCGTAGGCGTAAGGTTTGATAAAGAAAATCTATATCTTCAGTATCTCCAGAATGGTAACAACGTGCTAAGTTATTTGATTGCCCACTACAGCCTCGAAAATTTAGAACGACACTTCGAAAACCTTGTTTTAATAATGTATGTTGCAAGCCATTAATATAACCTGACTCAGAACTTCCCGTTAAGCCATGAAGTAAAATCACTAGTGGCTGATCGCCCTTTCCACACCAGTCTAAATCAATAAAATCATTGTCCGGTGTTGTTAACCTTTCTCTCCAGCTATCAGTCAGGTTAATTGTTTTGCGAAATAATGCGGGGTAAATCGTTTGTAGATGTCGATTATTCAACCACCAAGCAGGCTTAAATGTAGTTTGAATATGCATAATTCTTAAATAATAAAAAACGAATACTCACACAAAGGCACAAAGAACAGATGTACTTTCCTCTGTGTCTCAGTGCCTTTGTGTGAGAATAAAAAAACATAATCAACTAATTTCTGTTATTTAATAATTGCTGATTGTGGAAAGGAATGATTGGCTACTGACTAACAACCATTTCTGCATATTGGCGTAGCTCATCAATAATTTTCATATTTTGGGCATCATCCTTATATTGCTCAGAAAAAGCATCAAGATTTGCGAAATAATCTTCATCAAAAATTGATTGCTTATACCCATCCCATTTTTGTAGCTCATCATCATTCAGTGTTTCGGGAAAGTTTCTGGCACGGTATCTAAAAAACAATTCATTAAATCGCTTATCAGAGACCGATAAATTTAAACCAGCTAACTTATCTGCTGATGTTTTATGAATTTTTGTAAAAGATTTTTTGTCTTCAAAGGAAAAAAAGCCATCATATAACATTGCATCAACATTTCCCTGATTATCAAAGACTCTTTCCTGTTCAAACACTTCGGTAACTACGTCTGCTATCTGAGGGCTGCTTTGTAACAGTGCTAAATTGGCTAAACACTCTTGCTTATCTATTCCTAATCTTTGTGAATTTTCAGCTAATAAGGCTTTCTCAATGGCTATAAAGGGACATTTATTAATATGTACTAGTTTTAAAGGGATAGGTAGCTTATTACCTAACTCATCTCTTTTTGTATACAGCCTTGCCCGTATTTCATCAGCAGAAAGTTCAAGTAGTGGTGTTAAGTTTTGTGACAAATCAACGACAGCAACAGCATTAGTATTAGTTGGGTGCCAAGCAATAGGCGCAACCAATCCTGCATTGCTACGTACAGCACCAAACATGCCTGAAATATGAACCAACGGTTTAATGTTATCTACATCAATCAGGTCTTTAACTTTATTTTTATTACGTAATGCAAAATAATAATCAAATAACTTGGGGCATTTTTGTTTGATCAGTTTTGCTATCGCTATAGTGGCATACACATCTGATGTAGCATCGTGTGCTTGCTCATGACTAATTCCATTAGCTTCAGTTAATAATTCCAAACGAAAACTAGGTAAACCTTCATCATTAGTCGGCCAAACGATACCATCAGGTCTTAATGCGTAAGCTGCTCTGACTAAATCTATGATATCCCAGCGTGAATTACTGTTTTTCCAGCTATATTCATAAGGATCATAAAAATTTCGATAGAATAAATTCCGAGAAAACTCTTCATCAAAACGGATGGTGTTATAGCCAACTACACAGGTATTAGTTTGCGTAAATTGATGATTTATTCGTTTGGCAAATTCGTGCTCTGCAAGCCCTTCAGCTTGAGTGATTTGTGGAGTAATTTTAGTAATTATTGCGGGTTCAGGATTGGGCAAATAATCATCACTGAGCTTACAATAAAACATATCAGGCTCACCGATGATATTAAAATCCATATCAGTACGGATACCTGCAAATTGGGAAGGTCTATCTAGGGAAGGACTTAAGCC
>CAJVYL010000155.1 GCA_913009265.1 uncultured Methylococcales bacterium
GTTGATTGGCAAAAAGATTTTGTAGAGCCTTTGCAAGTAGGTGTGGAAACCTTTCGTACCTTTGTTACCGCTTGGTATGAAGGTGGATTGCAAGATGTGGTGTTTTTTGATCAACAACAAAATAATATAAAAGCCATGATTTGTTCTATTCTGGCCGGTTATGTATGGGATGTTAAAAACCCTTATGTAAAAAATTCTGGCCCAAGATTAAAGACTTTAGCTGAGTTATGTCGTGATATTAAACAGTCATGAAGTTTTATTTAAATGATTTAGGTATGCTGTCGGCAGCGGGTAATAATCGAGATGAGACTTTAAAACACTTACTTGCTGGAGACCGGTCTGGGTTAGTTTTGAATGATAATTATGGCCCTAATCCTGTTTATGTAGGCGAAGTAAACGCTGAATTACCTAGTATAGATAAACAATACAGTGTTTATAATTGTAAAAATAATCGCTTATTACTTGCTGCCTATCAACAGATTAAACCAACTGTTGAGTCAATGATCAAACGCTATGGTAGAGATCGAATTGGAGTGGTATTAGGTACCAGTACATCTGGGGTACGTAATACTGAGTTGGCTTTAGCATCCGTTGCTAAAACAGGTGTTAAACCCGTTGAGTTTCATTACAAACAGCAGCAATTAGCAGGTGGGGCTGATTTTTTAGCTAATTACTTAGGACTAAAAGGTCCCGTTTACGCTATTTCCACTGCTTGTTCATCCAGTGGTAAGGCTTTTTCTTCTGCCCGTCGACTCATTGCATTGGATTTATGTGATGCTGTTATTGTTGGGGGTGCTGATAGTTTATGTCGATTTACCTTGCATGGGTTTAATGCATTGGAATCGGTTTCAACAGGGTTATGTAAGCCTTTTGGACAACATAGGGATGGGATAAATTTATCCGAAGCAGCGGCTTTATTTGTAATGAGTAAAGAGCAAGGCCCCGTTGAATTGCAAGGAATAGGCGCTAGTAGTGATGCATATCATTTTTCTGCACCTGACCCTGAAGGCGTAGCTGTTATTTCAGCAATGGAATCTGCTTTAAATGATGCTAATAAGATAGCTGCAGATATTGACTATATTAATCTGCACGGAACGGCAACACCGTTGAATGATAGAATGGAGAGCAAAGCGGTAAATCAGGTTTTTACTCATACTACAGCGGTTAGTTCAACTAAAGGTATGACTGGCCATGCTTTAGGTGCAGCCGCAGCGTTGGAATTAGGAATTTGTTGGATGTTATTAACAGAGAATGATCCACAGGGACATTTGATCGCAAATATTAACGATGATGACAACGATAAAAGTTTGGCAGCTTTAAATTTAATCAAACAAAATCAGCAATTAAAAAGAACAATCAATAGCTGTCAAAGTAACTCCTTTGCTTTTGGCGGTAATAATATTTCTTTAATTGTTAGCAGATCATGATTGATATTAATGTTGCAGAATTATTACCTCATGATGGCAAAATGGTTTTATTAGACAAGGTTCTGGCTTACGATGAAGAATCACTTAGTGCCGAACTAGTCGTTCGTGATGATGGTTTGTTCGGTGATGGAAAAACTGTTCCTGCTTGGCTGGGAATTGAATATATGGCTCAAACGGTAGCAGCACATGGTGGAATGATGTGTTATTTGGCGGGTCAGCCAATTAATCTAGGTTTTTTGTTGGGTTCAAGAAAATATATCAGTAATATTTCCAGCTTTATTGTGGGAACAAGTCTTACCGTTCAAGTTAAGCGTATAATTGAAGATCAAGGTTTAGCTGTGTTTGCCTGTCAGATACTAGCTGAGGGTATTGATATATCAGCAAAGTTAAACGTCTATCAACCCAGTAAACAAGAAAATAAAGTGATTAATAGTCACACAGCCAACTCATAAAAATAATGGATAAAACTGTTTTAATTACCGGCTCTAGTCGTGGAATAGGTAAAGCAATCGCATTGTACCTTGCTAACAAAGGCTATGACATCGTAGTACATTGCCGTAGTAGAAAAGATGATGCGGATGCCGTTGCTGAAGAAATTAAAAACACATACCAACAGCAAGCCCGAGTATTACAGTTTGATTTATCTGATAGAAAACAATGTGCTGAAGTATTAAATCAAGATATTGAACAATATGGGGCTTATTATGCGGTAGTTTGTAATGCTGGAATATCTGCTGATAATGCTTTCCCTGCTTTAACGGGAGATCAATGGGATTCAGTTATTAGAACTAATCTTGATGGTTTTTACAATGTTTTATTCCCCTTAGTCATGCCCATGATTAGGCGCCGAAAACCAGGGCGAATAGTTACCTTATCTTCTGTATCAGGTTTAATTGGAAACCGAGGGCAAGTTAATTACAGTGCGGCTAAGTCTGGAATAATTGGTGCGACAAAAGCATTGGCATTAGAACTCGCCAAACGAAAAATCACGGTAAATTGTGTTGCTCCAGGATTAATAGATACAGAAATGGTAGATGATTTGCCTTTAGAAGAAATAAAAAAAATGATTCCACTACGGCGCGTTGGAGCAGCAAAAGAAGTCGCCGCTACGGTTGCTTTTTTATTATCAGAAGATGCTGCTTATATTACTCGTCAGGTGATTTCAGTTAATGGAGGACTCTGTTAAATGAAACGCGTAGTCATTACGGGAATGTCAGCTATAACTCCGATAGGAAATGATTGGGAAACTGTTGCTGAAAATCTAAAAAATCAACAGACTGGTATTCAAACCATGGATGAATGGGATAAATATAGCGGCTTAAACACGCGTTTAGCTGCTCCTGTTGATTTTGACCGACCTAAACACTATTCTCGTAAACAAATCAGAGGGATGGGACGCGTTGCACTTTTAGCGACTTATGCCACAGAATTGGCATTAATAGATGCTGATTTATTAGGTTCCCCCATTTTAAATAGCGGAAAAATGGGTGTAGCTTATGGCAGTTCTTCCGGTAGTTTTGATGGCTTAATAGATTTTACTAAAATGCTACTCAATAATGATAAAGGTAGCTTGAATGCAACTTCTTATATCCGCATGATGGGACATACCTGCCCAGTTAATATTGGTCTGCATTTTGGTATTAATGGCCGTATTATTCCTACCTCTAGCGCGTGTACATCAAGTAGTCAGGGGCTTGGGTATGCTTATGAAGCCATTAAGTTTGGTTTGCAAACAGTAATGGTTGCAGGAGGAAGTGACGAACTATCAGCATCACAAGCTGCAGTATTTGATACTTTATTTGCTACCAGTATTCGAAATGATGAAGCGGATAAAACACCTAGACCATTTGATAAAGACAGAGATGGTTTGGTGATAGGTGAGGGTGCCGGTTCCTTTATTCTTGAAGAACGCGAACATGCCATTGCTCGTGGGGCGAATATCTATGCTGAAATTGTTGGCTTTGGTACCAATTCAGATGGTATGCATATTACCCAACCAGATAGTAATAGTATGCAAGAGGCAATGAAATTGGCCATGCAAGATGCTAAGGTTGATGCTGATTCAATAGGATATATTAGCGCACATGGCACCTCAACAGATCGAGGCGACATTGCTGAAAGCCAAGCTACAGCACAAGTGCTAGGAAATAATACAGCGATTAGTTCAATGAAAAGTTACACAGGACACACTCTTGGCGCATGTGGTGCTATCGAAGCTTGGGCTGCAATTAATATGATGAATGAAGGCTGGTTTCATGCCACTGCAAACCTAGATAATATAGATCCTCAATGTGCAGATTTGGACTATATCAAAGGGGATATTCGTCAGATAGACTGTGCTTATATAATGAGTAATAATTTTGCTTTTGGTGGAATCAATACATCATTGATATTTAAGAAGCTATAATTGATTTTATATTTAGGTAGGAGG
>CAJVYL010000156.1 GCA_913009265.1 uncultured Methylococcales bacterium
TTAATGATTACCACTGAAGTAATGATCGCAGATGAGCCTGCTGAAGGCGGTGTTGCACCGGCCATGCCAGATATGGGTGGAATGGGCGGCATGATGTAAGTCGACCAAGTCTATTTTAGTTGTTGTAAAACAATAACTAAAAAACATCTGTAGACAGTAAGGGATGCTTAGTTTAAAGACAACGGCATCCCTTTTTTAGTTACAGTTCCCTCTAATAGTCGGCTTGAGAGCCACTGTGCCTATTGAATCTCATCAAACAGGTAGCCCTCTGATTCTTTTGCTTGCACTGGACTTTCAAAGTTCCAGTCAATAAAACTGTAGGTATGCAATTCTTCACCCGAATAGCTGTGGAAATAAGCATCTAACATTAGCTCATTTCTTGCTCTACCTGCTTTTATTACTGTTTTAAACGTCCCAACTTTTCGCCCTTCTCCATTAAAGGCCTGATATTTCCTCCATTTATTTTAATGTATGCCATTAAGCCCTTTGAGTTGCGGTGTCTTTTTCACCAAGTTGTTTTGACGCTTGGTACAGCGCCAGAGGTTGCCTCTTGTGTTGTTTAGTGAATTTGCATCTACGTGCTCAACTTCTTGCTCATTGATTGGATTCATAATTAATCGGTGTAACTAAGCGCCTGTTTTATTACTGCTAACCACATATTTTCCATCTTTACGCTGGTGGGTGTAAAAACCATGTTATTTTATTAAGTCTATGTCGAAAAGACTGATTATTGTTGTTTTCTTCTTACCTAAGCCAATTTTCGCTACGCGATGGCCATCAACATTAGGGACTTGAATGTTTTTTCTATGGCTTCCATAGCCTTTGTATAATCGGGGCATGTTAAAAGTCATTTTGTTACATAGTGCTACATAAAAAATCACAAATATTGCAAATGCTAAGTATATCCAGTGTTTATAGAATAACTGGTGTATAGCTTGTTATTCTAAAGTAGCTAAACTTATCGAAGAGACTTTTTTAAAAGAATTAAGTGGTGTAAGATAATACCAGCCAAATCTGGCGGATGTTTTCAGTTTATTGCTTTAGCTGGATATTATACCTATTAAATATGAGTATTTATGATTTTAAAATATGGTGGAAGTAATTTCTTTTGCTTTAAAGAAGGTTTTGAAGTAGATCTTAGGTTAAACAATAATTGCCCAGAAGAAATTTCAGGAGGAAAGGATTACAGTCAAGTAATGTGTATCAAAGGAGCAAATGCATCTGGTAAAACTACGGCACTTAAAGCCTTATCATTTATATCTTCATTCATTAAATCATCATTTGATACTAAACCTAGTCATAAACCTAGCATAGAAACTTATTTTGGTAACAATATGCCAACTCAACTGTTTTGTGAGTTTCGTATTAAGGAAGTCGAATATAGGTACAACTTAACTATTGAAGATGGTTTAGTAATACACGAAAAGCTAAGCGACATTACAAATGCAGATACTGTGCTTTTTAGCAGAGCAGAAAATAAATTAGAATTAACAGAAAAAACATATGCTGAATTAAAAACAATCCCTAAAATACGCTCTAATGCATCTTTGATTAGCATTGCCCATCAGCATGAAATACAGTGCATTGACCACATATATTTTCTTTTTAGCTTTGGTTTAATGTCAAATGTTAGCAATGATGGTTTTGATGAACAATGGAACAATGACGGTCTGTCGAGATTTTATAATGAAAACGAACATTTTTTATCTTTCATTAAAAAGCAGTTAATAAAATTAGATACTGGGATCGTAAATATTGAAATTTCTTCTATGGAGGATAACGAAGGTAATTTAGTATACTTTCCTTTATTTTCGTTTGATATCGATGGTGAAATTAAAAAGCTAAGGCTACATAGCCAATCTAGCGGTACAAAGAGGCTATACAAAATTCTTTCTTATTTTTGTCTAATCATCAGAAATAACAGCGATCTTCCTTATGCACCAATATTATTAATGGATGAGCTTGATCTTCATTTGCATAGTCAAATAACTCCTGAGTTAATTAAGCTAATAGAAATTGAAAAAAACACTCAATTAATATTTACTTGCCAAAACGATCAAATTCTTGATTCGATGGGAAAATATCGAACAATATTAATCAACAAAACAGAGAATGAAAGTTATTCATATCGTTTAGATGAGTTACCGAGTGACATTTTACGTAACAATAGACCAATTACCCCACACTATAAAAAAGGAACAATAGGCGGAGTCCCAAACATTGGTAAATAAGCAAAAAGATAAGTTTTTAAAAAAACACGAAGGAGAGCAAAGTCTTGCTAGCACTAGTGTAAATGCATGCTTTCCTAAATTTTCTTTTGAATTTTGTTTTGGCACGGATAGAGGTATTAACAAAGCTAATAAGCAAGTTAAGCTGTCTGTAATCGAAAAAGTCGTATATCTCAGCCAAATACCTTGGGTAGATATTAAAGCCTTACCTCGTGAAAGTGGGTTTGAGAGAATAGATAAAGGCTCTTTTAAAAAGTTAACAAATATCCCCAATAAATTTGAATCTGAAAATAAGATTGTTGTATTCAGGTTACCTAGTGAGCTAGGCCGTTTAATTGGCTATATTGAAGAAGAGACTTTTTTTGTCGTATGGATTGATACAAAGTTCAATATGTATCATCATTGATAAATTAAGTCCACATGATCTTTTAGTATTAGACTATACTCTTGTGACAAACGAAAAAACCACCCCAAAAACTTTCTTTAGGATAGGTTGTTGTTTTGATAGATTTTTATCACTGGGTGGCGCTATTGGCAATAGCCTACCAAATAATGTGCTCCACACATTGGTCGTATGCTTCTTTAAGTGCCGCTAATGTGAGCCATCAGAGTAATAGCCGTAAGTCATCGTATTACCTCGTTTGCGCCCTAAAATAGTAGATGCTTTTAATTCAATTACCTCTGCTCTTTGCATTGCAGTAGAGAACATAACTTGGAATGAGTGAAAACATTTAGCTGGATCAGTAGATATATTTTCTATTTTGATGCGTGAAAACCATCGAGTCATTGCCTTTCCACCTAGCCCCAGCAATAATTAATTTTCACCTTTAGCTTCAGATAATCCCTTGATTATTAAGCCAAATACTTCATCGCCAACCGGTGTTAAAGGACTGTCTGGTTCAACGTCTTTTGTATTGCCTTGTATTTTTTCTAGGTAATAATGTTCGTCTCAACTATCTTGGGAGTTTACTTTACCCTCTGACATTTGTTGTACGAGCTCAAGAAACCTATGTCGCTCTTTATTTGGAGCGTTGAACTTCCGCTCTTGAAGCTTACCGTTAATAATTGTCTCGTCTAAGTCTCGCTTCATGAATATCAACAGTTTTAAGGCTTTTTGAAATAGCTGTTTGGCCATCAAACTGATCAAGTAGTTCTTTTGGTATGCGTCTTTGATACCACCAAATATTGCCACGCTTCTTAAGATACTTTTGGTCTGTTGATGTCATGTAGACAGTTATTGTGCTGCGACTACTTGTCTAACTCTATACTGGTGAGTTTGTGGTGTTTTGGGCGGCATGATGTAAGCTCCTCCGCGTTTACTTAGCGACACAAAAAAGCCTCACTCATTTTCATAATGGGTGAGGATTTTTCATACTTACTAACAATGTTTAATCGCTAATTCTTATTTTGAATCCGCTAAATAATTATCGATATCTTGTTTAGAAAAACCTATTTTCTTCGCCACTCTATCGGCATGACTCACGCGTGATATGCCCTCGATTAAGCGATAACTCGGCGCATCATTCACAAACTCAACCTGTTTCGCTACCCCTTCTCTTTTATTAATAAACACATCCACCAATTGATGATT
>CAJVYL010000157.1 GCA_913009265.1 uncultured Methylococcales bacterium
AAAATGGCAAATACGTTGGCAGATAAATATATTATTGGTCAGCTTGAAGCTAAGTTTGATGCAACAAAAAAAGCAACAGATTGGCTAAATGATCAACTCGCTTCTTTAAAAGATAAAGTTGCGTATTCTGAGCAGGCCGTAGAGGGATATCGGCAGGAAAATGATTTAACTCGAGTAAAAGGATCTATGGGACTCTCGCAACAGCAGCTTTCTGCAATTAATACTCAATTAATTATTGCGCGTACTAAGCGTGCAGAAGCAGAAGCACGTATGCGCCAAGTTCAACGTTTAATACGCCAAGGTGGTGAGGTGGGTAGTGTTTCTGAAGTGTTAAATTCTAGGTTAATTCAGCTTTTAAAAGAACAAGAGTCAACTATACAGCGGAAGTATTCTGAGATGTCTGTGGAGTTTGGTAGAAAGCATCCTAAGATGCTGCTTTCGCAAGCTGAACTGGCAGATATTAAGGCTAAGATTAAATCTGAAATTAACAAAATTGCCGTAAGTTTACAAAATGAAGTAGAGGTTGCAAAAACCAGAGAATATTCATTGCGCTCAAGTCTTAAGCAAATTCAGGCTGAAACGGGTGGCAATCGTGAAGCAGAGGTTGGATTGCGCGCTTTGGAAAGAGAGGCTTCTGCAAATAGAATTTTATTTGAGACTTTTTTAAATCGCTTCAAAGAAACAACATCGACGCAAGGGATGGATGAGGCAAATGCGAGGGTGATTTCTGAAGCGGAAATTCCGTTAATGGCTTCATTTCCGAAGAAAAAACTCTTATTGATTGTTAGTGTAATGGGCGGTTTGTTTTTCTCGGTGGTGCTAGTGTTTGTTTTGGAAATGTTAAATCCTGGTTTACGCAGCCCTGAGCAAATTGAAGAGCATTTTCGCTTACCAACATTAGGAGTGATTCCTACTGCAACGAGTAAATTAAAGGCTCAAGATTATGTGTTAGATAAGCCACAGTCTGCTCTAACAGAAGCGATTAATTCGTTGCGCGTGTCTTTGATGTTATTGAATCCTGATGAGCAGGTAAAGGCTTTGTTAGTGACATCTGCGGTACCATCTGAAGGTAAAAGTACGTTGGCGATGTTGATTGCTAGGGTTTCTGCGCAAGCAGGACAGAAAGTAGTGTTGGTAGATACTGATTTCAGGCGGCCAACGGTAGAGAAACAGTTGGCTATGGATACTAGTCAGCCAGGGTTAACTGATTTATTAATGCAGCATGAATTAGCCGTGAGTGATGTGTTACTGACTGATGATAAAACAGGAATGAAGGTGTTGTCTCGCGGTATGTCGAGTTATGTTAATCCAGCTGATTTATTTGCTTCTAAACGAATGCAAAATATATTAGATGAATTGAAAAACGATTTTGATTTGGTTATTTTAGACTCCCCGCCAGTTATGTCTGTGACAGATTCACGGGTTTTATCGCGATTGGTGGATAAAACATTATTTGTTTTAAAGTGGGATGATACGCCGAGAAAAGTAGTAAAAGCAGCGTTGCACCAAATGGGGCAGTCAGGGGCGGATAATGTCGCTGGAATTATCTTGCAACAGGTTGATTTAAAACAGTACGGGCGGGGTGGTTACGGGGGTTCAGGCTATTATTACCATTACGGTAAGTATGGACAATATTATGTTAGTTGATTATGTTATTTTAAATTGCTAGTATTCACTCTAAGTGTTTATTTTTTGTTAAATTGGTGGTGATATGAAATTATTAATTAAAACGGTTTCGGTCGTTGCTGTGTTGGCTTTTTCATCAGGCGCTTTTGCTAAAAGTTCTGCGGAGAAGAAAATTGCAAAACTAGAGGCAAGAGCAGCTCTAAAAATTGAGAGATTTGAGGTTAAATATGCAGATGACCCGGTAAAGTTAGCTGAAGTTGTTGTTAAGGTAGAGCAATCTACTGAAGATAAAGTAACACAAATTGAAGAAAGACCAAGCCCTAATTGAGGTTTGGTTTTTTGGCCTTGTCAGGCTTTTTATTATTTAGTATTGCCGATATTTCTTGTTTCAAATTTATTCAACTTAATATATTGTGATTGAGAAAGTTTATAGTACAGCTCTGCTCTGTATAGCTGGGCTGTTAATTTATTTGGCACTTCCTCGTTTTATTGCTAGCACAGAGGCATTGTATTCAGATATAGTTATCGAACAGCTTCATCATACAGGGCAATACCCTTCTGTCGATGTGTACCTTAATGCATATAAACATTTAGATAATGCGTTGGAATGGGTGGATGATAGTATTTACTGGCATCAGTTAAGCCAGTTAAAGATTAAGAACTTTATTGCGAATGCGGACGATGCAGTTGCGGTCGATGATGTTATTTCAGATCTTCATGCGACGACACAAATTGCTTTAGTTTTGATGCCGGTTGCTCCTTTTACTTGGTATGATCTAGCTTTAATTGAGTCAATGCACCAAGAAACACGAGCTAATGCGTTAAAAGCAGTAATGATGTCTGTGTATGTTGATCGAGTTAACCCTAATTTATTGAAACCTAGAGTTTTGTTTTTATGGGAACAGATTGATGTTTTAGATGGAGAGTTACATGCAGCTTTTAACGCTCAGTTGCTTTTATTATGGCAGCTTCGAAAAAATGAGTTAGTTGAAGTTGTAAATAGATTCCCAGAAATAAAAGGTTCTATTAGGGGGCTATTGTTAAACTCACCGAGTGAGTTAGAACAGTTAACTAAAGTTTTATCTAAGCGTAAATATTAAGCTGCCATAAATAATGGCAATTTTATTTTTTATTTTTTATTTTTAAGGATTATCGATGAATTATTTTTTATCATTTCTTGTTTTGTTTTTTAGTTTTATTAATATCAGTTCAGCTGCAACTTTTAATGAAATAGGTGATGCTGGTGAGTTAATGTCAACAGCTCAAGATACGACAGGTATTGGATCTTTGAATGAAATTAAAGGGTCTTTTATTAACTTAGATAACAGTGACCCTGACTTTCCAGTAAGTGATATTGATGCATATAAAATCAACATTACGAATACTAGCTTATTTTCTGTCTCTATGACAGCAAACTTTGTAGATGAGTTTGGTGATGATGATTCTGATCCATATTTGTGGTTATTTGATTCAGCAGGGAATTTGGTGTTCGATAATGACGACACTTCTGGTAGCAATTTTCTTCCTTCTATAGTAGCTGGGGATTTGGCGTTGTTTGATTCAGGGGTGTATTATTTAGCTGTTAGTATGTGGGAAGCTAATCCTTTAAATTATTATAATCTGGCGGTAAGTAACCTTGAGGAGGGATGGGAAAGAAATGGGTTCCTAGGAGTTGGTGAGTATGAATTAAGCTTGACGGACCCTGAAATCTCTGAAGTGCCTATACCGGCAGCTTTATGGTTATTTTCTGCTGGTTTAATGACTTTGATTGGAGCTAGAAAAAAAGTAGCATAAGTTTTTATATGAGTCTATTTTTTCGATAGTGATATATTTTCCCTAATTACGAGTAACTTCAACTCATCACTAAAATTTTTTGTAGCCCGTTATGAAGCTTGCGTAATACGGGATGTTAGTGGTACTAAACTAATTCAATCGCATTTCGTAAATGTCATACGGACTATATCTGTTTTATTTTTAATGATAGCTGAATCTAGTGACTAATAAGGTTTTTATATATATCCTAATAAGCCCGTCTTTAATTATTTGAAG
>CAJVYL010000158.1 GCA_913009265.1 uncultured Methylococcales bacterium
AAAAAGTGCTGTTTGATACTCTCCATCCATAGATCCTGAGTCATCCATAACAACAGCTATCGGCCTAGCAAAGACTACTTGAATAGAACTTAATAATAGAAGTAACAGTATTTTTAAAGTAATTTTATGCATAAAGTTTATAGGGGTAATTATCTACAGTTTAAATTTTTTCTCTTAGTATATTATTGATATTAATTTTCAGGGGAAATTACAATGCAGACTCCCTAAACAAAGCACACTAAAACTCAATAAAGGCCAATAACAAGCTATTCTCATTTTATTAATATTTATAAAAAACATAACTAAAAATCAATTTATTTTTCGTTTCAAACTATCAAAGTTTTCTTGCACTTGATCAATAAATTTATCGCCATCTGGATAAGATTCATTTAACACTGTTAATGAACATTCAAAAAGAGAATAAGCATCATTATATTTTCCTTGCTGTTCACAACAATCTGCCAAAATACTCATTGTTATAGCTACCATCACATATTTATTCTGTTTCTGATAGCAATCTGCTAAATTTCTTAATATATCAACAATCGCAAAGTGAGTTCTTCCCAATTCACCTTCAAAGATTGAAAAAGTGTCTTGATATAACTGCTCAGCATCTTCATATTTACCTTGTTTTTTATTCAGATTAGCCAAATTATTCATAGTTTTTGCAACTTCAATATTTTTAGCGCCCAATATATTTCTTTTTATCATAAGGGAGTCTGAATAGTAAGATTCAGCATCCTCATCTTTATTTTGAAGCTGACAAAGATCACCTAAATGATGAAGAGTTACCCCCACTAAGAGCTGGTCGCCATCCTGTATTTTTCTCTGCATATCAAGTGTATGGTGGTACATTTCTTCAGCTTTTACATACATACTTTGATTCCAATACAGCTTAGCTAAAAACTCAGCCAAAGCAATCGCTTGGTATAGTCGCCCTCTATCACTTTCTATTTCCATCATCAAGAATATTCGTGAACACCAGAGCTCAGCCTCACTATACTTATCCTGTATTTGATAAAAGGCAGCTAATTTACATAAAGAATCCTGTATTAGTGGATTATTTTTACCTAAAACATCTTCCATATTTGAAATTGAACATAAGTACAATTCTTCAGCTTTTGTATACATTTTTTGTCTTGCAAACACTGTCGCCAAATGACTATAGATACTAGACACTTCTGGGTGCCTATCTCCCAGTATTTTTTTCTTTATTGAAAGAGCTCGTAAATAAAACCGTTTAGCTTCATCATATTTCCCTAGCTCTTGATAAAGACTGGCTAAATTAAAAGAAATTGTTGCCACTTCTTTATGCCTAGGACCGAGTTCATATTTTATTAGCTGTATGGATTCCAGCCAAAATAGCTCTGCATCCTTTTCTTTACCTTGTTTTTTGTAATTTATAGCTAAATTACAAAGCACCTTTGCAAATTCTAAGTCGCCACGGCCTAAAATATTTTCAATGATAGAAAGAGATCGTTTATATAACTTTTCAGCTGCATCAAATTCACCTTGTAACTGATAATTACTAGCTAACAGGTTTAAAGTATTTGCCACTGAAGTATGCTCTTCACCTAAAGTATTTTCCGAAATATCTAAACACCGTTTAAGTAAAGACTCAACTTCCTTATACTTACCTTGTTGCTTAAAAAGCTTTGCTCGGTTATATAGCACACCAGCAACACCGTATTGCGACTGTTTTAAAATAGAGTCAGGCATTTCTAATACAGCACCCCACAATGGCTCCACCTGTTCCCATGCATATGCTTGATAAAATATTTCACCTCGCTTATCAACCCAATCAGGAAAATTTGAATAACTAAACTTCTGAATATGATACCCAGCCTCAGTCAGTGCTTGTTTGTGAGATTCTGCAATATCAACAACTTCTTGTATTTCATCCAATTTATCATCATAAATTTTAAATAAAAATTGATGAACGTCACTAAACAGTTCTGGTTCATCTATTTCCTGCCTATCCTGTAAATACTCTAGCATTAAAGAGTGTAAATAATACGTATCACCCTCTTGCTTCCAAAATGAAAAGCTAATCAATTGCTTAAGGTTTATAGCTGCCTTACTTCCAAGAAATTTTTCTGCAAGCTGATAGACCAATTTCTCGTTAATGAATCGAGCATGAGAAACAATTTGTAAGGCTCGGAGTATATGTGGATCTAAATGGTCAGTAAAACGGGCTAAAACCTCCTTTTTCTTACCACCAAAATTACTGGCAGATAGATGAGTGTTTTTTTGCCTAAGTTCTCCATAGAGATCAACTTGTAGGTCAAGATAAAATGGTGTCCCCTCAGCACTGTCAATTATGGCAGTACGCACATCACTCTCTGTTATAGGGATTTTTTGCAAAAAATCATCTGCGTCTTCCTTAGACAAACCTCCAAGTAAATGTGACTCTATATCTGCTTGCCATTCCTCATCAACTTCAGACCAGTTTAATTGGTCACGTCCAAGCACAAGGTACATTACGCCAGGCGTTTCTTCGACCAAGTCACGTACCCAAGCATCAATACGCATAGCTTCAAGCCCTGTTTTAACGCTTTGATCTCGCCAGAGAGCTTCATAAGTATCTAACAAAATCACTAGACGGCGTTTTTTCCCAGTTTGCACTGCTTTTTCATCAAACAACCAATCATAAATATCAGCACCAAGATAACTAGGGAGTGCGGAAACTAATTTATGTTGATCAAGTTCATCTAAGTCTCTAAGTACTTGTTTGCCTCGTTTGTTCCACCAGTCACCAGCAAAGTTACTCAATTTTGCAGTGTACTTATAAAATAGACCTGCACCTGGAATTTCTTTTACAACATCCACAGCTACTTCAGCGAGAATACCTTCGACATCTTGCAATATATCATTGGGTTGCTTAAATAAATCGGGATGAACATCGTTAAGACTAAAGCCGGGGCGAGTAAATGCAAAGTAACGGGCAAAAGCAGTATCAAATGCTGGAAAGGGAATTTTGCATTGTGCGGCTAATTGTAAGCGGATAGCTAATAATGCATTTGCGATTGATCGTTGCTCTGATACTTCAAAGTCTAATTTAGCCCAACCTAAATACTTATTTTTCTTTTTTTCCTTATCTAAAGATTTTGTAAATTGCTCACATAATGCAGTTTTTCCTTGGCCACCTACGCCATAAAAATTAAGAATACGATTGTCATCCTTTGTTTGAGAGCTAGACAATGCATCAAAAAATGCTTTTCTAGGCATTTCCCTATCAGTAAATACACGCTGAGCAATAAAATCTTTTTTAAGGTGGCTAGGGCTTCTACGCGCCATTAATTAACTCCATTTTGGTACAGAATACCTTACATTGAAATTATAGCTGTAATATCAATTATTTTATAAAAAATATATTCATTAATTTTAAATACACATCAAGATGCATCTTCAATAATTCTACCTTCTTTTGGCAAAGCCCAATCTCTGACTATAGTCTTAAAATTTAATAAATCGGTACTTGCGCAGATACATAAGCCTAAATCTTCTGCACGCTGCGCAGTTTCTTTAGGTATAGGGTGATAACTTAAAATCATTGCCTCTCCATATATTCCACCGTGAAGCTCCTTTAAAGAATCCATTCTATAAACCTGCTCCCGAGCCGCTCTTTTCTTTTCTTTCACTTTCCTAAAAGGCATT
>CAJVYL010000159.1 GCA_913009265.1 uncultured Methylococcales bacterium
CCACCTTCCAAATCATTAATGGTATTAACTATAGTTTCTAGCTGACCTCGTTCCTTACCTAAAGCTTGAGCTCTTGCTTGATCACTCCAGACTTCTGGGTCTTCTAATTCTCTTAAAACCTCAACTAAACGCTCACTTTTAATGTCAAAGTCTAGATAATCTCTAAGCGCAGCACCTCTTTTACTTAAATCAAGAATAGCGTTTTTTATGGGGTTAATTTCTTGCATAAATAATTATAGTGAACGAATAAATAGTAACCGTTAATTATAACAGAGCAACAATCAGTTTTTCTTAAATAGTGGTAAAACAAGATAAATTAATCCTGCTAAAACAAATGGAATACTCAACATTTGTCCTGTAGACATCCCTAAAACATCTTCATATGCTGCTTGTTTAGTTTTAACAAATTCAAGAAAGAATCGTGCGGTAAAGACAGTTACTAAAAAAGTTGTAAAGAAGACGCCAACTCGATCTTTTTCATCCCTTTTTATATACATAAATAACAGTAATAAAAAGACACAAAAATATGATATTGCTTCATACAATTGCACAGGGTGTCTCGGCAGTAAATCTACCTTTTGGAAAATGACTGCCCAAGGAACAGTGGTCACTTCACCAAAGATTTCTGAATTAAAAAAGTTACCCGTTCTAATAAAGGCTGCTCCTAATGCAGAGACTATAGAAACCCTATCTATAAACCAAACATAAGATTGCGGTACTTTTCGTTGATACAAATACAGAGCAATTAATATCCCTATAATAGCGCCATGACTCGCTAAGCCCCCTTCCCATACAGCTAATATTTTAAAAGGGTTATTTAAATAATATGAAGGGTCGTAAAATAAACAATGACCTAAGCGAGCACCAACTATAGTGCCTGTCGCGGCGTAAGTCAGTAAATCATCAATTTCTTCTATATTTTTACCTTCACGCTCATACATCCAAGTCATTAATAAATAACTGGAAATAAAAGCCGAGGCAAACATTAATCCATACCAGCGGATTTTTGCAAAACCTACCGAAATAGCGATAGGGTCAACATCCCAAATAAAATAATCCATATTAATCCCAGCGGTGATCTCTGACCTGAACACGGCCATCAGTTATTTGAATAGGAAACGTTTCTACATTTTCATAAGCCGGCGCACATTTAACTTCACCTGTTTTTACACAAAATTTAGCGCCATGTCTTGGGCAAACAATCTCATCGCCTTCAAGCTCGCCACTGGCTATTTCTGCACCATCATGGGTACAAACATCTTCAATTGCATAGAACTTGTCATCCAGTTTAAAAATAGCAACATCAGTTCCATCAACATCAATAATTATATTTTCTTTATCTGCTAATGCATTTTCTGCACAAACATCAATCCAATCTGTCATTTTTCACCTTGGGTATATTTATTTTGCCAATCAGAGGGAAGTTTAAATTAAGCTAAAGGGGTTAATCTATGTAGACTTGATGCCGCAAAGCAGAATCAAGGAATATAGATACATCTTGATCCCGCTTTATTTCATCAAGACTACCAAAGCTCAGCTTATTTGATTTTCATTTAAGATAAACATCATAGCGAAGCAGTTTACCACTAAAACTTTCATTAGGCTTTCCAGCAATGGGTTCTGCATAATCAGGACTTTTAACCACTACTCTTTTAGTAGCCGTTTGAAAAGCCATTTCAAATAACTGCTCTCTATCTTTATCATCACCCAATAAATCACGCAATATAGTCATCGACTTTTTAGGCAAGGCAGACTTTTTACGTTTTGGGGGAAACATCGGGTCAATATAAATGCATTCAGGCTTTGTTTCTAGGTTTGATAATACTTCGATAGCATTGCCAGAAATTAATTCGGGGACTTGAACATCTAGATTTTTCACCCAATCTACTTCAGATAATCGCGTAAAACCATCGGCTAATAATTCAACCATAATGGGGGAACGCTCAATACAACGTAATTCATAACCCATACGAAACATATGCAAGCTATCTTGCCCCCAGCCAGTGGTTGCATCTACGATAGTTTTGGTTTTTCGGCCTAAAGCTTGTGCTAAAGCACCTTTTTTAGGTGCTGGCCAAGAGCGTTGTTCACCTGGACGGGGTTCTATATCAACCGATAAACCGCCTTTTTTTAATAGATCTTTATCAATTAGCTTTAGACGATCATCACGCCACGTTAAGAAAAAGTCTTCAGCTGTATTTTTTGTTGCTGATTGATACAAAGGTACTTTTAATCTATCAGCAACAAGACTGTGTATATTTAGGGCGTTGTCATCTTGACATAGAACGGCTAATTTTCCTTGATAAGGGTATTGAATATCAGTTAGAAAATTCACACCTATCGTCTATTCTGTAGAAATAGAATTTGCTTCATTCTTTAACGCAGCATCTAAAGTATGCCAAGCCAATGTTGCACATTTAACCCGTGCTGGATATTCTCTAACTCCGGCTAATACAGCCAGTTTACCAATAGCTTCTAGATCAACATCTTCTTCTTTGCCTGTGGTCATTTCATGAAATTGCGTGAATAAAGCTTCTGCTTCTGCTTCTGTTTTACCTTTTACAATTTCTGTCATTAATGACACTGAGGCGGTTGAGATTGCACAACCCGATCCTTGAAAGCTGGCATCGGTAATTTGATCACCATCCATTTTCAAAAACAAAGTTAATCTATCACCACATAAAGGGTTAAAACCTTCTACTTCTCTATCCGCATTTTCCATCACTCTAAAATTACGTGGATTTCTATTGTGATCAAAAATCACTTCCTGGTAAAGATCGCGTAAATCATCAAACATTAACCAAATACCTCTATAAGTTGTTCTATTCCATTCATTAATACATCAATTTCTTCTTTGGTATTATACATAGCAAAAGAAGCTCTTGCGGTTGCAGGCACTTCAAAAAAGTCCATCACAGGCATGGCGCAATGATGCCCTGCTCTTATTGCAATACCTAAGCTATCCAGCATAGTACCAATATCATGCGGATGAATCTTATCTAATACAAAGGATAAAATAGCGCCTTTATCTTTTGCTTCACCAATAATTCTTAAGCCTTCAATTTTGCTGGCTTTTTCAGTTGCGTAATCTAATAGTTCAGCCTCATAAGCAGCAATATTATCCATGCCTATTTCAGTAAGATAATCAATCGCGGCCCCTAAACCTACTACATCTGCAATGCTTGGCGTGCCTGCTTCAAATTTGTATGGCAATGCATTGTATTCAGTATCTTCAAAAGTTACTTTACGAATCATATCGCCACCGCCTTGGTATGGAGGCATTGCCTCTAATAAAGCTTGCTTACCATATAACACGCCAATTCCAGCAGGTGCATATAGTTTATGACCAGAAAACACATAAAAATCACAATCTAGTTCTTGCACATCAACCGACATATGAGGAATGGCTTGAGCGCCATCTAATAATACGGGTATATTTTTAGCTTTAGCCGCTGCAATAATCTTTTTAACAGGATTGACCGTACCTAAAGCATTAGACATATGAACCACTGAAACTAGCTTAGTTCTATCACTAATCAGCTTTTCAAATTCTTCATAGATTAATTCACCTTGCAAATTAATGGGTGCTACTTTTAAAACAGC
>CAJVYL010000160.1 GCA_913009265.1 uncultured Methylococcales bacterium
TCACAACCTTTCTTATATTGATCTTTTAAATCATTAATTAACGGTATTAATTCCTCATCAACACGTACAACCCGAGATTTATTAGTTTCTTGAGCTTGTTTACGTCCTGCTCCTTCACGTTTACCACCCCAGTTTGATTTTGTCATTTGAATAATGTTACATTTTATCAAGTTGATTTATTGTAACATTATTCAATATAGGATTTTTACAAAATATTACCCTTTATCACAACCCTCTGGAATTACCCAGAGGGTTAGCTTTAGTTTTCTTTGTATAATTAGCTATAGGTATTTTTCATCAGTGATGCACTCAATTTCAGCTGTAACTTGATATATTTTAAGTTTATTACGTTTAGCATTTCTAGAATTAGGTACAACCGAAGCAATAGTTCTCTAATCTGATCTTGTAGCCCTAATAGGGATTTGAAGTTTAACTTTAAATCTTATAGGGGCTTGTGGAAGAACCCCCAAAAGTGTTCGTTCTGAACTATGTACCTATAAGTACTGCTTCAGCAACCTGTTTTTTATACATCATAAAAATATAGGGATTTGGTTGAAACCTGGCCATATCCTACTTCCATAAGGATGAGTTCATTTTACTAACTGAAAAATAGGGGCTCTGCCTAACATCAGTTAGGCAACCTTAGATCTCATTTTAAATGGAAAAATAAGACCATTAAACACATAAAACCTACTGATTATGGAGATTAGCTGGGGTTTTCGTACCGTTGGACTTCAAACTCCTTATATAAAAATCACTAAAAACATGATGTTGGCATTGTTAAATTTACTTGAAAATTTGTAAAGAAAGAACAAGAAACAATTCACTAAACAGGTGGAAATATTTATTTTTCATGTCCAATACATAGTATGTATACATGTTATGTATTGGACATGAAGTTATGACATACTGTATTCTTGTTGTAAATAAATATTCTTATTAAGAAGGCTTGTGTAAATGAAAACTATTGCGATACTTTCAAATAAAGGCGGATCAAGTAAAACTACGCTTTGTATTAATTTAGCTATAGCGGGTACTTTAAAAGGTAAAAAAACAGCCATTATTGATCTTGACCCGCAAGCCAGTTCTTCTGATTGGGCTGACAACAGAGAGTCTGAATCACCAGTCGTTATTTCGTCCCATCCCGCTAGGTTAGATAAAGTATTAAAAGCAGCGGAAGACGCAGGTGCTGATTATGTATTTATTGATTCTGCTCCTCATTCAGAGTCGTCATCTTTGGCTGCCGCACGTATAGCTGATTTTATTATTATTCCTTGCCGACCTGCGATACTAGATATTAGGGCGATTAAAAACACGATAGATTTAGTTGTCATTGCCGATAAAAAAGCCGCTGTTGTTTTAAGTTGTGTGCAAGCAAGAGGCGGGTTAGCTGATGAAGCAGAGCAGGCTATTATTTCTTATGACATCGACCTTTCTCCTGTAAGAATTACACAAAGAGCAGCCTTTGTTCATTCATTAACAGCAAGTCAAGGAGTGCAAGAATACGATCCTAAAGGGAAAGCTTCCGAAGAAATAACTGCCTTGTTTAAATGGTTATGCAAACAAGTTACCTAGTAAATGTGTTAACATAGCATCATGTATACATAGCGACAAATTTAAAAGGTAGCTTGATGGCAGCAAAGAAACCAAGTTTAGCTCTAGCAATGAAAGGAGCTAATACAAAACAGGAAGTAAAAAAAGAAGAACCATTAAAACTAACGTCAGCAGACCGACCACCTAGCAGACAAGGAAAAAAGGCAATTAGTGCTTTCTTTGATCCTAATGTATCAAAACAGCTTAAACGATTAGCATTAGATGAAGATTCAACAGTGCAGAAATTAATGGCTGAAGCGTTAAATGATTTATTTATTAAACATAATCAAAAGCCGATAGCTTAATATATCAGATACTTATGGCTTAGCGTAAGTTTCCATATCGCTGGTACGTCAGGCCCCATCTAAGAAATGTTAAAGCGCTTGCCTTTTTTTCATTAATTTATTCCACAATAAAAATAAATCATGGGAGCTAAAAGAGTAGCTTAATCCATGATTACTGCCCAATTCAGATTGGGCAGTTTCGTTAAATTTTTTAGTAAAAAACAGATCAAATACGACGGATTGAAGTGCGTATTTCCGGCAAAATTCACGCTCTTTAGAGTGAATAAACTCGTGAATATAAATTGTTTTTTTACCATCCAAAAAATCATCTATGTAAGTATCAATAATTTTTTTTTGACGGCTTTTAGCCGTTCGATCTGCCCCAGATATTGCCATTTTATTGCCTAATAGTTACATTAATATAGTAACGTTTTTTGTGTATTTAACCCCAGAACCATAAACACTTATATACATTATACAGCTAATGTATATAAGTGTTTAATCTAGATTTTTATATTAAAATCAGCATATTATTGTATTTTATGGTAACTACAGTAGTTTTTTAAATTTAGAACACAAATAAAAACGTTACTGTAAAATAGTAACGCAGGTAGAGCATAAATTCCAGCTATAAAAAAAGGGGCTAAATATCCTCTTTTTCGGTTAATGCATTTTGCATTACTTAGTTCTCATAAATTAGTAATTACTAATGATTTATCGAAAATATCGGGTTAGCTGATTTTTGAAAAAATTCACTATTACTCGATGTTCAAGTTTTTGTAGCCAATTGATTTTATTGAATTCTTATTGGTTGGAATACATTCATTCTCCCTTAATAATCAATAGCTTACAAAAATATAATAAAACCGATTGTTTCTTGGCCCAGTTATAGCTGAAAAACTTGAACATCGAGGATTATGATTTGTTTTTTAAATCTGAGATAACTAGCATTCAGAATAAGGGGTGTTGTGAAGGAACCCCAAAAAGTGTTCGTTCTGAGCTAATTCACTTTCCAGTAGTACCATTTTAAATGTATTCTTTACGGTAAATTGGAAATATAATTGCTTGAAGCCTGTAGATTCGACACGACGGTTCAAAAAACATTGGTTTGACTGGACCTTATTTCCCAATCAAAAAATTGCATTGTATGCCCAGATTTAGGAAAAATAAACCGGTTCAGTAAATCATAGTTCAGAATATCATTTTTCAGTTAGTAAAATGAACTCATCCTTATGGAAGTAGGATATGCACAGGTTTCAACCAAATCCCTATATTTTTATGATGTATAAAAAAACAGGTTGCTGAAGCAGTACTTATAGGTACATAGTTCAGAACGAACACTTTTGGGGATTCTTCCACAAGCCCCCATTAAGAGAATAATATACCATTTATGCACAATACCCATCGAACAATTAAAAGCGTATGGAGCAACGCGAGTATTACGCGATGAGATTACGCAGCTTAAGCAATTATTGAAAGATTGTGGAAAAGATGTGGGAGCCGGATATTAGATATTTGGTGATGTTAAATTGCTTACAAGATACGGAATCCGCGTTGTTTTTTAAATGCGCCCTCTTTTCTTAATTCCTTCTGCCCATAACCACAGCCAGAAGATCGGAAATAGTTTTGGCATCTTGGAATAACCGCGTCTTTCCAGTCGGCGTAAAGTAT
>CAJVYL010000161.1 GCA_913009265.1 uncultured Methylococcales bacterium
GCATCTACAGTATTTAAAACCAATTGGCTTCGTAATTGAGACTTTTTTGCTGCTATTTGCTCACGAGTAAGCCAATGTGTGGCAATAATGTCATCATCCAAGGCTTGTTCAGGAGCAAATGAATGAACTTTTCCAGCAAAGCAAACTCTTAAAAAACTTGGAAAGTCAGGGTTTTTACGCCAGAGTTGAATGGCAATAATATATTCAGGTTCAAATTGCCAAGCGGTTTCTTCATTAACCTCACGTTTTACTGCGGTTAAAATAGACTCTCCATTTTCTAAATGCCCAGCAGGTTGATTGAATGCAATTCCATTGTTTGTGTGTTCTTCAACCAATAGGAATTTATTGTCCTTTTCAATAACGGCTGCAACTGTTGCATGGGGCTTCCAAACCATGATTTTCTCAATTATTCTAAAGGATTATATTTTACTAGAATTGTTTTATTGATGTGTAAAGATTGAAATTTATAACATTAGGCACTATGTTACACTTTAACGGTTATTAAATTATAAAGTTTGAAGTATGTCAGATATTGATCCAAATCATGAGGATGATAGCGGTATAGCAGTACAAGAAGCTAAGCCAAAACTAAAGCGTCCGCCCTTATATAAAGTTGTATTGTTAAATGATGACTTTACACCAATGGATTTTGTTGTGGAAATATTAACAGATCATTTTAATATGGATGAAGATAAGGCGACACAAGTTATGTTGCAGGTTCATACTAGTGGTGTCGGGGTTTGTGGTGTGTATACAAAAGACGTAGCAGAAACTAAAGTACATCTGGTTAATGAATATTCACGTGAAAATCATCATCCACTATTGTGTGCGATGGAAGAAGCGTAAGTAGTAAGGAATAATTATGCTAAGTAAAGAACTGGAAATTACATTAAATCAAGCATTTACTAATGCTCATAGTAAGCGTCACGAATTTATTACAGTGGAGCATTTGTTATTGGCTCTGTTGGATAATGAAACGGTTAAACCTATTGTTCAAGCCTGTGGTTGTGATTCTATGGCCTTGCGTGGAGAGTTAACGCAGTTTATTGATGAAACTGTGTCTCTTATTCCCGAAAATTTACAACGTGAAACTCAGCCAACTTTAGGTTTTCAACGAGTGTTGCAACGCGCTGTTTTTCATGTTCAGGCTTCTGATAAAAAAGAAGTGACAGGGGCTAATTTATTTATTGCCTTGTTTAGTGAGCAAGATTCTCATGCTGTTTACATCCTTAGTAAATTTGAAATAAGCCGGTTGGACGTCGTTAATTACTTGGCTCATGGAATTACTAAAATTGAAGAAGACTCTGAGGCTGATGAAGAATCAATATCAGCAGCTGAAAAAGAGGGTACTGAGCCAGCTGAATCGTCACCTCTTGAGAAATATGCAACAAACCTTAATGAAGAAGCTAGGCTTGGTAGGATTGACCCTTTAATTGGTCGTGAGCAAGAAGTTGAGCGTACCATTCAAGTGCTTTGTAGAAGGCGAAAAAACAATCCATTGTTAGTGGGTGAGTCGGGTGTTGGTAAAACAGCTATTGCTGAAGGTTTGGCAAGGCGTATTGTTGAAGAAAGTGTTCCTAATGTCCTGCTGGGTGATGTTATCTATTCATTAGATTTAGGTGCCTTAGTTGCGGGTACTAAATACCGTGGCGATTTTGAAAAACGTTTAAAAGCTTTAATTAATCAACTTAAAAAACAGCCTGAATCTATTTTATTTATTGATGAAATTCATACAATTATTGGGGCGGGTTCTGCTTCTGGTGGTGTGATGGATGCTTCTAACTTGATTAAGCCTGTTTTAGCATCGGGGCAATTACGCTGTATTGGTTCGACTACTTACCAAGAATATCGTGGGATTTTTGAAAAAGATCATGCTTTAGCAAGACGTTTTCAGAAAATTGATGTTGTTGAGCCAACTGTCGAAGACACTATCAAAATATTAACAGGCTTAAGGTCACGTTTTGAAGAGCATCATGATTTAAAATATACCAAAGAAGCGATAAGATTGGCTGCTGAATTATCAGATCGTTTTATTACTGATCGGTTTTTACCTGATAAGGCGATTGATGTTATAGATGAGGCGGGTGCGAGACAGCGATTATTTAAGGATGATGAGCGTAAAGCCATTATTGATATCGCTGAAATTGAAGAGATTATTGCCAAAATTGCACGTATTCCAGAAAAATCAGTCTCTAATAGTGATAAAGATAAGCTGGAGTTGCTAGAGAAAAACTTAAAAATGTTGGTCTTTGGGCAAGATGAAGCAATTTCTGAATTAGCATCAGCTATTAAGTTGTCGCGCGCAGGTTTAAGGGATACGACTAAAACAATTGGCTCTTTTCTATTTTCTGGTCCTACAGGGGTGGGTAAAACAGAAGTCACTAAGCAATTAGCAAAAGTGATGGGTGTGGAATTGATTCGCTTTGATATGTCCGAATATATGGAGCGTCATACTGTTTCTCGCCTGATTGGCGCGCCTCCAGGGTATGTTGGTTATGATCAGGGTGGGTTGCTAACAGAAGCGGTTAATAAGCATCCTCATGCTGTATTGTTGTTGGATGAGCTAGAAAAAGCACACCCTGATGTATTTAATTTATTATTGCAGGTTATGGATCATGGTTCTTTAACTGATAATAATGGTCGCAAAGCAGATTTTCGCAATATTATTTTAGTGATGACGACTAATGCTGGTGCAGAAGAGGGAAGTCGTGCTTCTATTGGTTTTACTCAGCAAGATCATGCTTCTGACAGTTTAAAAGTTATTGAAAGAAATTTTTCACCTGAGTTTAGAAATCGCTTGGATGCTATCGTACAGTTTAAACCATTAGATATATCAATTGTAGGTAGTGTGGTTGATAAGTTTATCTTTGAGTTAGAGCATGTGCTAACTGAAAAGAACGTAACCTTATCTTTGGATTCTGAGGCGAGGTTGTGGTTAGCTGAAAATGGCTGTGACCCAAAAATGGGTGCTAGACCGATGGCAAGATTAATTCAGGAAAAAATTAAGAAGCCATTGGCTAATGATTTGCTATTTGGAAAGTTAGCAAATGGTGGTCATGTAAGGATTTATGTTGAAAATAAAGAATTAGCTTTTTCTATAGAAAGTAAAGAGCTAACCGTTGCTGAAAATAATTAAAAACTTATGCTTTCCCGCTGCCCAGACTTATAATTTAGTTTGGTTCAGTGGGAAGTGAGCAAAAGTACAGATCTTATTAACGCATACGGAAAGTGATACGGCCTTTAGTTAAATCATAAGGTGTCATTTCAACTTTAACTTTATCACCCGTAAGAATACGAATGTAATGTTTACGCATTTTTCCAGAAATGTGGGCTGTAACAATATGACCATTTTCTAATTCTACGCGAAACATAGTATTAGGAAGTGTATCAATTACTTTCCC
>CAJVYL010000162.1 GCA_913009265.1 uncultured Methylococcales bacterium
AAAGTGAAGTAAAAATAAGTAAATTAGGGAGGAGTCAGTTAGGTGAGGTAAAGCAAGATAAATGTACTGCTTGTCATACAGAAAAAAATAAAAAAGATTCAAAGTCTAATTCTCACCGTGTCGGATGGATGAAAGACATTAGTAATGCAGAGAAACTTGTAAAGTTACCTGCAGATAAATGTGTTACTTGCCATAGTGAGCATAAAATTGGGCATTCAGGCGTTACTCAGCCCGTTGATTTCTGTATTTTATGTCATAAGTATGATATTGAAGATAATGAAATCACAGGAGAAAAAGCAGGAAAACCTAATCATAAAGGGCTAGCGTTTGATAAATGTGGAGATTGTCATAATTTTCATGATAATTATAGCAATTACAGTAAGAGCTTTATTAAAAAACACCTCCAGATTGAAGCGAATACACTTGAGCAGTCGAAGCTACCTGAATTGCAGTTATCTAAGAAATTTAAAAAGAAGCATGTTTCAGCACCATTAAGCTGGGAACAAAAAGACCATCCGGCAGAGGTGAATGCTAATTTAGCAAAAGACTGGGATGCGAGTAGCCATGCCCTAGCTGGTGCTAACTGTAGCGCTTGCCACCAGCCCAAAGGTGAGTGGCAAGATAAGCCTAATCCAACTGTTTGTAAATCATGTCATAAAAAAGAAACACAAAGTTTTTTGGCAAGTAAGCATGGCATACGTTTAAAGCAAGGCTTATCTGCCATAACAACAAAACAAGCACGTTTAGAAATGCATGAGAATAATAAAGCACTTGGCTGTATTTCTTGTCATAAAGACCATCAGTTCGATGTTAAAGAATCTGCCGTTGAGGCGTGCCTCACTTGTCATGATGATAAGCATAGTCGTGCTTATAAAGAAACTCAGCATTATCAATTATGGAAAAATAAGGATCCGCGTGGAGTTTCTTGTGCAACGTGCCATTTGCCGAGAATTATTAAAGGTAAAAAATCTGAATTAGTCGAGCACAACCAAAGCGATAATTTAAGGCCTAACCAGAAAATGGTAAAGTCAGTTTGTATTAATTGCCATGGCTTAGGGTTTTCAATTGATGCATTACAAGATACAACATTAATCGATAATAACTATTCCAAACCACCTGCAAAGCATATTCCGTTAGTGGAAATGTGGCGTGAAAAATTACAATAACAAAGCAAAGGATAAAATAATGATAAAAGTACCTTACACACTTATTTTAAGTGGATTACTAGCGGCAGGTTCCATTCAATCAGCCAGTGCTGTCGATGTTAGTGCGGAAGTTATGGCTGATGCTATTCATGATGTTATTGAAGCAGACCGAGCAGTTTATGTTGATTTAGTCATTCATCGCTTAGTTGATGAAGAAGAAGTGATTGAAGCAACGGAAGAATATAACGATGATGTAACCTTGCCTCTACCTGCACAAATGTTAAGAGCCAGCGCAGAAAAAGTACGCGAAAAAAATAGTGGCTTTAGCTTTTCTTTAGTTTCCCCATGGCCAATTAATAGCCAAAATAAAGTAAAAACAGAAGCAGAAGTAAAAGGCATGGATTTCATTTTAAAAAATCCGACTAAAAACTATTATGGTGAAGAAACTATCGCAGGTAAAAAATACTTCACAGCCTTATATGCAGATATTGCCGTTTCAAAATCGTGTGTGGATTGCCACAATAATCATAAAGACAGCGCGAAGAAAGACTTTAAAGTGTTGGATGTGATGGGTGCTGTGTTGGTAAGAATTCCGTTGGATAAATAAAGATAGATACGAACGGTCCCGCATAAAACCTTACAAATATAGGTGGACTATAAATAGTGCTTTGAGTTTGGCTAGATTACTAACTAAGTTAAGGAATAAAATAATGAAGGAAATAGAAGTTTCTAATAAAAGTGAAAAATTATTCGATTTTGAAAGTGAAATTAATACACTAAAGAAAATGGTACTTAAAGAGGGCGATGAGCATAGAGCTGTAGAGTCTCCTGAATTTAATTATCATATTGCTTTATTGCTATCTGTTTATTTTGGTTGGTGTGGATTAGATCGATTTTATATCGGGAAAGTAGGGACAGGGATTTTAAAGCTAATGACGTTTGGAGGCTTTGGTTTGTGGTGGCTTATTGACGCTATTTTTATGTTGTTAAATAAGAAGACAGATGTTTATGGTCGTGAGTTAGTTGGTAGCGACAAAAAAGAAATGACAGTCTTGAGTCTTTTAGCATTAAATGGAATTTTTCATTATTTATATTTAGGATTTTATGGATTAGCGCTTGTTAAAGTTGGAATTATTATTTTTAGTATAATATTTTATTCATTTAATGTTCCTGCGCTCGGATCTTTCTTCTTGATATTATATGTTACATGGGCAATTATTGATTTATATCTTATTCTGAGTTCTCAAATTAATACGGATGTAAATGGTATTGAAGTAAGCAATGCGGGAACTAAATACCAAAGTATTGCGCTGATCTTTGCTGTAGTTGGTGGGTTTCTTGCGTTAGATAGATTTTATCTAGGGCATAGAACATTAGGGTTGCTTAAGTTATTTTCATTTGGTGGTTTTGGTTTATGGGTAGTGGTTGATTTTATTTTAATTATGCTGAATTCATTAAAGGACTCAGATGGGAATGAAATGATTCAAGGTTAAGTATGTTTTGAAATAATGATGTTTAATTTAATAGGGTACAAAATGAAAAAAAATATAAGTATATTCATGGTAGCGCTAACTCTTTCAGCATGTGGATTATTAGGAGGAGGGCCTTCTGATGATGAACTTAAAGAATTATTTAGCAAAGATTTGTTGAGCGCGAATAAGGCAGTAGCAATACTGGGGCCAAAATATCAGACCCACCTTGTCAATTTAACTAATCATGGATGTAGCGCTCATAAAACAATGAAAGATGCCTATACTTGTGATCTTGAGATTACAGCAAAATCAGAAATAAAGGGTGAAGGGACATTTAGGACTATGGGGTCATTCGGGAAAACAGAGGCCGGTGCTTGGTATGCGATTAATGAATAATACATGCTTAGATGTTTAGTGATTAAGAGTAAATATTTAGAGCCCCTCTGAATATTTACAAAAAAGGAAATAATAAATATGAAAAATAGAACAATAAAATTTTTAGGTTTTTGTATAGCAATAGGTCTTTCGTTACCTGTATTAAGTGCAGATAAGTCGGACTTATTGGCAAAAATACGTGCGAATGCAGGGCAATATAATGAATTTAAACAGTTATTGAATAACCCAGATCAAAACATAAGGATAGCCGCTTTTGATGGCATGGTTAATAGTGGTGATAGTGCTTTGCGTAATATTGCCTTAGATGAGGCGCTAGCTAATACGGATAGTACTTTACAGGCACT
>CAJVYL010000163.1 GCA_913009265.1 uncultured Methylococcales bacterium
TTCAAAGAATCAGCAGTAATAACATCAACTGATTCAGAACCACGAGTAATGGCATAGACTTTATCTAACGTTCCAGCTTGGTCAACCGGGTATGGTGTTATTCCTTGCGTATCAACTGTTCCTGCCAACTTCATTTTATGTACATCAATAGCAACAACACGATCTAAAACCTTGTCACCATAAAATGCTCTTGCTTTAAAATGAGGAGCATTTGACCCGGGTTGAGCAGCCGATGTAACTTGCGAGCTTAACAATAAAGCGCAAGCTGAAAATATATAACCCAATGATCTATTCATACTTTTTATCCTTTAAAATGAAATTAGTAAATCAATACTATTAATTTGTAATCGTAAAATTACAAAGTCACGCTAAGGATAAATAAAAACTATTGCTAAAATATGTCTTAAATTAATCAATTTGTAACAAAGTGTGACAAACCTTAAATATACTGTGGATATATCGCAAGTACTTTCTTTAAAGTATAAGGCTGCATGGAATCATCCCCCCTATAGTGCACCAACAAGCCTTGATAAGATCAAGATTAAACAAAGTCTGGCACACTAGGAAATTCAATTTAATTTACGCCTTTCTATTACCCCTATAAAACCACATCATAAGACTGCATTAATTCATTAATGTCTTTACGATAAAATTCTTTCACTGGCAAACTCAAATCACTAGGTTTTAACCCTCTTTCTTGTAAAGATTCAACTTCTGTATAAATATCATTTACATCATAAATTTCTAAAGCATTAAAAATAGCGGCCGTATCTTTTAATCCTTGTTTTTCTGGCTGCTGCATTTGTTTTAACTGGAAGATGCCATCACCTAAAAATAACAATGCAACTTTTTGATCAAATGCTGCTGTTGTTAAAATCACATCTAATTTTTCTTGTAGTTGAATTCCACTGTGTGGTGGTTTATCCATAATAAATAAAATTTTTTTCATGGCTATTTGATTACCCAAACTCTATAAATCGATCAGCAAGCAACATTGCTTCTAATAACTGCCCTAAGCCTGATATTCTAAAACCGTCAGCTAAATCCTGATCAACTTTACCTTGCCTTTTTGCTTCATCACTACATAACAACCCACGCCTTTGAGCAGCTGAAATACACACAACTAAATCTATATTGTATTCTTTAGCTAGCTCAGTCCATTTTGCTGTCATTTGTAATTCATCATCTGGTGGTGTCGAATACTTAAAAGCATGGTAGATTCCTTCTTGATAAAAAAACACTCTAAATATTTCATGATTAAGCTTTAATGCTGCCTCAATAAATTGATAAGCAGAATATCCTACATTTGAAAGATAAGGGCTTGCATTAACCTGTATCGCATATTTCATTTCATCTCACTACGAAATTAAAAACATAATTATTAAATTTATCATTTATTTTATAATGCCTAAATACTTGGAACCAATTATTTCTTTTTCAGTCTAGCTGGCATGTTATTTAATTCTAAAAACTTTGTGCTCCTTCTTTCACTTTGTATTTTTTGTGCAAAGTCTACCGCAACTGGAATTGATGATATTAAATTACCTGATTTAGGCGATTCTTCTGGCACATTAATTTCACCCGCTCAAGAAAAAGAATTAGGTGATGCATTTTTCCGAAGCCTACATAGGCAATTAAAAATAAACCAAGATAGTGAAATACAGCAGTATATTCAATCTATTGGTCGAAAATTAGTGATTAACAGTGACACCCCTTCCAACCCTTATCACTTTTTTATCGTATTAGATAAGCAAATCAACGCTTTTGCAGGTCCTGGTGGCTATATTGGGGTTAATTCTGGCTTATTACTGCTTACTGAATCAGAAAGTGAGTTAGCATCTGTAATGGCTCATGAGATTGCCCACATTACACAACGTCATTTATATCGCGCATTTGAAGCAGCCAGCAGACTCTCTATTCCAACTGCAGCGGCTACTTTGGCAGCTCTATTAATTGGTACCCAATCACCAGAAATGGCGCAAGCCGCTTTAATAGCAATACAAGCTGGCAGCATACAATTCCAGATAGACTTTACTCGAGACAATGAAAAAGAGGCTGACCGAGTAGGAATGAAAACCTTGGCAAAATCTAGTTATAATCCAAGAGGTATGCCTACATTTTTTGAGCGTTTACAACAATCAAGCCGTTATTATGGGCAGAATATTCCAGAATTTTTACGTACTCACCCCGTTTCAATTTCTCGTATTTCTGATACCCGAGGTAGAGCTAATAAGTACCCTTACAAACAATACCCTGACTCCCAAGGTTACCTACTAACAAAAACAAAACTAAGAGTAATGACCGCCTCTACTCTTGAAACTGCATTCAATCACTTTAAGGCAAGGGAGAATCAAGGTACACAAAACCAAAGAGCAATTACTCAATATGGAATAGCTTTAGTTCATTTAGAAAAACAAAATTATGTAGCTGCTGAAAAAATATTTAAGACATTAAATAATAGTTATCCAGAGCAGCCTCAGTATGCCTATGGATTAGCCAATACCTCACTTAAAGCGCAAAAATATAACAAAGCCCTTGCCCTTTTTAAGCAAGCTTTGTCAAATTTCCCAACTAATAACCCAATAAAAATTGAATATATCAATACCTTATTAAAAGCCAAGAAACCTAAGCTCGCTAAAACCATTTTAGAGACTCTTAGTTACCAATCAAAAAAGCAGCCCCTGTATTTTGAATTGCTAGCTCAAGCTTTTGCCGATTTAAAACAAGATGCTGAATCACATAGGTATTTAGCAGAATATTATTATGCTGTTGGCCATACTTCATTTGCTATTCTACAAATCAAATTAGCTAAAAAAGCAAAGGGCAACAACTTTTACTTACAAGCTATTCTCAATGACCGCTTGGCTTTCTTTATTAACGAAGAAAGTGAACGTAAACTGAACAATTGATAATAAAGTAAACTTTCTTTAGCAAAAAGTTAGCCAATGCCTATACAAGAACTGGTTAACTTCTAGAAATACCCTATAAACCCCTGTATTTAATATGGGTTTTTTTTGTCAATTTTTTTTTATCTTTCAATCATTTTATTTGATGGACATCACACTTTTTATTGATATATACTTTACCCAGCTTAGAGATGTTTTGTTTACAAATCATCTACTTCGTGGAGGGAAGCGGCCTATATGGCTAATATAAAAATAATAATAGTATTAGTAACTGCTCGATAAACTTTGTCT
>CAJVYL010000164.1 GCA_913009265.1 uncultured Methylococcales bacterium
CGCTTAGCGCCGATGATAGTGTAGCAGGTTGCTATGCGAAAGTAGGGAATTGCCAAGCTTTTATTTAAAAAACCCAACACCTCACCGTGTTGGGTTTTTTTTTGCCTAAAGGAAAGGGAAGGTAGAAATAAGATAGTATTGGTTTAATATCCCTAGAATTAAAAGTAGGTAAAAGATTAGAAGAATGTAGGTTATACGACATTTAGATGTAAGTCATATAACACAGTTTATATTGGGGTTATTTGTCTTGGTATAAGGTATAGAACATCAAAAAAATCATAACATATTGAAAGTAATGTATAAAAAACCTACTTTTCTATTGTGGCATGAATAATGATAATAAAATGTTTCATAGAAAATAACTATAAGAAACATTATGCACGATAAAAATAAATTACTGTTAACGAGCTCCCTGCTTATTGCATCTTTAATTTCTGCACCAGCCTTTTCAGCTCAAAAAGGTAAATGGAATTTACCTGAACCTGTTACTGATGCTGATTACCCGGCACGGAATATAGCTAAAGAAGAATTGGGTAAATTGCTTTTCTATGACAAAATATTGTCTGGAAATAAAAACATTGCTTGTGCCAGTTGTCACCACGCCTTAGCAGCATCAGGAGATGGTTTATCTCTACCTGTTGGTGAAGGTGGTCAGGGTCTTGGTATAACAAGAAATACTGGTACGGGAGCTGATGCAATTCATGAGCGAGTACCTCGTAATGCCCCCCATGTTTTTAATTTAGGATCTTATGAATTTACCACAATGTTTCATGATGGTAGATTGGCAATAGATGCAACACATCCAACTGGCTTTATAACTCCTGCTGGTGATGATTTTTTACTTGGGATAGATTCTCCGGTTGCGGCACAGGCAATGTTTCCTGTTACTTCGGGAGCGGAAATGGCTGGGCAAGGGAATGAAAATGATGTTTCGATTGCTAATACTGAAGAGGGCGTAAGAGGTGTTTGGAGAGTACTTACAAAACGTGTAACTGATATTCCTGAGTATCTTGCAATGATTTTTGATGTTTACCCTAACTTAAGCGGCGATAAAAGCCAGGTTGATTTTACCCATATTGCTAATGCAATTGGAGCTTATGAAACTGTTGCTTTCCGTGCTGACAATAGCCCCTTTGATCGATATCTCAGAGGTGATTGGAACGCTATGAGCTCAAATGCCGAAGAAGGAATGAAAATATTTAACACAAAGGCTAAATGTATAATGTGCCATAGTGGAAAATTTCAAACAGATGAGCAATATTATTCTGTAGGTATTCCTCAAATAGGCTCAGGTAAAGGTGATGGCCTTAATGGGCAGGATGACTTTGGTCGAGAACAGTTTACTGGAGATTCAGCAGACCGTTATCGCTTTAGAACACCAACATTACGTAATGTCGCAATTACCGGGCCTTGGGGGCATGATGGTGCTTATAATACCTTAGAGGGTATTGTTCGTCATCATTTAGATCCAGTGAATAGCTTAAATAATTACGATACAAATCAAGCTGTTTTACCATCAAAAAGTGATTTAGATCCAACAGACTTTGTAGTTCATAATAATGAAGCAAGTCGATCTGCTCTTGCAAGTAGCATTGAGCTGGACCAAATTAATCTTAGCGAGGAAGAGTTTGCTAATTTAATGGAGTTTTTGCATGCACTTACTGATACTTCAAGCTTGGATTTAAGATCTACAGTTCCATCAAAAGTTCCTAGTGGATTGACATTAGCTGACTAAAAAATCCATGATAGCTGCATTTTTCGCATCACTTAAAATATATTTGTTTTATTTAAGATGCGGAAAATGCTTATATTATCCATTATCTAATGATAAGTTTTTATAAAGTATTTTTGATGATTTATAAGAAGTAGATAGGTTTAATGTATTGAATCAAATAGAGTCTTCTTTTTTGCAGCTAGTTTTACAACCACAAGTTTTTCCACAGCCTAAGCCTTCCTCTTTTACTGGCCCCATTTCAGGGTGATCGGCTGCATATTTTCTTGCTACTTGCTGAATTAATACCCACGCGATTAATACAGAAAAAATAATAAGTATTGTAACTATTAAATTAATCATAATCTCCCCTTTATGCTGTCGTACCTAAACCAGCAAATCCCATAAAAGTAAGCGATAAAATTCCTGCTAACATCATACTTAAAGCAGCTGCTTGAGTGATATTGGGAAGATTAGATAATTCTAGCTTTTCTCTTAACCCTGCCATTAAAATAATAGCCAAGCCAAAACCTGCTCCGCCGCCTAAACTAAAAGAGACTGATTGCAAGAAGTCATAACCTCTTGATGTTTGAAATAGAGCTACACCTAAAATTGCGCAGTTGGTGGTGATTAGTGGTAGAAATATTCCTAATGCTCTAAATAGTGCAGGGCTAAATTTCTTTAAAATCATTTCAACTAACTGAACTGATGAAGCTATTAATGCGATATA
>CAJVYL010000165.1 GCA_913009265.1 uncultured Methylococcales bacterium
CTAACAGGTGCCTGGGCATTTGTTAAAGATGTAGTTACACGAGGCCCTATTGCTATATGGGAATATATTCAAGAACGACTCAGTAGTTTATGGGATACCGTCTTAGAATCTATTCGTAACTGGATTGTCACACGCATTATTGAGCGAGTAACCACTAAGCTTTTAAGTATGTTAGATCCCACAGGGATTATGGCGGTAGTTAATGGTTTTATGGCATTTTTTAACGCCATACAATCCTTTATTCGTTATTTAAGGGAAATGCTACAAATTGTTAATTCCTTTGTGGAAGGGGTGGCAGAGATCGCTGCAGGCAGTGTAGCCAGTGCAGCAAACTTTTTGGAAAATGCTTTGGGACGAGCTGTTCCAATAGCCATTGGTTTTCTGGCAAATCAAGTTGGGTTGAGTGATTTAGGTAGACGAATCGGAGAAATGATTGGTCGTGTCAGAGATATGGTTGATCAAGCTTTAACTTGGTTGGTTGATAAAGCAGTTAGCGCAGGAAGTAGTTTAATAAATATGGGACGATCAGCTATTTCAGCTGTTACAGAATGGTGGCGAAAAAGAAAAACATTTCGTACTGCAAGTGGAGAGTCTCATAGTTTATATACTGAAGGTGATGAAAATAACTTAAGGTTTATGGTTGCAAGCCATCCTACAAATTACAGAGAATTTTTAGATCAGCTTATTATTAGTAATAACGATCCTAAAAAAGCAGAAAAACAAGTTGCAAAGACTAATGCAGAATCATTATTTTCTAGCCTTGTTAGACTTTCTAGTGAACAAACGAGTTCTAATAATGCTAATCAGGCACAAGAAGGGCAATCAGAAGAATTTGATCAGCAGTTAAATAGCTTAGCTGAAAATACGGCGGTATTAATGGAAGGCGCTGTGGATAGCCCAATATCTTCACCTCCTGTATATGGTGGATTAACCTCCGCTGGATATGGTACCTCAATGTTTACACCTAGGCTTGCTAAGACAGGGCCAAATGGTAGCAGTCCTTCAAGTAGCTTAACAACAGAGAGTTTTGAAAAATTAAATCAGCGCAGGACAGCAAGAGGAGCAAGTTATTATATTAAAGGTCATTTATTAAATGATAATGTGCATGGTCCAGGTAATACATGGCAAAATTTAACACCGTTAACACGCTGGACTAATAATAATGACCCTGATAGCCATTTAAAAGCAGTGGAAAAATATGTCAAAGAAGAGGTCAATGATAAAGAACGCATTGTCGAATATAAAATTGAAGCTATTTATGACAGACCTTTAAATAATGCTTATATTGCGGCGTTAGATAATGGAACAGACCCTAACAAGGAAAAAAAGAAACAGATAATCAGGGCAGAAAGACTTATTCCATCAAAATTAAAGGCTAATGCGAGTATTGTTGGTGTAACCAGAGCTGAAGATCAGCAGATGACATTACCTAATAAATTTATTGATAATATTGATGTTAATAATAGTGCCAGAATTGATACCCCATTAGATCAATACTTTGTTGATGGTGAGTCAGAAGTATCAAGAACATATAAATCTATTAGTATTAATGCTGAACGCAATAGAAGTAAGAGTAATAAGACAGAAGCAGTAAAGGCGCTTAGCTCTGATGTGATAAGCAATGTTGGGGCTGGTCGAATTGATTTGATTCTAGAAACTCCAGAGCCTATGAATTTTACTTCTTTTGATTCGATGAGAGAACGTATCCAACAATATGCCATGAATGATGTTTATGCGGGTAATTCAGCATCTGCATCAAGAGCAGCAACTATTATTTATAATGCCTTAGCTAATAATGATAAGGTAAGATTGAATGGTGAAACTGAGATAGAGTAATAACGATATTTCATGCAAAACTATTTTCCAGCTGTTGATTCCAAAAGTTTATTTCTGCTGTTTTTAATAATTGATCGGTAAATTGTATTGCATGTTGTAGGTTGTCTTGTGCTTGTAGGCATAGTTCTTCACCCAACTCAAAACTAATACCCTGAATACTGAGTAAAAAACAGGGTGGTGGAGTTTGTTTTTTTATATCTTGATAAACCTGTAATACAGCTGTGGGACTCATTGCATGCGTTGTGTAACTTTTATCTTTATCTGCCTGTAATCTAGAAAAGTTAAATGCTGTTTTACAGTTAACAGAGGCATCAACAAAAAGTACTAATTGCCTATTTTCTAGATCTAAAGCATGTTCAATTTGTAGTTGGAAATCAGTTTGTATTTCAATTTTATT
>CAJVYL010000166.1 GCA_913009265.1 uncultured Methylococcales bacterium
ATCAATGTGTTGTGTTTTTATAAAATCCCCCTCTATCCCCCTTTTCCAAAGGGGGAGGTCAAAAACGGAATACTTTCGCAGCCTCTTTAGCCTGCTCTTTTAAACAATGTAGGCTAAAGCCAGCTCCCCAAAATGTAACTTAATATGTCGTCAAAAAATATATTTAAACCCAATTGTAAAGCGTGTAAGCGATTAGCTAGTTATTTATCAGAAGTTAAGCTTAAATATCCAGAATATCACTGTGCCCCTGTTGCATCTTTTGGTGATGAGAATGCTCAATTATTAATTGTTGGTTTGGCTCCAGGCTTACATGGGGCAAATGCATGTGGGCGCCCTTTTACAGGTGATGCTTCAGGTAATTTGCTATACAAGACTTTATTTGATTTTGGTTTTAGTAATCAAGCCCATTCAAGTTCTTTGAATGATGGATTGCAGTTAAAAAACTGTCGTATTAGTAATGCGGTTAAGTGTTTGCCACCAGAAAATAAACCAACAGCTAAAGAAATTAATCAGTGCAACCATTTTTTAGCAGCAGAAATAAATAATTTAACTGATAATGCCGTTATTATGGTGTTGGGAAGTATTGCTCATCAAGCAGTGCTAAAAGCGTATGGATTAAAGCTAAGTACGACTAAATTTGGGCATAATAAATGTTATCAATTAGCTGACGGTAAAATGCTAATCAGCTCGTATCACTGTAGCCGATATAATATACAAACCAAGCGATTAACCGCTGAAATGTTTGCAGATGTGTTTAAAACGATAAGAAGTATCATCAATTAGTATTCCAATTAACAAGAGTTATGACTGAATCAGCGTTTGATATAAAAGATTTTTTAAAAAATCTGACAAAGCGTCCTGGCATTTATAAAATGCTTAATGATAAAGGTCAGGTTATTTATATTGGTAAAGCAAAAAATCTAAAAAATAGAGTTTCCAGTTATTTTAGAACCAAAACCGCTTCTGTAAAACAACAGGCAATGGTGGCAAAAATTGTCAGTATTGAAGTAACTGTTACTAATACAGAAGGTGAAGCTTTATTATTGGAAAGCCAGCAAATAAAACGTTACAAGCCTCGATACAATATTTGTCTTAGGGATGATAAATCCTATCCTTATTTATATATTTCTAGTCATCATGATTTTCCACAAATCACACTTCATCGTGGTGCAAAAAAGAAAAAGGGTAAGTATTTTGGTCCCTACCCAAGTGTGGGTGCAGTTAAAGAAACTTTAAAATTATTACAAAAAATATTTCCGGTTAGGCAATGCGAAGATTCATATTACAGCAATAGGACCAGACCATGCTTGCAGTACCAAATTGAACGATGTACAGCGCCTTGTGTTGATTTGATTGATAAACAAAGCTATGCCGAAGATTTAAGTAATACGGTCCTGTTTTTAGAGGGCAAAGGAAATCTACTAATTGATCAATTAATAGATAAAATGGAAACAGCATCTAATAAACTTGAATTTGAACAGGCTGTAATTTATAGAGATCAGATTGCTCGTTTACGCACAGTGTTAGAAAAACATTTTATTCATGGCGAAAAAGGCGATGTAGATATTATTGCTTGTGAAACCAAAGCAGGTATTGCTTGTGTACAAGTGTTTTTTATCCGTAATGGACAAAGTTTGGGTAATAAAGTATTTTTTCCAAAAATAAGTGGTGAGCCATTAGCTGGGCATATCTTACAAGCATTTATTGCGCAATATTATCTTGAAAGACAAGTACCTTATGAGTTAATTGTCAGTCACGAAATTGAAGAACAGGATTTATTGATAGAAGTATTATCTAAACAGGCAAATCATGGAGTATCAATTAGCTCTAATGTACGTGGCAGTCGATTAAAATGGTTGCAAATGGCGGCAATGAATGCAGAAAATTCTTTACTAAGTAAATTATCTGACAAACAAGGAATGTACGCGCGTTATTTAAGTTTGCAAGAAGAACTTGGCTGTGCAGAAACGCCTAAGCGATTAGAGTGTTTTGATATTAGTCATACTCAGGGTGATCAGACTGTTGCTTCTTGTGTGGTCTTTGATCGTGAAGGCCCTGCTAAATCAGCATATCGTCGATTTAATATAGAAGGAATAACACCGGGTGATGATTATGC